>CAZFWN010000030.1:0-44166 GCA_964522745.1 uncultured Ktedonobacterales bacterium
TACGCTTTTAGAGAGTGGCAACGGACAGCAGATGCTGCTCGATACCATCCAGCAGCTCAGCGAAGAGCGCTATGCACTGCGCCTGCGGCTGGCGCAACGCCCCCAGAGCGATCATGCGGCGTCACAACGTCTGCACATCATCAATGGGCAGCTCAAAACACTCTGGGCAGAGGTACGGCGGGTCAGAGCATCCCGGCGGGTCCAGATGGAAGAGGCGCTGGGCGTTGATCCCCGGCTCGTTATCGTCCATTGAGCCAGGATTGAAAGCGAGGTTATGCTATGCTGGTCAGGGATATTATGGTCCAAAACGTCGTCACGATCCAAGAAAAGGATTCCCTGGAACACGCTGCGCTCCTCTTGCAGCAGGGACGTTTTCGGCATCTGCCTGTTGTCCAGCGCCTCCCACAGCAGAAAGAGGAGCCGCTCGCTCAGATTGTCTACCCGCCCCCGAAACCGCCGGTTGCCGTCATTGCTATCTTCTCCGACCGCGATCTACCCGGCGGCAGAGTAGGAGCCGTCCCGTTAGAGCAGTTGACAGAGCGCCACGTGGGTGAGGTCATGCACCGGCCTGTCATCACCGTCAGCCCAGATACGCCCGTGGAGTACGCCGCCAACCTGATGGCTGAGAACGCCATCGGGTGCCTACCTGTCGTGAATGATGAGGAGGATGTCCGATTGGTCGGTATGATCACGGAAAGTGACCTCTTCCATGCGTTGGTCCGGCTGCTAGGGGCGCAGGAGCCCAGTACCCGTCTTCAGCTGCTGCTGCCAAGCTCCGACCCAATCGAGCTTGGCCAGGTCTTGCTGCTGCTTGGGCACGAGCATCTGCATCTGGCAGGGTTGTTGACCGAACCAGTCGATGCGCAAGGTCGCTGGCCGGTCACGTTGCGCGTGCGCACGATTTACCCGGAACCTTTGGTGCAGAAACTTCGGGCCGGTGGGGTCGAGGTGGTGCAACCAGCATCCCCAGAGGAGCGCTAAGATGAGCGATCAACAGCCAGACCTGCAAGCGCGACCCAAAGCCACCTCCTCACCCGAAGCGAGTGTGCTGTTCGTCCACGACCCACACCTGGGCCAGTACAATTTTGGCCCACA
This sequence comes from uncultured Ktedonobacterales bacterium, assembly GCA_964522745.1. Lineage (GTDB taxonomy): Bacteria > Chloroflexota > Ktedonobacteria > Ktedonobacterales > DATBGS01 > DATBHW01. The sequence goes on from CAZFWN010000030.1 coordinate 1,096, forward strand.
GCATCCGCTGCGCCCGCGCCGCCACCTCCTGCTTATGGACCTGCTCGATCAGTCGGGCATCCTTCATCCGGATGGGCCAGACATCCTGCTTCAACAGCAGGCCAGCAGGGAAGAATTGCTGCTGGTGCATAGCCCTGCCTATATCGCGGCAGTCGAGCGCTTGAGTGCTGAGGATGAGGGACTCGACAGCCTCGTCGGCACCTATGTGATTGACCCCGAACCCTATGGCTTTGGCATGGGCGATAATCCTATCTTCGTTGGGATGCACGCCGCCTCGGCGCGCATCGTTGGCGGCACGCTGGCCGCGGCACGCGCCGTTATGTCTGGCAAAGCACGTCATGTCTTCAACGCCACTGGCGGCTTTCACCACGCCATGCACGATCACGCCTCCGGCTTTTGTATCTATAACGATGCGGCGGTCGCCATCGCGGCCATGCTTCAGGAATACGAGGCACGTATCCTCTACATCGATTTTGATGCACACCATGGCGACGGCGTCCAGTGGGCCTTTTATGATGAGCCGCGTGTGATGACCGTTTCCTTCCATGAAACGGGCCAGTATCTGTTCCCCGGCACCGGAGATCTGCTGGAGCTTGGCAAGGGAGCTGGGCGCGGCTTGAGCGTCAATATTCCCCTCGACGCCTTTACGGAGGATGATTCCTGGCTTGAGGCCGTTTCCGGGCTGCTGCCTTCGCTCGTTCACGCCTTTCACCCCGACCTGATTATCAGCCAGCATGGCTGCGACACGCACGCTTGGGACCCGCTCACCCATCTCTCCCTCACCACGCGCGCCTTTGCTGCTCAGACAAAGTTGACGCATGAGCTAGCACATGAACACTGCCAGGGACGTTGGGTCGCGTTGGGCGGTGGCGGCTACGATATGTATCGCGTCGTGCCGCGCGCCTGGGCGTTGGTCTGGTCAGAGCTGTCTGGAAGACCCTTGCCAGAGCAGATCCCACCTGCCTGGTTGGAGCGTTGGCAGCCAGAGAGCAAAGAGCCACTGCCAACAACCTTTTTGGATGACCCTGAGGATTTTCCACCCAAACCCCGCCGGGTGGAGATCGAGCGCCACAATCGGCGCGTGGTCGCGCAGGCGCGGCGACTCTTCCTGCCCGCGCCCCTGCGCCAGGCATATCCACACGTCGCGCTGGCGCCGTTCCCGGCAGTTCGCCCGGAGGCCAGCAGTGCTGGCGTCCCGGACCTGTTGCGCCGTGCTGGCAAGATGACTGAGCCTCGCGTCAAAACACTGGAGACAGCACACGGGCCGATCCTCCTGCGCGATTGGTGCCCGCCTTCGCTGGTGGAGCGGCTGCATCCTGACGAAGGGTTGCATGCCTTTGCGCGCAGGGCCGACCGCGAACAAGCCTTGCTCAAACGCATTGCTTCCGACCCGCAGTGCGAATTGGCCGTGGCCCATACCCCTGATGGGCAATTAATTGGGCAGGTGAGCATCTGCGCCGCCGATGACTGGTGGGAAGGGATCCCAGATGTATATGAAGTAGCCATCGAGGTCAGTTCCAACTGGCGCAAGCTCGGCCTTTCCAAAGCCATGCTCCAGTTTGCCCTGGAACCGGACTACTTCGAGGACGTCATCCTCTTTGCGCTGGGTTTTGCCTGGCATTGGGACCTCGATGGAGCTGGCATGGGCAGCATGAGTTACGGGCAGATGATTCGTCGGCTCTTTGAGTCGGTGGGCTTCGAAAAGATGGCAGCCAATGAACCCAATCTGCGTCTGGACCCGGCCAATGTCTTTCTGGCACGCATTGGTGGCAACGTCAGCCCTGGCACAGCCGCGCTGTTTCGCTCGCGCCTCAGCGCGCCTGTCGGGCTCTATGGATAGCGTGCCTGGGCGGGTTGCGTGCAACAGCAAGTGCACCTCTTTGCCTAGCGCATCCTAAAGAAGCCAAAACCTGATGCAGCGTCGACGTTGGCATGGGCGCTGAGCGGAGCATGCTCTGCACCGGGGTTGCCAGGGTGGCTATCTCTTCACGCGCCGCCCTGGCATTATGAGCAAGGCAATCAGAAGCGAGACAAGATAGCCGAGCATTGATCGCACTCGATGGGCAGCGAGTAACCCTTGCTGCGCTTGCTGTTTCTGCGCTTTACGGCAGGCAGCAGAACTGATCGGAAGATGGGTCTTCTCTTGAGTCCGAACGCTGCCTGCCGGTGTTCTTCCTACTACGATGAACGCACAACAGCTTGAGGATGAGCTGCCTCATATATGTCGTGGATGGTCAAAGCCCAGCGCACTGCGCTTTCCTCTTCTCCATCCACCAGCACGGCGCCCTGTGTGCCCTTCATACGCTTCACGAAGAAGCTTTTCGGCGGGACAAGGAGATCGACCCCTTTCCGGCGCAGTTGCCGAGCCATGTCCTTCACTGCGGAGCCGTTTATCGGCCAGGGCATGTCGATACGGGTATCGAAGCAGGCGACGCTCACAGGTCCCAGCGCAACGCGCGAGAGGCGATCCAGGAACGCTCGCATCGTCGGAAGCTGCCGAAATCCCTCTGTTGGGCTGGCAGCAATCAGGACACCTACCCCTTCCAGGTCGAGCGGAGAGGTTGGACCCGCCTGGACCAGCCGAGTTGATCCAAAGGCGTCCAACGTGGCAGCTATGCTTTTGGCAAGCCGCTCGGTATTCCCAAAATGGGACGCATAGACCACAATCGTGTTCATAGTGCTCCTCCAGATGATTGTCCAGGCCCTCCACTCGATGTGAGGGGGTGGACCCTGTTGTCTCTTTCCTATTGTGAAGAAGTGGAGATGCCCCCTCTCCAGGAGAGACGCTGCGTGGAGCGCCCTGCTGGAGAGGGGCATGACTGCCGCACCCCGGCTAGAACACAATGAGAGGCTTGAGCACCCCATCGAGTTTTTTGTCCATGACCTCGAAGGCGCGCTCCATCTCGCTAAAGGGGAAAGTGTGCGTCGTCATGAGGGTGGGATCGACGCGCTTCATCTCCAGCACCCGCAGGAGGCGTTCCATCCGCAACCGGCCCCCAGGGCATAAGCCGGTCGTAATGGTCTTTTCTGCCATGCCCACGCCCCATTCCACGCGCGGGAGATGCACAAACTCCCCGTGCCCATGGTAGCCCACATTGGAGATGGTGCCCCCGGCTTTGGTGACTTTGATCGCATTCTGGAAGGTCAGATCCGCCCCCAGCGCCTCGATGGCGGTATCCACGCCTTGTCCATCGGTCAACTCAAGGATGCGCTGGACCACGTCCTCCTTGGAGAAATCAGCGATCACATCGGCTCCGTAGGTGCGCGCCAGGTCTTGGCGGCGCGGGACCGCTTCAACGCCGATGATGAGGCCGGCGCCTCGTAACTTCGCCCCCACGGTAGCCATCAGACCCACGGGACCTTCGGCGAAGACCGCGACGGTTCCCCCGATGGGGATGTTACCGTTCTCGGCGCCCATGAAGCCCGTCGAGAGCATGTCGGCACAATAGACCGCCATCTCATCGGGCACACTGGCCGGAATCAGCGCCATATTCGCATCGGCCTCATTGACGTGAAAGTACTCAGCAAACACGCCATCCTTGGTATTGGAGAACTTCCAGCCCCCTAAAGGCGCGCCAGATTGAGAGGAGTGCCCGGCTTGCGAGGCGGGATCGCCCCAATCGGGGGTGATAGCGCCCACCACGACCCGATCTCCTGGCTTGAAGAGGTGGACGTGGCTGCCGACTTCAGCGACGATGCCCACCGCTTCGTGCCCCAGCGTCAGGTTCTCGCGCGGGCCGATGGCCCCGCCGACGGTATGGGAGTCTGAGGTACAAATGAGGGCCCTGGTCGTCTTGACAATCGCGTCATTGGGACCAGGATGGGGGATGGGTTTCTCGATGAAGCCCACCTGACCAATGGTTTTCATGACAAATGCTTGCATGGCGTGTTCCTTTCTTGGCTGTGTGGCAACAGCCTGCAGACACACCTCAACATGTGTCCACGATGGCAGGGACGTCTGGACGTCCAAAGGATTCATTTCCTGCCAGATACATGCCTGTTGTGTGCTGTTCTGCTCTTTCAGTTGGCGGTCATCGGTTGGGTCTAGAAGGCATGATACTCCGAGGAAGTTGCCAGAACGGTAAGCTGTCGTTACCAACAGGTTACAGCACCGTGGGAGGGTGCGATCTGGCTGGAGGAGGTGCCACAGACGCAGGTTCGGCGCTTGCAGGCGTTGTTGAACCCACCACAGAAACCACCCTCACCCAGAGGGCCGCATCACGCGAGCGAGGGGTGTCAAGAGCAGCAAGGAGAGCAATCACTCTGCGGCTTCGCAAAGCGTTGCCTGGAGTGAGGATCTCCTCACTCCAGGCAACATGAGTCATCCCGAATTTTGGAGGAGCCAATTGGGGAGGGCTGGGCGATAAGCGAGCCATAAGCGGCACAAGGCGGCCCGCAGGCGATAGAGCGGAGTCGAGGTCTCTCGGCTCCGCTTTCCTGTCCGATGGCACCAGCAGCGCAGCAACCAGGCCCGTACTGGCGCATAGGACTCATCGAGCAAGCTGAGTAAGAAGGCGTAAACCAGGCTTGCCATCAAGAGCAGTTTGCGGCGGGTCTCCCACAACCACAGGCGCGGACTTTCACAGGCGAGTTCGCTTTTGCTGTAACGCCAGGTCTGTTCGATCTGCCAGCGCCGCCCATAGGCCCGGATGAGCCGCCAGGCATCGGCAGCCGTGCGAATGGGTTCGCTCGTCAAGAGATACCAGGGGGTTTGGCCCTTCCCTGGTCGAGAAACCACCAGCCAGAGGGGCGTGTCATAGGCTGGATGCTGAACCGGCAGCGCGAGCATACCAACAACACGCCACCGATGACGCCGGCCATCCCACACCTCGCCGCGCTCCCAGGTCTTCTTGCCCCGCGCGATCTGCCAGGCATTGCGTTCGCGCCCCTGTGCATCCAGGAGGTGATAGTCCTTGGGCCAGCGTACCAGCCAGCGTGTCTGCTGCGTCAAGAGCTGGCCCAGCCAGGGGCTACCAGCAAAACCACGATCAAAGACGTGCAGGACGCGCTGGCCCCAGGCTGCGGCACACTGGCGCAGCACTGCCTGCTCCTGGCTGCGGCGATCTGTGGCAAAGGTGCCGCGCGTGGTCCACCAACGCATGAGTGCGAGCGTGGGAGGGCCTTTGTGACCCAGCACAAGAAGCGCCAGCCAGTGCAACCCTGGCACACAGATCGGGCGACCTCCAGGCGGATTGAAATAGCCCGGCTTGATGCGCTTGAGCCGCGCCGCTTTCATGGACCGGATGGCACACAGCCCCTCGGCGGCGATACTTTCCGGCTTCTCCAGCACACGCTCATCCCAAACCACCAGGGCTTCCTCTCCTGCCTCTTCGAGGGTCGTCAATCGGCTGTCGGCTTGGTCCCAAAGAAAGCGTTCGATGAGATTGGCCGTCCACCGGGGCGAATGCAGGAGATTGCTCAACCGTTTGGTCCCAGCCGGAGCCTGGGCGGGCGAGAGCAGATACGCGCCTAACTCGCTCAAGAGCAGTCCGTGCGTGCGGTGGCGAAATTGCAGGATCGCCTGAACGGTTTGCAGAAAGGTGCGGACCAACCGCTTGTCCAGGCTGGTATCCAACCAGAGGAGCAAGGGGTGCAAGAAGGGTGCTCCCTGTTGGGCCAGGTGCTGCGCCATGTCTGGCGAGGCTTGCAGGTCGGTAGGAGCTGTGGGATACTCAAGGGGCATATACCAGCGACCTCCTGATACGGACTGGAGCTTTGACAACGTCCAGTCTAGTTCAGGAGGTCGCTTTTTCGCTACTTCATCCCCAAAATTCGGGATGTCTCATGTTGCATGCTCTGATCACGCTCAACTCGTGGCGAGAGTGCGGACCTGTTGACCCAGATGCTTGATGCGGAACGCCCGGATAAGATCGGTGACGCCATGGAACAGCGTCCAGATTCCGACAAAGATCAGCAAGGTGGAGGCTTTGGCGGTGATGAATTGGCCTCCGGTCCAGAAGCCCAGGACGATCATCATGATCCCGGCGATCAAATTCAGGAACCAAAGGTCATAGACCGATCGCGTGGCGAACGCCTCAATCGTCCAAGAGGCTCCAACCAGCAGGAACAGGAAGCCCAACATATCAGCGAGAGCGACGAAGGTGTTGAGGGGATGCACCAGGGCGTAGATGCCACCGAGCACTAAGAAGATGCCAAGCACGATATAGAGCCACTTCCAACTTGGAGTCATGCTGGCGATGAAGAACTCCTGGATGCCAGCGACCAGGAACAGCACCCCGAAGATCACACCTACCGTGACCAGCGAAGCGGTTTGGAACTGTAAAATGATGAGCGAGGCGATGATCCACAGGATGCCAGCGACCAACCACACCCACCACCACTTACTCAGTTGTTCGGTCATCTGAAGCATCCCTCTTTGGGGCGCACTCATCTGACGCCCTGCCTGGTTCGGCTGCCGCATTCCTCCAGGTGCTTCTTGCATGGGACTGTCCATCATGTGCTCCTTTCGAGTAATGGAAAATGAGCATTGTGGGCCACCTGAACCATTGGCCCAATGCCCGTTTCACATGGAGCATAGCATCAGGTCTGGCTTTCCTCTGTGATGGCAACTACACTGCGGCCTCGCAGAAGAGGCGCATGACAAACCACCAGAGTGTGGTTCTGGTGCCCAGGCTGAGAACGCCCCCCTGCAAATTGATAGGGGAATAGTCAGACAGCGGCGGCTTTCCTTGTAGGCCCTCCTGTGAACGCCAGGACCAAATGGATGATCCCGTAGACAATCGCGTAGATGCCAATCAGCCAGACCAGGCCCAGTAAGCCGAGACGCGGCCATACCAACAACAAGATGCCAAAAACGACCGAGATGACTCCACTCACCAGCAGTACCCACTCTGGCATTGATGCCAATCGTGTCCGGAGGGCTCCTGCCATCTCCATGATGCCCGTGACGATGGCCCAGGCCGCAATGAGGTAGAGTAATGCCCGCGCCGTGATGCCCGGCCAAGCTAAGGCCACAATGCCTGCCAGGGCCGCCACGACGCCTTCGGCGAGATGCAGCCACCTGCGCCGCGTTTCTTCGGCCCGCAGACCCCCCAGGATGGCAAAGACACCTGCGGCTATGGCAAAGATACCAAACACTAACAGCAGCGCGCGGAGGGTGATGCCCGGCCAGGCCAGGATAACCAGACCAAACAAAATCGCTACAATCCCCCCCAAGATCACCCCCCATCTTGACCCGGCTGGCACTCCAGCCGCCGGGGCGCCTGGCGCTGATCCCATAGATGCGCCCATAGTTCTCTCCTTTCTTCAAGGTGCTATAGAGGTGACAACAACAACCTTGCTGTCGAGGGGACGATGAAGATCATCCTCCTGGTATGGTGAACGTGCCGCAGAATGGAGGCCATAAGGGAAGAGCTGGAGCGAGACCGCTGCCAGCGCTGCATGGTGACCAAGACGGAGGAAGTCAGCTTGATCTCGATGCCCAACAAGCAAGGCAACGGTGGAAAGCCCAAAAACCTCCGCCAGTGCCTTGCTTTCTGAAGCGCTGTGCTTCCCAGTTGAGAGGGGGGACCGGGGTTAGTGCATCGCTGCCTGCTCAGCCGCCTGCAATTCGGCGCCCAGCATCAGCAGCGAGCGCGGGCGCACCAGCCCTTGGGTCAGCACGACCACACCCTGCTTCTGCGTTTGCTCCTTCAACTCCAGTAGCCAGCGATGCTCAACCAACGCGATGGCGCAGGCAGCTCCGGGGGGCAGGTCCTGAGCCGCCTCGTTAATTCTCTCTTTGATCTCCTGCATTGAGTCGCCGAAGTCCTGATCGGCGAAAGCGCCCATGCCGAATTCTCCGCCAGTCCTGGCATACTCAATGGCGGCGCCCATTCCAATCAAGGCTCGCGCGACGGTGCCGAATTTCCGCTGCTCCTCATCGCTCAGGCCAGACAGGCGACCCTGTTGCAGGGAGCCATCCTCGGCTTTCCGAATATAGGCCAGGTCAATGAGGCGAACGTTCCCTCGCTCGCTGATGGCGCGCATCTGCCGAACCACCTCTTTTTGCTGGTCCTCCGTGCGCACGCCAAAGACGATGTACTGAATCGGGCCAACGGCCATCTTTTCTTTCCTCCTTTGGAAATGGTGTAGGTGTTCAACACTGCTGAACGTTCGTCGGGCAGGAACGAGATGGGGAAGGAGGCACCATCCTGATACCCGCCTCTCCGCATGACAAGCAGGAGCATGTGTCATTGGATACACGTCCGGTTGCTGCTCCGGTGAACGCACAGAAGGCCGCGAAGCTGCAGAATCCAGGCCGAACTCAACTCATTGTTGGTGAACTAGCTAGTCTGACTATAGGGACAGCGATCCTGACACCTTTGAGGAAGGAAGACACTGGTATCCTCCTTACAGGTCACTGGCATGAGAGCACCTGAAATTCCTCAGTTCCTGGCGCGGTTCCTGCCGCTTTTCCTTTTGTCTGGATGTCACGCTCTTCTGTCGCGCTCTCCAGAGTTATTTGCGATGTGGTGGAGAGAAGCCAATGGAAACCTCCATCAAATTACCTGATGAACAGGGGCACCCCTGGCACACGCTCGGGGTAAACGAGGTCTTGCACGCTCAAGGTGTTGAAGCGGCCAGTGGCCTGAACCTGGAAGAAGTTAGAAGACGCTTGCAGCACTATGGCCCCAATCAATTTGCTGCTGCAAAGAAGGAGCCTGCCTGGCACGCCTTTCTCCGCCAATATCAGGACCCCATGCAAATCGTGCTGGTGATTGCGGGGCTCCTCAGCGCTGTGGCGATCAGGCAGTGGGGAACAGCGCTCGTATTGTGGGCGCTCACGCTGTTCAACGCGCTCATGGGACTGCGCCAGGAAGGGAAAGCGGAGGCAAGTGTGGCTGCCCTGCAACAGATGCTGACAGTCAAGGTACGGGTGCGGCGTGATAGAGGGCTCCTGGAAATTGCCTCGGGGGACGTAGTTCCTGGGGACATTGTCGTGCTGGAGGCCGGAGACCGCGTTCCTGCCGATGGCAGAATCATCAAGGCGGCGAGCCTGGAGATCGACGAATCCGCGCTGACGGGCGAGAGTGTGCCCGTTCCCAAACAGATCGAGGTGGTGGCGGGCGCGGATGCGCCGCTGGGTGACCGGGCGGATATGGCGTATATGAACACCCATGTGACCCACGGCGCGGGCGAACTCGTGGTGACGGCCACCGGCATGGCAACCGAAGTGGGCCATATCTCCGGGCTGCTCGAGACCACCGAAACCGAAGAGACCCCGCTCACGAAGCAGTTGAATACGCTCACCAAGCAGATTATCCTTATCGCCTGCCTCGCGTTGGCCGTTTCCATCCTGCTTGGCTATAGCCGGGGGCAGACGCTCGATACGTTGTTTCTCACCAGCATCGCCTTCGCGGTTGCGGCCATTCCGACGGGCTTACCAGCGGTGGTGACCTTCTTGCTGGCGCGGGGGACCACACAGCTTGCCGCTGAGGGCGCGATTGTCAAGCGGCTGCGGTCGGTGGAGACGCTTGGCGCGACCTCAGCCATCAACACCGACAAAACCGGCACCTTGACGCTGAATCAGATGACAGCCATCAGCATGACCATTGCCGGGCGGCAGGTCACGGCTACTGGTGAGGGATATTCATCTAACGGGCAGATTACGCAAACGGGCGGAAAACCACCGATTGATCTTGCGCCCTTTCTCCTGCCGATGGTGTTGGCCTCGGACGCCGTGGTCAAAGATGGGGAATTGGTTGGCGATCCCACGGAGGGCGCGCTCGTGGTGTTCGCCACCAAGAGCGGCCTTGATGTAGAAGCTACTCACCAGGCGTTCCCACGTCTTGCTGAGGTACCCTTCGATGCTGCCTATAAGCTGATGGCAACGTTTCATCGGATGCAAAATGAGCAGGGCCAGGAGGTCATCCGGTGTTTTGTCAAGGGCGCTCCTGACCAACTCCTGGCTCGTTCCTCACAGGGTCTGGATGCGAACGGGCAGATCGTCCCAATCGACGCGTATCGCGAGCGGGTGCTGGCAGCGAACGAGCGCTACGCCAGAGAAGGCTTGCGCGTGATGGCGCTGGCCCGTAAAGACATCGACCCGGCAATATTTCAGCCCGATGGAGATCTTCTGGCCTATGTGCATGATCTGACCATGCTCGCACTGGTAGGGATTGTGGACCCACCGCGCCCGGAGGTGAAGCCAGCCATTGCCGAGGCCAAAGCCGCTGGGATTGCCGTGCGGATGATTACCGGGGACCACGCTGTCACCGCTGCTGCGATTGCCCGCCAACTCGTGATTGAGGGCCGGGCAATCACTGGCGCAGACTTCAGCGCAATGAGCGACGAAGAGGCGCTGCGGCAGGTAGGTGAGATAGGAGTGATCGCCCGCGTCACGCCAGAGGATAAGGTGCGGCTGGTGGAGGTGCTCAAGCAACAAGACCAGATCGTTGCCATGACTGGCGACGGAGTCAACGACGCCCCAGCGCTCAAGAGAGCTGACATCGGCATAGCGATGGGCATCACCGGGACCGATGTGGCAAAAGAGGCCGCCGTGATGATTCTCACCGACGATAACTTTGCGACGATTATCCGCGCGGTGCGCCTGGGGCGAGGCATCTATGACAATTTACTCAAATATATTCACTATCAGATGGGGAGCTTATTCGCCTTTATCCTGACGTTTCTGGGCGCGGCCATCTTCAACATTCTGCATGGGATCCCCTTCCTGCCGCTCCAGACGCTGTGGCTGAACTTCACGGTGGATCTGTTTGAGGCCATTGGGCTGGGGACTGGCAAACCAGCATCGAACCTGATGGAGCAATCGCCTCGCCCGGCTCATGCGCAGATCCTGCCGCTGCGTCTGGCGGCACGCTATACCTTCTTTGGCCTGCTGATGGCAGCGAGTACGCTCTTGATTCTGGCCTTAACGGCAGGTTCTGGTGACGTAGTGGCTCGCACAATGGGGCTGACCACCTTCTCGTTTGCGCGTATCTTTTTTGCGCTGGAGACGAACGATACCCTGCAATCTGTCTTTCACCGCGATGTACTGGAAAACCACCTGCTGCTGAAGATGAGCGCCCTCGCACTGCTGACGACCTTCCTCATCACGGAGCTCGGCTTTATGAACCGTCTCTTCACGACCACCCCGCTGGACGTGGGGCAATGGTTGCTCTGCGTTGCCTTTGGGTCGCTCGTGCTGTGGGTAATGGAGGGAATGAAGTTTTTCTCCCGTCGAGCCAGGTCCCCTTCTGCTGGCAGGCCGACTGCTCCAACGAGAGCGCCTACCCCGGCCATCGGGGCGATATAGCGAGGCCCTCGTTCTGGAGGCGGGTTCGCCTCTTGTTTCTACAGAGCCCTCTCTTCCAGAAGGGGAAAGCTATGCATATTCCTCTGCACTGCAAGGTCTTGGCCTGTTCGACGTGTGGGCATGGAGCATACATCATCAGGTGCTTCTAGCGGTTCTCCAGTCAGTTTTTCCATCAAGGCAATACCAACTCCTGGCAAGCGTGCTTCAGGAGAATGGACCTGACACAGCCCCTCCTTGACGCCTCATTCCTAAGAGGCAAGGTATTGCCTGTCCCCATTTTCGTTGCTCGGTTGCACTTCTGGTATAGCGACTGCAGCCCCCTGGTGAGAGGACAGATGATCGAGGGCAAGGACGAGCGCGTCCCCGGCCAACTTTCGATGCACGCGGTACCCCTGCGCGTGCGTTTGCCCACCACAGCTCTGGACAGGAGGATCATCTCATGTCAGCACCGGCACCAACCTCACCCCACCTCTTGGTGGTGGAAGCGGATCCGGCCCTGCAACTCATCCTTCAGGAGGCGTTGGCAGAGATGGGCTATGTCAGTACGTCGGCGTCTTCGCTGGACCAAGCGTTGCGCTTGCTCAATCAGCAGCATGTTGACCTCATTGTGACCGATAGCTTCTCCAGCACCAGCCAGGAGGCCCTGGCACCTCTGCGTCCGCTGCTGGCTTTGTCCCATCCGCTCCCCGTCATCCTGTGTACGGCCTGGCCGCTCACGGAGACCGTCGTGAAGCAAGAGGGGTTCGCTGGCCTGGTGCTGCAGCCCTTTGAGCTGGATCACCTGGTCACGATGGTGGCGGAGTGCCTCAACCAGCCCTGGAGCCCCGCCCAGCTCCGTCAGGCAGAGGTTCGTGAAACGCTTTATCGCCTGCCTCATCCAGAGGGATGTGGAAGCCTTCCTCACCTTATGCACCGAGGATGTCCGACTCTACCCCTGGATCATGCCTGCCTATCCGTTCGCTCACCCGGTCACGGGATGGGCAGCGGCACAGGTCCACCTTCAGGAACGGGGGCAATACTTTGTCGCCTTGCAGGTCGAACAACTGCACCTTTACCCGTGTCCACATGGGATAGCCGGACGTCTGCTGATACGATGGCAGGATCCCTCTGGAGCGCTGAAAGAACAGATGGTGGCTGGGTGTGTGAAGGTTACTCCAGGCGGACAGATCAGTCAAGTGGGGCTTCCGCCGCCCGATGAGCGCCTCTTGGCACAGCTCAGCCCCCTTCGTAGAACCTAACCAGCGGGTGACTCCGCCGTCAGCACCTGCCTGCTGAAACGCTCACTGTTGAGCGGTTGCAGGTAGGAGAGCTTGTTTGTCAGGATGATGGTATTGCTCTCACAGTTTTTAACCTCCATCAGGGCAGGTACGATAGATGCAGCATTTGACGTTTTAAGACCGCACCGGCCTCACAGAGCAAAGAGCGGTCGGTTCTTTGCTCAGGACGTGCCCCAACAGCACGTCAGGACGATACCACCAAAGGAGCAACCTATCATGAGTGGGACGATGATGCAAGCGCCAGGTAGCCTTGGCGAGATGCGCGCTCTGGGCCATACCGGCATCCAGGTCTCTGCTGTTGGGCAGGGGACCTGGGCGATGGGGGCCAAGTGGGGACCGCAGGATGACCAGGAATCTATGCGTACCCTGCACCACGCGCTGGACCTGGGGTGCCGGTTCATTGACACGGCCCAGGAGTATGGGGATGGGCGGAGCGAGCAGTTGATCGGGCGGGTCTTCCAGGAGCGCGGCGAGCAAGTTCCGGTCGGGACCAAGGTTCCGCCGATAGATATGCTCTGGGAAACCACACCTGGCGTCACCAAGATGCGTGAGAAGTTTCCCGCGCAGTACCTCATTGAGCGCTGCGAGGTCAGTCTCCGCAATCTCGGGGTAGATTGCCTGGATGTCTACTACCTCCATACCTGGTGCCCAAGTTGGAACGAGGAGACGGAATGGTACGAGGCCATGCTCAAGCTCCGGGACCAGGGCAAGATCAAGGGCATCGGCATTTCCGTGAGCGACGCGCGCCCTGCTGAGGCCAATGGAAGCATGCAGGCGGGGCGAGTGGATGTAGTCCAGTTGATCTACAACATCCTCGATCATCGCGCAGCGACCGAGGTGTTTCCCGTGGCGCAGCAGCACAACGTGGGGATCGTGGCGCGTGTTCCGCTGGCCTCGGGAGCGTTGACCGGCACCTGGACCCTGCAGACCACCTTCCCTCCGGATGATTGGCGCCACGACGTGTTTGTCGGCGAGACACTCGAGCGAACCCTGCGGTATGTGGACCAACTCCGCTTCCTGGCAGAAGGGCCAGCCCGTTCGCTGCCCGAAGCGGCGATTCGCTTCTGCATCAGCGACCCGACGGTTTCCTCCGTGATCCCAGGAGGGCGCAGCCCACAGGAGGCAGAGGAGAATATGGGCGCCTGGCGGCAGGGGCCGCTCCCACAGGAGCAGCTCCAGCGGATTCAGGCCTTGTGGCAAGCAGAGTTTCGCCACTTTATCCGGACGAGCTTTTATCCCGTCACTGGCGCCTGAGCAATCAGCGTGCGGCGTAACGCAGTCACCACTTACCTGATGCTCAGGGGGCCTCTTGGGAAGGAGATCGCCAGAGGCGATGCCCACGAGTGGGTATCGGGAGCAGTTCCGGCGCACCAGGAGGGAGCTGTGCTATCTGCTGCGCATAGAGCTTGATTCCCGGTGCAGCCGTCATCCCGTGCGCCACAATGCTCAAGAGGACGGTAGCGGCGACAGCCCACACAATGCGCGACTCTCCAGGCAGGGATACTGCCTGCTCCAGATAGAGCAAGCCCAGGACGATGGAGGCTAGCCCGCGAGGACCAAACCATCCGATGAAGACCACGGTGGAAGGGTGAAGATGCGCTCCGATCAGGGAGATGGCTACCGGGAGGAGACGCACCAGGGTCAGGCTGAGCAGCGCATACAGCCATACGGAGAAGCCAAGGTGCGGCAAGAAGACAACGACCTCAATGCCAAAGATGAAAAAGACCGCATAGCTCAGCAAGCTTCCCCACTGCTCACCAAAGGCCAGCAGGTGCAAAGCCGCCTCTTTGAACACGACGTTGATGACGATCCCAGCAGCAAACACAGCAGTGAAGCCTCTACCTCCCAGCACATCGGCAATCAGGAAGGCGAGTCCCGCCAGGGCCAGCAGACTGAAGCTCTGGAAGGGCGCGGTCATCCAGCCTCGCTTACGGGCCTGGTTCATCAGCCAGCCTCCTGTCCCAGCAAGTACCAGTCCCACCACCAGCCCCATGCCGATTTGTTGCAGCGCAAAGATGACCCAGGAGAAGTGCTGGGAGGACAGTCCTGCGCGGGCCAGCGCGAGGAACAGCACCAGCACGGGGACGGCAATGCCATCGTTCAGGCCGCCTTCGACCACCAGCGCTTCGCGGATGCGTTCGGGTACCAGCTGGCTTCTGACCACCAGGGCGCCCAGACCCAGGTCGGTTGGGGCCAGGATGGCGGCCAGGATCCCGGCTTCCCAGAGCGAGAGTTGGGGGAACAGCAGTGCCCCAGCCAGCAGCCCGGCCAGGATCGTCAGAGGCAGCCCAACATCGAGCAGGCGCGCCGCCAGACTGGATGAGAGGCGCACAGCACCCAGGCTGAGATGGCCTGCGTCGGCAAAGATGAGCAGGGCCAGCGTAGTCTCACTAAACCAGAGGACCCCTGCCGTATGAACCTCGGCCTGGCCTGGCACTGGCAAGAGGAGCGCTAACACAACGCCACCGGCGGTGAAGACCAGCGGCGCGGTCAGCACGGTTTGCTCGATGCGCTCTGAGACCAGACCGAAGAGGAACACGAGAGCAAGTAAGACGCCAAGGAAGAGCATCGAAAGACCTCCAACAGACCCGGGATGTCGGCCTACGTTTCGGGCCAGTCTATGAATTTGCTTGGGCTGGCGTCCTACTCTCGGCAGTGCTCCAGGTGGTTCATCTGGTTGGGCAATGGTTTCACCACCTCACACTGCCGCATAAGATATACCTCAGGATAAGGAACGGAAACATTACGATACGGCCAAGAAATTGCCGCATTACCCTTCATATTTCGGCACAGAAAACTTGCTTCTTCTCAACGCGGAGGACGATCATCTCTCCTCTTTTCTCGCTTTGGAGGCATCATGTCAGCCAACTCCCAGCCAGCGCTCTTCACCAAACTTGGATTCGACCCAGCGTATCTGCCGACATTCGAGAACAAGCTCTTTATCGAGGGGCCACAGACGGCGCGCCGTCTGACGACTTTTTTCGCCTTGCTTTTGTTTGCGACCGTCATCGCCGCCTATGGGGTGCTCTCCGATGCTCCCACGACGGTCATTGGGGCCATGCTCGTGGCGCCATTGATGGAGCCGATGATGGCAACGACCGCCGCTGTCGTGATGAATTCCTCGTCACGCGCCCTGCGCGCCTTCGCACTCACCGGCGCCGGGATCGTTGCCGTGATGCTCTTCTCCTACCTGTTGGCGTGGGTCGTGCCTGACGTGACGATCTCCTTTACGACCAACGGCGAGATTACCTCGCGCATCCACCCCGGACTCTACGCACTCCTCACCGCCTTGGGGGCGGGCGCGGCTGGCGCTTTCATTCTCTCCCGCGCCGAAATTGCCGACGCGCTTGGCGGCGTTGCTATAGCCATCTCGCTCGTGCCTCCGTTGTGCGTGGTCGGCATTGCGCTTCGGCAAGGTCAACTGGATGCAGCCGCGGGTGCCTCGCTCCTCTTTCTGACCAACTTTCTCGCGATTCTTTTCGCGGGCGGCATGGTCTTCCTGGTGCTCGGCGTGGGAACGTCGGTGGTCTCGCAAGAGCAGCGGCGGTTCCGCCGCCGCGCCTTTCTGCTGTTTGTGGTGGGCCTTTTGCTCGTTACCCTGCCCCTCTCGCTGGCGGCCTATCAAAACGTCAGGAGTGCCAGGGAAAACGCTCACGCGACGGCGGTCGTACAGCAATGGGTAGCAGGCACGTCCTATCACGTTGATGCGGTGACGATCAACGATGGAGTCGTGGATGTCACGATAGACGGTACTGGTCCAATGAAACCCTTGCAGCAGTTGGCAAATCACCTCGCTGGAGCGCTTGGTCGCCCGGTGGTCGTGGATGTGCGCACGCTGCCAACCCAGCGAGTTAAATCAAGCAACCCATGAGGCCAGGCTATGGCTCCATTCCACTTCATAGGCACAAAGCACTGATGACCACCTTGATTGCTCCTGGTACAGTTCGGCATAGTCCGTGCGGCGGAGCGTCGGGCGCAAGGCTTGCCCTCACGCGGCGTTTCTAGCGAACAACCTCAGATGTGCCTGGACGCGCAACCCAGTTCTTTCAACCCATTTCTAAGGAGGAGCTTATGATGGATGCTACTGCTTTACCCCAGGAAGCCCCGGAAGCCAGGTTAGGGCTGCACCCGGTCCTCTCCATAACACGCCATGTGGATGAACTCCCCTCGTATGTTGTCCCCGATACGGACCTGGAGATGGGTTCCAGCCTGGGGAACAGCAGTTGTTGGGTCACGACCAAAGGCACTGGCGACGTTGAATCGGTTTTCAGCACGTTTCTCGGCCAGAAAGTGCTGGGAGCACTCTGTATACGCTACAGCGGCAGCGGGCGCCGCCTGCAACGCCCGTTTCAAGAGGACGGCGTACAAGGCGCACCTGATGGCGCGCGCAAGCAGGACGGGCAGATTCAACTCTACAGACAGGCGCCCGGCAGATTTGAGATTCACCCGGCCTATCAGCATCATGAGTATGAACTGCCAGGCAATATTCAGGTGGAAGAGACCGTGTTTGTCCCCTCGGTCACCACGCCCCTGCGTGCCTACGAACATCTGGAAATGGAATCGCCCCTCATTTATCAGGTCATCCGGCTGCACAATCGTGCCGCCCCTCCTGTCCAACTGCGAGTCTTTGGCTATGCCCAGCTGCAGGGTGCCACCCCTGCCGATCTGAGCGCCACCTATGACCCGTCGCTCGGCCAGGGCGGGCTGGTGGCGCGTAATGAGAGCCATCCCGACTGGGTTCGCATCTTTGGCGTCTCTGGTCTACAGGTGCGTGTTGCCCGCTGGGCAACGGGCTTCGACTACCGCCAGGTGTACGAAACCACCAACGTCTCGCAGTTGCCGAACGATGCCTCCGCCACCGGCCCCATCCTGGGTTCCTTGCAGGTGGATATTGAACTCCAGCCTGGCGAAAGCACTCAGTTTGCCTTTCTGACGGCGTTCTCACACGAGGGCGAAACTAAAGCGCGGCAGATTTTCAATGCTGGCCTGGATTTCAACTACGCGCTGACCAGGACGGTAGATTTCTATAACCGCGTGGCCGAAGTCTCCCAGGTCTTGACCCCCGACCCGCAGGTCAACCTGGGCGTCACCTGGGCCAAGGTCAATATGCTGCGCGTCATGGCAAACTATCCCACTGGCCCCGCCTTTACCAACGACCCTAGCCTTTCCTCAGCGGTCGTGGGCCGCGATGCCTGCTGGTTCTCCGTTGGCTGCGACTTCCTGCTCCCGGAGTTCTCGCGCAGCCTGTTGGAATCGCTGGCCGCGCGTCAACGCGAGGACGGACTGATTGTGGAATACTACAATGCCGTAACCGACGAGCGGGCGGATAACGGCTTCAACATCAACGACAACACCGCGCTCTTTATCTGGGCGGCGTGGCACCACTATTTGTCAACCAAAGATGAGGACTTCCTCCAGCGCATGTACCCCGCCGTTTGGAAGGCTGGGCAGTGTATCCTGCGGGCGCGCGATACCGAACTGGACGAGATTCCATCTGAGCGCAAGCATGGGCTGGTGACGTGTACGGTACGCGGTGTCGAGGTCTATGGCATCGCGAGCTGGCGCAATATCATCCCGAACTATACCCTCAACGGGGCCGTCACCGAGATCAACGCCGAATGTGCCTACGCCTTGCGCTGTGCGGCAAAGATGGCCTCGGCCAGAGGAACGCCGGAAAGCCAGCAAGATGCCAGGGAATTCCGCGAGGCGGACGAGGCGCTCACGGCAGCGATCAATACCCATCTCATCAACCCGGAAACGGGCCTCTATTACCTCAACATTGACCTGGACGGCAACATCCACACCGACATGACGGCGGATGAAATCTACCCGGTCATGTTTGAGGTTGCGCCTGATGAGGTCGCCTATCGCATCGTCACTCGCCTCAACTTGCCCGACTTCTGGACGCCCGCTGGCATCCGCACCGTCAGCCAGATGAGTCCCAACTATGACCCGTATCGCCAGTGGGGCTTGATGGGTGGCGTCTGGCCTGGCGTGACCTGGTGGTATGCCTACGCGGCGGCAAAGTATCACCCGGAGTTCATGGTGGAGGGGCTGCGCATGAGCTTTGAGCATTACGCCCGTGAGCCGAAGAAGAACAATACGGTGCCCGGCCAGTTCAGCGAGTGGATGGATGGCGAATCGCTGGTCAATCGCGGCATGCGCCTCTCTCCCTGGGAGCCACCGCGCTTCGTCGTGGCCGCCATTCAGGGCATCTGTGGCGTCACCATCAGGACAGGCGACCTTGCCTTCAATCCGCTGATCCCAGCAGCGTGGAAATGGGTGGGCCTGCGGCGCTTCCGCTATCACGGGCGCGACCTGGCCTTCTTTGGCGCTCGACAGCCGGATGGCACGCACGTCTACGCGACCGGCGATTTTGAGCAGGGAAGGCTCACAGAGAAGCAGCTCTACGACGAAGATGTCACCACCAGGGTCTATACCCGCAACCCACGGGTAGAGGAACTTGCCTTGAGGAAGCCTGGAGAAATTCTGGTCTGCCTTGGCTCCTCTGCTGCGCAGACCATGCTGTTCTCCATGCGACTGGATCGCCTGCTCGACCACAACACAACCTATCAGGTCGAAGTCTTTAGCAGCGAGTGGAACCGCTGGATCACCGGCGAGACAAGGCCAGGCCATGAACTAGAGGAAGCGGCCATCCAGATCGAGGCAGGTGGGTATCGGCTCCTGCGCTTTAAGGAGCAAGGGCAGTAAGGCTGGGTAATATGAGAGCAGTTGCCGTCTTCCCTAAGGCGCGGGAACTCAAACTGATCGACCATCCAGAGCCTAGGATGACGCAGCCAACCCAGGTCAAGCTGCGCATGCTCGAAGTGGGAATCTGCGGCACCGATAAGGAGATCTGTCGCTTTGCCTACGGCGCCCCTGCCCGGATGAGTGCTTGAGCCTGGTGCTTGAGCCTGGTTTGCCAGAGCAGGAGCAGGATGGAGACCGACTGACTTCGCAAACATAGAGAGGAGTTTTCGATGCATCGCACCACAGAGCAGGATCGCCTCACCGAAATGCACCAGCATCGCCAGCCCTGGTCCCGCTGGGGTCCCTATTTAGCTGAGCGTCAATGGGGAACCGTGCGGGAGGATTACTCAAGAGAGGGCACCGCCTGGGACTTTCTGTCGCATGACCAGGCCCGCTCCCATACCTACCGTTGGGGAGAAGATGGACTACTCGGGATCAGTGACGACGAGTGTCGCCTGTGCTTTGCCCTGGCCTTGTGGAATGAGGCTGACCCCATCCTCAAAGAGCGGCTGTTTGGGCTGACCAACTCAGAGGGCAATCATGGCGAAGATGTGAAGGAGTATTACTTCTTTTTGGACAACACCCCAACGCACGCGTATATGAAGGCGCTCTACAAATATCCACAGCGTCCTTTCCCGTACACGGACCTGGTGGAGGCCAACCGGCGTCGCAGCCGTCAAGAACTCGAATATGAACTCGTCGACACCGGCATCTTTGCCGAAAACCGCTACTTCGATGTGGTGATTGAATACGCCAAGGTCACGCCAACCGACATCCTGATTCGTGTTTCCGCCACGAATCGCGGATCCGAAGCGGCCCCGCTCCATCTGCTGCCGACACTCTGGTTTCGCAACACCTGGGTCTGGGGGTACGACAACCCCCGTCCCACGCTGGCTGCTGTGGACGATCCCCCGTCAGGCAATGGGCGGACACCTGGCCCTCGCGTGGTGCAGGCAGAGCACCATGCCCTGGGAACCTACTGGCTGGCCTGTGAAGGCGCGCCGCGCCTCCTTTTCACCGAGAATGAATCCAACGCCGAGCGGCTCTGGGGCGTGCCCAATCGAACCCCGTTTGTGAAGGATGGCATCAACGAGACCGTCGTCTCCCATGCTGAGGGACGGGTCAACCTCCAGGGCACTGGCACCAAAATGGCCGCGCAGTATGTTCTGCGCATTGAGCCAGGGGCGACTGAATCTATCCTGCTGCGCCTGTCGGCTGACCGGCAGGACGCGCCCTTTGTTGATGCCTCCCGCATCTTCGCCACCCGCCAGGAGGAGGCCAATGCCTTCTACGATACCTTGCGCGCAGGCCAATCGGAGGAGCAGGCGCGGGTGCAGCGGCAAGCGCTCGCCGGGCTGCTCTGGAGCAAGCAGTATTACAACTACGATGTGGAGAAGTGGCTGCGGGGCGATCCCGCCGGGCCACCGCCACCATCGGAGCGCAGCCGCAACAGCAGCTGGCGGCATCTGAGCAATCAGGACATCATCTTGATGCCCGATACCTGGGAGTATCCCTGGTATGCCGCCTGGGACCTGGCCTTCCACACCATTCCCATGGCGATGATCGACCTCGACTTTGCCAGGCGACAGCTTCTGCTGCTCCTCGAAGACCGCTATATGCACCCCAATGGGCAGTTGCCCGCCTATGAATGGGCCTTCAGCGACGTCAACCCGCCGGTCCATGCCTGGGCAGCCTGGCAGGTCTACCAGCGAGAAAAGTCTAGCACAGGAAAGGGGGACACGACGTTCCTCAAGCGGGTCTTCAACAGGCTCATGCTCAACTTTACTTGGTGGGTGAACCGCAAAGACATCAATGACCAGAACGTCTTCCAAGGTGGATTCCTGGGGCTAGACAATATTGGCGTCTTTGACCGTAGTATGCAGCTGCCCTCTGGTGTCACCCTGGAGCAGTCTGATGGCACCGCCTGGATGGGCATGTATTGCATAGGCATGCTTGCGATGTCCCTGGAATTGGCAGCCGAGGATCCGGTCTATGAAGACCTGGCAGCCAAATTCTTTGATCACTTCATGTACATTGCGGAGGCTATCAACAGTCCTGCCGGGCAAGGGATCGGACTGTGGGACCCAGAGGACGAATTCTTCTACGATAAGTTGGTATTCTCGGATGGCACACAATTTCCCCTGCGAGTGCGTTCTCTGGTAGGCTTAATGCCCTTGCTCGCAGTTGTGCCGATACCGCGCCAGCGGGTAGAGACGTTTTCCTGGCTGAGTGAGCGCCTGGACTGGTTTGCCAAAAACCGTCCCTACCTGTCCGATCTGGTGAATACCTGGCAGGACGCGACGCTATCCGACCTGGAGAAACCCACCGTCCTCCTGGCGCTGACACGCGGCCCCCGGCTGAAAAGCCTGCTTCGGCGCATGCTCGATCCAGGGGAGTTCTTGAGCGATTACGGTATTCGCTCGCTCAGCCGGTATCACGCCGCCCACCCCTATGTGCTGGACACTCCACAATACGGTCGTATGGAGGTGAGGTACACGCCCGCCGAATCCGATACCGGAGCCTTTGGAGGCAACTCCAACTGGCGCGGTCCCATCTGGTTCCCCATCAACTACCTGCTGATCGAGGCGCTCCAGCGCTACCATCAGTTCTACGGCAACGATCTTCGGATAGAGTGCCCCACCGGCTCGGGGAAGCTGATGAATCTGGCTGAGGTATCAGACGACCTGGCGCAGCGGCTCACGAGCCTCTTTCTGCGCAATGCGCATGGAAACCGGCCAGTGTTCGGTGGCAACCGGCTGTTCCAGGAAGACCCGCTGTGGCGCGACCACATCCCATTTTACGAGTACTTTCATGGCGACATTGGCGCGGGCATCGGGGCCAGTCACCAGACGGGTTGGACCGCTCTCATTGCCACTCTCCTCGAACAAACCAGCCCGGAGTCTGTCGCGCGCCGCAAGCGCGGCGAACTGGCAGGCGCGGCAAGAGCGTAGGTACAGGGAGATGGAGGCTCGTCGCTGACGCGAGGACACCTGAGGGAGGGACTCCCTGGGTGTCCTGCCCACGCGAACCAATAACAGGCAAGAAGATGTGAGGCTACGATGAATCAACCAGCAATCCCATCGACCGTCATCAGCCAACCACTGGTTCACTTTGGGCGTGAAATCTGCGGGGATCTTGCCTGTGGGCTGCGACGCGAATGGCTCGTCACCAATGGGTTAGGGGGATACGCCTCTGGAACGTTGGCAGGGGTCAATACACGGAGTTATCACGGACTGCTCGTGGCAGCGATCAATCCTCCCGTAGACCGAACAGTACTGGTTGGTGGACTGGTGGAGTGGGTCATCTACGATGGACACCGCTATCCCCTTTCAACGCAGGAATTTGCCGATGGCACGATAGACCCACACGGTTATCGACATCTTCAGTCATTCGCGCTGGAAGGCGTAATCCCTGTCTGGACGTTTGCGCTTGCGGATACGCTGCTGGAGCGGCGCATCTGGATGGAGTATGGCGCCAACACCACCTATGTCCGCTATCGCCTGCTGCGCGGCTCGCGGGAGGCGCAATTAGAGATCACTCCGTTGGTGACGTATCGCGGTTTTCACGGATTATCGTCTGGTCAAGGATGGCAGCCTGGCGTAGAAGCCAGTCGCCAGGCTGCCACCATTTGGGCGTTTGATGGAGCCGTACCCTATTCACTCGTAGCAAGTGATGGGCAGTTCGTTCCCGGCGGCGCGTGGTGGTGGAACCTGAAGTATCGCTCAGAGCGTGAGCGCGGCCTGAATGACTGCGGCGACCTGTACGCGCCAGGCACCTTCTCTACCACCCTTCAACAAGGCTCTCGCTTCGCGCTGACCTTGACGACAGAGCCGGGCGAACATCGCTTCGAGGATGCCTTGTATGAGGCAGCCACTGAACGCCAGAAGCACCTGCTCCGGACTGCCGGGGTTGAGGACGTGCATCCTGTCGTACAGCAGCTGACCCTTGCCGCTGATCAGTTCATCGTCGAGCGCCAGCCCGCACCAACTGCTCCAGGCGCTGACGGTAAAAATGACACAAAAGCAAAGAAGCAGCAGAACAAGACGATCATCGCGGGTTATCACTGGTTCAATGATTGGGGGAGGGATACAATGATCTCTCTGCGTGGCCTGACCCTGGCAACCGGCAGACGAGAGGATGCGGTCAACATCCTACGCAGCTTTGCTCAGTACGTCCAGGATGGGCTGCTGCCCAACAACTTCCCTGACCAATCAGGAGTCATACCTGGCTACAACACAGCAGATGCTACCCTTTGGTATGTGGTTTCCGTGTATGCCTACGCGCAGGCGACCGGAGATGAAGCGCTCGTCGATGAACTCCTGCCCGTGTTACGCGACATCGTTGACTGGCATCTACGCGGCACCCACTATCACATCGGCGTCGATCAGAGCGATGGCTTACTGCATGCTGGCGAGCCGGGCGTGCAACTGACCTGGATGGATGCCAAAGTGGGCGATTACGTGGTGACGCCCCGCATCGGCAAGCCGGTAGAGATCAATGCCCTCTGGTACAACACCCTTCGCATGCTCGCTGCTTTCCTGGAGGCCAGAGGAGACAGCGCCGCTACCCAGTATGCTGGGCAGGCTGATCGTGTACAAACATCGTTTGTCGCGCGCTTCAAGCGAGCTGATCAACCGGCGCTGGCTGACGTGGTCGATGGTCCCAATGGAGACGATTTCACCCTGCGTCCAAGCCAGATCTTTGCCATTGCGCTCCCCTTTCCGCTGCTTGAGGGGGCAGATGCCGCAGCCGTGGTGGACGTCGTGGGGCGCGCGCTGTTTACTTCCTATGGGCTGCGTTCGCTCAGCCCCGACAACCCGGCCTATCGTGGTCACTACTCTGGCAACCAGTATGAGCGCGATACCTCGTATCATCAAGGGCCAGTCTGGACCTGGTTGCAAGGCGCCTACGCGGAGGCGCACTATCGAGTCTATCATGATCCCCATACCGCGCTGGAGTTACTAAAACCGTTTGAGGACCACCTGCGCGATGCCGGTCTGGGCAGTATTTCCGAAATCCTTGAAGGTGACCCACCCCACCCGCCACGGGGGTGCATTGCCCAGGCTTGGAGCGTGGCGGAAGTGCTGCGCTTGTGGCGGGAGCTTGAGCGGGAGAATGAAAGGACTCCTGCGCGCGTGCCTGCGAAAGCCCCTTCAGCTACCAGGGCACGCAATAAATCACCAGGCAGATAGGCCCACCACCCACGCGATGCGCAACGAGATGACAAGAGATAGCGAGCGGCTATAAAAATGTGGCTCCCTATCAGGAAAGAACACAAACATTCCCTGATAAGGAGGCCCAATGACCAGTATCGCGTATTCTTCCGTCAGCATCCAGACCTCCGCACGCTCCTCCCCTGCGACGCCGCCCTGGTTCGGCGAAGTCGCGCTCCTCGTCCACTAGTCTCGGCAAGCTTGGCGCCCTTGATACCATCAGTGCGCAGGTGCGCTTTGCTCGCCACCGCTTTGGGCACTTCGAGGTCATCGATTTTGTCGCCGTCCTCTTCGGCTATGCCAGCAGTGGCGAACGGACGCTCGAAGCCTTCTACACGCGGCTGCGGCCCTGGGCTAGCGCCTTCCTGGCGCTCTTTGAGCGTAATCGCTTGCCTTCGCGCTCGGCGCGCTCGCGCTGGCTCGCGGCGCTGGACGAGGCGGCAGTCGAAGCGCTGCGGGCAGTGTTTCTCTCCGATCTGCTCGCGCGCCGGCTGACCACAGAGGAACCCAAGGCTGGCCTGTGGGATCGAGCGGGCACGCAGTGGCTCGTCTTTGATGTCGATGGGACGCGCGAGGCAGCCCGGCAACGGGCCTTGCCCCAGACGGCGGACCGGCCTGCCGCCCAGCGCCGCTTGCGTCCGCTCTGTGCGCCGGGCTACCTGGGGCGTAAGCGCGGAGAACTTGTCCGCACCCGCACCACCGCCTTGCAAGCCCACACCCATCAGTGGCTCGGCACCTTCGGCCACGCAGGCAACGGCGAGTACCGGGCCGAACTGCGGCGCGCGGTAGCAGCCATCCACAGCTACCTCAAGCGCCACCAGTTCCCACCAGAGCGCGTCGTCCTGCGCCTGGATGGGCAATATGGTACCGCAGCGGTTCTGGCCGATCTGGCGGGCCTGGCCTATGTGACACGGGGCCAAGATTACCATCTGCTCGACCGGGACGAAGTACAGACCCGTCTGCACCTGCCCCCAGATCAGCAACTCACGCATCCCGAAAGCGGGATCTGCCGCACCCTCTATGACTGTCCGGCTGTGCCGCTGGGTGTGGAAGGCACGCCTGGCCGGATCGTGGTGGCGACCCACCCGGCTGGGGAGAAGAAGAGCCGAGTTGGCAGCACGCGTGAAGGCGTCGTCTACGAACTGTTCTTGACGGCGCTCCCCAGCACGCGTTCACGGCTGCCGATGTGGTGGCGCTGTACCTGCATCGCGGCGCGTTTGAGAATGCACTGGCCGATGAAGACCAGGAACAAGATCCGGATCGTTGGTGTTCTCATGCCGCCTGGGGCCAGGAGTGCTGGCAAGTCATCAGCCAATGGGTGTGGAACCTGCGTCTTGAACTGGGCCACCACCTCAAACCGGAACCAGCGCGCACCACCGAGCTTGCGCCAGCCCTGCCCCCAACGCCCGCAGAGGCCGCTGCTGCCTCCAGGCAGGGGTATGCCCAGCAAGCTACAGCGCTGCCCTGGAAGCAAGGCTGCTTCTCTGGTCGCGACTTTGCCCTCCAGCCCGATGGGACGCTGCGCTGTCCTGCTGGGCAGTCGCTCTCGCCCACGGAACAGCGCCGAGAAGCCGATGGCAGCCTGCGGGTGGTGTATGCCGCGAGGATACGTGACTGTCGTACCTGCCGACTGCGCGCCCAGTGCCAATGGCATGGGACGGCCACCACGAAACCGCGTCGGGTCAGTGTCCTCTTACATCCGCTCGGCGTAGGTGTAGCGCCTCTGCTCTGGCGGGACTGGAGCCGTCGCAAAGAGCGGCGTGCTTGCATAGAGTTGGTGCGCGGCCAACGGGTGGAGGTCCAGGCGGAGCCGGGTGGTCCTCCTCGCCCGCTCGCCGAGGCTCCACCCCTGTCCCGTGCTCAGCGCGCGCATTGGCGCCTGTCCTGGGCCGAACGGTTGGCGCGCAATGAGCGTGCCCCAACGGTTGGTCCAGTGACGATCCAGCTGTTCGGCGTCCCAGATGCCTTCGCTCGCTTTCTCGGCCTGGCGACCGCGTAAGGCGGCGGCCTTAGTGGTCTCGCTCCTCGGACAGACCCTCTGCTCCGAGTGGGGTCGCATGACCTCTTTTTCTGGCAGTTCCGCTCGTGCGCTCACTTTTTGCCGCTCTCGCTCCCTCGTCGGTTGATTCTGCCACCACTCATGAGTGCGGCATCCGGTTTTGCGTCGTTTTCGCCCACCAGATCAGCAACGACCTCTTCATCATGCTCGTTGCGCATCGCGTGGGAGTATCGTCCTGGCTCATAAAGCTGCCGCACGATTAGCACAGGTACTGCTTCTGCCGACTTCGGTGGCCACCCTGCGTCGCCAGTTTGAGCGACAACTCCTTTCCACCAGCGCCACGCCAACGGCCATTGGCCTGGACGATTTTGCATTCCGTCGTGGGAAAACCTATGGCACCGTCATCGTGGATCTGGAGTCGCATCGTCCCGTCGATCTCCTAGCTGTTAAGAGGGATTACTGTATGGGATACTGATAGCATGCCCGATGCAGTCCAAAAGGAGGCAAGCGAGATGTCCAATGTGAGCTGGGGCTGTTGCCCTTTAGTTGCTCAGACTCCCATTGTGCGAGCCTTCATTGAGCAGCTTGCCAAAGAACGAAAAGCGCAGAGTACCATCGAAAACTACAGTCGCGACCTCAACGATTTCTTGTGTGCTTTTCCAGCGCTTCCCTTCTCCGATCTGCTCGAAGCTGACGAAAGCCGGATTGCTGACTATGTAGATTGGCTGTGGAAACGCGATGCGCAACGAGGCCATGGGCAACGGCCTGATCGGAGCAAGATCACGTACCTCACCGGATCAAAACTGTCCCCTGCCACCATCCAGCGGCGCCTCAGTGCTTTGCGGAGCTTTTACCGCTGGGCGATCCGGCTCCGTCATCGCCGTGATCCCATCAACCCGGTGCGCGCGGGAGTGCGTGGGCAGGAACGCGGTCTGGTCTCGGCCCCAGTTGCCGTCCCCTGGATTCCGAATGAGCGACAGTGGAAGACCATCTTGAAGTATGTCCTGACCAGGCTCTCAATCAGAGATCAAGCCATAGTGCTGCTCGCCCATGATGGAGCCTTGCGCCGAGAAGAGATCGTGCTGCTGCGCCTTGATGACATTGACCAACGAACGCAGACGATCAGGATTCCGGCTGCGATCACGAAGAACAAGATGCCAGGCATCATTGCGCTTTCCCGTCCTACCTGGGCTCGTCTCACCGAATATATCAAGGAAGATCGTGCGGCACTCGTACGTTCCTATGCAGCGGAAACCGAGGGACGCATTTTCTTGTCGGACTCCCATCGAAATCCCGGCCAGCCGATCTCGAAATGGACGATCAAAGATATTTTTGACCGGATCAGCCATGACCTGCATATGCCTCAGCTCACGCCGCACAAGATGCGGCACTTGATGCTCACCGAACTCAAACGCGAGTTTGATGGATCTGCTCGATGTCAGTCGCTATGCCCGTCATCGCCGGATCGCCAGTACGGAAATCTATCTCCATACCGATCTTGCTGACCTGGCACGCCAAGTCAACCAGGTTCACCAGCAGGTTGAGCGTCTGCTCGCTCAGATGGAATGAGAAGCCCATGACCGCCAGTCCTAGCCCCGCCAGCGCGCGCTCCCTCGCTGTCCCCGTCTGGCGCATGCCGGTCGTGCTAGATAACTACCGCAATGCTGATCCGTATGTGACGGACGAAGAAGCGGCCCTCCTGGCCTTCTATGCCACGGAGGCCAATCATGTCACGGGTGGGCGAGCCTGCGTCCTACTTGCCAAGTTAGAGCGGTTCGATCACCCCTTTCGTGATGCGCTCCGGCTCCATACCAAGTATGATCGAGTGACCGCAAGGGCACGGCGGCATGTGTTCAGCTATATGGCCCAAACCCGTCGGGCCTTCTGGTCCTGGTCACCCGAGATCTGGAGCGAGGTGATCCAAACCACCACCGGAGGCAGCCACCGCAATGAGGGCATGCGGTTTGGGATGCTGACGCTGGCTTATCTGTTTTCTGGCTTTCTGTATGCTGGAGCAGGAACCCCCTATATCGAGCTGGCCGATGCCATGTTTGGCCAGGAACGGATACGAGAAGAAGCGAACAAACTGCACGCGCCATTGGTAGCGCTGGGCTACTCGGAGCATGAGGAGGAAAAACAACGCTTTCGCCGCATCTGTGCCCTGGCCCTGTTAGTCAATCGATCCCCCTACGCCGAAGCGCTTTCTACCCAGGCCATCCTAAGGGTCAATGAACTCCTCCCTCACGTTCTGCCCAGGGCGAGAGTGGACCGGCGACAAGATATCGTTCGCTTGCAAACTGCGTTGTGCCATCTGGGCATCCTGGATGAACCTGTGCTTTGCGTGCCGAAAGGGAAACAAGCAGTACATCCGCCCACGTTGTGGCAAAACGACCTCACCGTTGATCCCACCTGGCTAGCCTGGGTGTGTGCCTTCTACGAGCAAACACCCCATCAGGTGGAGAAAACCTTGCGTGAAACCTGTTGCTATCTGATCATAGCAGGTCGGTGGTTGAAAGCAACACATCCGGAGATCGCTCATCCCACGCAGTGGAGCGAAGCGCTGGCGGCTGAATACGTCACCTACACCTGCCAGGCGCTGCGAGGGGATTACATGTCTCCGTCCCATCTTCGCTATGCCCAGTTTCAAGACACCCCGCAAAAATTGAGTCCAGCCGGCATGAATCATCGTTTGCAAGCCATGCGGGTCTTCTTTTCCACCCTCCAAAGAAGGGGCTACACCGTAGCCGGCAGCTACGCTCCAAAACTCTCGCTCACCTGGGTGCCAAATGAGGCGTTCAAAACTCCCGATGACATCAGAGCCGCGTCCCAACCCAATCCCAGGGATATTGCTGAAGATACCTGGTTCAAGCTCATCTGGGCAGCATGCACCCTCTCGAAAGAGCACTTAGAGGCCGCCAGCATCTTTAACTATCCGTTGGCCTACTATCGAGCTGCAAGCCTGGTGTGGGTCACAGCAGCGCGCAGAAGGGATGAAATCAGGCGATTAAGTGTCGGATGTGTGCGCCGGGAATGGGCACCAGAAATGCGCGATGAACAAGGCCAACAAGTGGAACCTGCCGAAGAACTCTGCTATCTGCGAGTGCCTACCAACAAGATGCGGGGAGAGTTTTATGTGCCGATCCCCGCTTACGCCGCTGATGCCATTGACGTGTGGGAAAGTGTGCGCCCGCCGAATCAACAGCCGCTGCTCGACCGCAAAACCCACAAGCCAACGCATTACCTCTTCCAATATCGCAATGAGCCAATGGGGCCAACGTTCCTCAATGATTCGGCAATCCCGCTGCTGTGCCGGCTGGCTGGCGTGAGCCAGATGGATGTCGTTGGGCGTATTACCTCCCATCGAGCGCGAGCGACGACCGCCACCTGGATGCGCAAAATGGGGATGGCGCCAGCCGATATCGGCAAACTGCTTGGGCATACCGATCCGGCCAGATCGCTGCCCTGGTATATGCGTGAGGATAAACATCATTTGGGCCGAGCCTATCGTAAAGCGAATCCGCTTGAGCGGTATGTCGCCGCCATTCTGGATACCAACGCTCACGCCAGGCAGGACCCCTGTGTATTCTACTACTTGGCGGATGAGCCAGACGGACGCCCCAGAATGTGCGGCAATCCGCATTTCTCACGCTGTCTCCATCAAATGCAATGTGTTGAGTGTGAAGCGTTCATCGATTCGGAACTGGCTGAAGTCATCGAGAGACGAGAGGGAGCAGTCCTCATCTCAGTGCTCAACGGTGCCCCGAGCTTCTGACCATGCAACAGCACCTGACCGCGTTCATGGCACTGGTGCGGGAGCCTGATCGCTGCGCCTTAGACACCTGGTTGTCGGAAGCCGAGCAGACTGGCTTGCCGGAGTTGCTTGGGTTTGTCCAGGGCCTTCGACGTGATTATGCCGCGGTGGTCGGAGCGTTGGAGTATGCGTGGAGCCAAGGTGTCGTTGAAGGGCAGGTCAATCGCATCAAAACGATCAAACGGCAACTCTATGGCCGAGCCACGCTGCCTGTCCTCAAGCAGCATGTGCTGCTCTCCGCGGCTTGAGGTGATCTAGGAGATACCCCTCACTAGTAAGAACCAACCTTTGTTCACCAGAAAGAGCGATGAGCCTGACTTTGGGGTCCACCTTAATAATCTCCGTCCAGTTGATCCTGGTACTGCGGTCGGTCCGTGGGCTTGAGCTCGGTGATGAACAGCCAGATGGACTCATGGCCCGCCGGCTGGAAGATGCCGGTAAAGAGCGTTTGGTCGGTGATCCCAAACTGCTTCTTGAGGTCTTCGCGCGTGTAAATCTGCCCTTCGACGAGATGCTCAGAGGTGAACATGGTGTCTGGGTACCTCCTCCTTCATCCCAAAATCGTTGCTAGAAGCCTATGAGCCGGCTCCTTGTGTTTGCATGCTCTACAGTATAGCATACGCTCGCTCGTGGGATGAAGCCTGGTGTCTGTTGGTGCCATGAGGCCCCAATGGCTCATTCGCAAACACGAAGCGTCTCCAAAAGTGTTTCCTCTGTCTGGGTGGCTTTCCATGTAACGGAGCGGCTGGAGTAGGCTGGGCGGTGAAGATCCTTTGAGCTTCCCTACCCACACGTGGATCAGACTTTTTTCTGCCTCGCGGGAGATCAGTTCCAGAACCATTCGCTGCTAGGCTCCTGATCGGCTTGGCTCGGCGATCAGAAAGAACGTGATCAGGATGATGGCTCTCACTGGCGTCTTACGGGTGTGCGTCAGGTTTTTGCATCGAGTTGGCAGAGAAGAGCAGGAGGAGTAGAATAGAGCAAATCACCTGGGGAGGAACTCGATGGCAGCAGAATCGAAGGGGTACGAGCAGGAATTCAGGCCACTTCGGGGTGCTCCGCACCTGAAATGGGACAGTGAGGACGCGGGTCAATAGGCACCACGCCTCCATAGACTGGCTGCTTTATGGGAGCGTACGTTCGGTGCGCGTGCCAGGCACCGTGTCCTCCCATCCCTGTGCACAGGGACAGGAGGGCACAGGATGCGAAAGGCGAGAACCACCCCTTCGAGGCTGGGCATTGGTCCAGATTCTGCAGGTCCTTAGAGGTGCTGTAGGAGAACATCCATCTTCCAGAGAGGGACGCGATACCGGCTGCTCTCCATGGTTTTCGGATACCCTGTTGTTCGCGTCAGGTGGGGTGAAACGCGCTGGACGATCTGCTTGTCCCTAGCTTGTTCCTAGAGAGGCCTGGTACGGACGTGGCGCATTCCTCCAGCGTTTCTGGGACGTCGCCTCCCCAAGGAGCATCTGGTCCTTCGCCTCCCCGTTTGGGTCAGCTCCTCTGGCGCGATTGGGTGCTGTGGGTCTCCTTCGTGGTCGTGGGCGTGCTCATTGTCTCTCAACTTGTCGTGACCGTGCTCCACCCCGCCTGGATCGGTGCGGAAACGGACTGGCTTCGCGCTGCTTTGGCTTGGCCGCAACTGGCGGTGGTCGTCTCTGCGAGCGTCTGGCTCACGCGTGCGCGCCGACCCGAGGCCCGGTCGTGGTGGTTCTTGAGCCTGGCCATGTTCTCGTACACGATTGCGCGCACCCTGTGGACCATCGATGATCGGTTCATCTACCCCAACCACGTGCCGTTTCCGATCCTCGCAGACGGCTTCTTTCTGCTGCAGTACCCCTTCTTTCTGCTCGCCCTCATCGCGTTGCCGGGCCACCCGCCCTGGGATCTGCGGCTGAAGGCGATCCTGGATTGTTTGCTCATCATCGGGGCGGCGAGCGCCCTTTCCTGGTATTTCATCCTGGCCCCGATCTATCTGATGAGTGGGGAGCTGCTGGCGGGCAAGGGGGTGAGTCTGATCTATATGGTGGGGGATCTCGGCATGCTCTATGGGCTGGCCGTGGCCCTGGTCTATCGCCAGAGCCACGTGGCACGCGCGGTCCTGGGGCTGCTGATTGGGGCGTTCCTCTGCCTGGAGGTCGCCGATAACTGGGCAGACATCATCTTGTTGTATCCCAGTCACGTCTACTCAACGGGCAACCCTCCGGATCTGTTCTGGAGTTCCTTCTATCTGCTGGTCCCGCTTGCAGGGCTGGTGCAGGTCCGCCTTGCCCAGCATCCACTGGACGTTCCCCGGGAGCGGCGGGTTGATACGCTGGAGCGCCCGTCGTTCCAACAGCATGACTGCAAAGAAGTCATCCGCGTCCTGGCACCGTTGGCGGCAGCGCTGCTTGCCTGTGCGGCCATTGCTGTGCGAGCCCTCATCGCGCCGCTGGTTCCCGTCCATCCTTTGGCTCCCATCCTGATCATTTTTGGGCTGTTGCTGCTGGTGCTGGCTCGCCAGGGGATCACGGTGCTGGAGAATGCGCAGCTACGGCGCAAGTGGGCCGTCGCGCTGGGGAATGAGCAAGCGCTGCACGAGACCAATCGCCGCATGGAAGCCTTCCTGGGCATTGCTGGGCATGAACTCAAGACCCCGCTCACGACCGTCATCCTGAGTTTGCAGATGCTGCAGCGGCGTGCCCACCAGCGAGCGTCCCAGGCAGAAGGCGCTGCCGGTCAGGAGCAAAGGAGGATGGAGGGCACTGGGAACGACCTGGCTCTTCCCCTTCAGCAAGCAGAGCGGCTGAACCGCCTGGTCAATGAACTGCTGGATACCTCGCGGATCCAGACGGGGCAGCTGTACCTTGATCCCAAGCCAGCGAACCTGGTTGATATCGTCCGCAGGTCTGTCGAGGAGCAGCGCCAGGCGTTTCCAGAGCGCACCATAGAGCTGCACCTCAGAGCAGAGCTAGTGCCGGTCCTCGCCGATGCCGACCGCATCGGGCAGGTGGTGACGAACTATCTGACCAATGCCCTCAAATACTCCCAGGAAGAACGGCCGGTGGAGATAGGGGTGCAGGTCGAGGGGCAGCAGGGGCGTGTCTGGGTACGGGATCAGGGGCCAGGATTGCTCCCTGCTGAGCAGGAGCGCCTCTGGGAGCGCTTTCATCGTGTGCCAGGCATCGAGGTCCAGAGCGGGTCAGGCATCGGGTTAGGGTTGGGGCTGCATATCAGCAAGACCATCATCGAGCATCATCACGGGCACGTGGGGGTGGAGAGCACGAGAGGCGCGGGCGCAACGTTTTGGTTCACCCTGCCCCTGGCCGGTTCACGGCCAGGAAGGGGATGGTGTGCGATCCCCGAGCAGGGATGGGAGGGCACGGTGCCTGGCGCGCGCACCGAACGTACGCTCCCATGAAGCAGCCAGTCTATGGAGGCGTGGTGCCTATTGACCCGCGTCCTCACTGTCCCATTTCAGGTGCGGAGCACCCCGAAGTGGCCTGAATCCCTGACATACCTCACCCGCTTTTTCGAGGCAACACCGGAGTGCGACACTGGGATCCTGGCACCATCACGCACAAAGCTACGAGCCGCGTTGCTGCTAGTAGCGTTGTGCCCGTTTTCTGCGATGGTATGAGCACCGCACCACTCTTCGGCCAGCGGGACCACTGCAATGAACGAGCGGGTTCCGGAATCCCGCTGGCGCCCGGTCAAGGGTGGGAGTGCGGCAGAGGGGTCATCAGGTGGGAGTGGCTCGAGCGGCTGGCCGA
Organism: uncultured Ktedonobacterales bacterium; assembly: GCA_964522745.1. Lineage (GTDB taxonomy): Bacteria > Chloroflexota > Ktedonobacteria > Ktedonobacterales > DATBGS01 > DATBHW01. Next base: position 35,155 of record CAZFWN010000030.1, read on the forward strand.
GCGAACAGCGCAGGGAGCAGCTCTACGGCAGTGTTCGTTCGCTGAGCTGGGAGGGGCGCGGTAGGCGCAGCGGGTGGAGGAAGCGCGATCCAGGCGCGACGCATCCAGCGGAAACGGATGCGTCCGCCCTGCAGGGTTTGCAACAGGGTCAGGATCGCTTCGGCCAGCAGGGCCAAGAGCAGCCCAAAGAGCAGGGCTAGCGACAAACGCTTCTTCATGAGCGATGCTTCCTTTCTGGTGCCTGGTGCCTCCCAGGCACCGTTGCGGCAGCGTCAAGGCTGAGGCCCGGAGGCCGCGTGCCTTGCGAGGAGGGGTTCCCCCAGCCTCAGCCGCTTCTGGAACGACTGATTCGTGCCTGGTGCCAGATGAGCGGCGGGGGAATCTGAACTTGCTCCAGCAGGCACGCAGCACCCGCACCCCAGCCCAGCGGCCTGGCGGAGGATGGCGCGTGGGCATGCGCGCTCATCCATGCCGGTCAGGAGGCACGTTGCTCCAGGCGTAGCGCGTGCTGATAGGCCTTCAGTGCCTGCCAGTAGCGCTTGAGACACAGCAGGACCAAGCCCTTGCCAAAATAGGCAGGTGCAAAGGAGGGATCCCACCGGATCGCTTGATCATAGGCATCCAGCGCAGCCTGATAGCGCCGCAGTTCCCGGAGCGCCATTCCCTGTCCAGCATACGCCAGAGCAAAGGTCGGAGCTAGGCGCACCGCCTCGCTATAGGCAGCCAGCGCCTCGGCTGGCCGGTGCAGGAAGAGCAGCATATTGCCCTTGCCCATAAACGCCAGCGCGTCATCAGGGTTGCGCCGAGTAGCCGCTGTATAGCCCTCCAATGCCTGCTCATAGAGATCCAGATTACTCTGCAAGCTCCCCATCTCGTGGGCTGAGAGCGTCTGGTCAGCAAGTGCAGGTGCAGCGTCTGTTGACCGCCCTTCAGGATCAGTGGTCCGGTGCCTGGTGGCTATCATCATCTTCCTCCTGAGCAGCAGGTATCTGGTTCGCTTATCGACTGCGCTCTCCAACAGAGAAGCAATATACAGGCCAAGTTGCAAGGGTCTCTCCGCTAGAACGCCAGAGCGAGAGCAGTTGGAATCTCCAGGCACCGTTCTCACTGGCTCGGCCCTCTGCCTGTTTTTGGCATGCTGTGTGCCTTGTAGATTGAGAGAGACGGAGCGGCGTTGGGGCACCCGTGGAGTGGCTTGCCACTGAGAAAGCGTGAGATGATTCCACGCACCACGGTGCACAGCCAAGCCGAGGGCTGTGATGCAGGGAGATCAGGTACTCTTGCTTAGCCAGCCTCAATGTGTCGCTCTGGGAAGAAGGTTCGTTATGGCGCTGACATTGGCCAACCTGTTTTTCGTAAGCCTGAACATTGGGGGTCCTGGAGTCAAGTTCCTGGTGCTCACGTTCCAGATTGGCGATGAGCCCACGATCTCGTATGACCTGCTCCAACTGCTGCTGATTTTGGGCATCTCCATTGTGGCCGCGGTCCTGCTGGAGCGACTGCTCTGGCGCGGCACCCCTGGCGGATTGTTGGGCGCCTTTCTCATCTCGCTGATTGGGATTGGGCTGTTCATCGCCTTGATCCCCCTCGTCTGGAAGGGCGACTACTACATTGATGGAATTCCGCTGATGACGGCCATTATTGGCGCGATCTTCTCGCTGTTGGTCGTGCATTTGTTGTTCGGCTTCTGGCGGCGCCACGACGGGCTGCGCCGACGGTACGTCTCCAGAGCCTAGCACAGCGGACAGGAACCGGGGCAGATCACATCGTCAATCTGTAAGCTCGCCAGATTGCCTGACGTGCTGGAGTGGGGTACTGGCCATGGAGACGTGTCTATCGCTCATTGCTGACCTGAGCGCGCCAAAAAGCAGGGTGACACGGGGCCTGACCGATCTGCAGCACTGGGAGGTTCCAGCCGCGCTCAGGCCGACTCGCACAGGCCACACCTGTCTTGGGGAGAGGGGGCTGCCCGTTCGCCACCACGGCCACCGGCACCTCCAGCCCCGCTTGGGCCTGGCGAAGGGTCTGGCCGCGAGCGCCTAAGCCCCTCCAGAGCGCTGCTGCACGGAGCGATTGATGTGGCTGAAGGTCTCCTCGCTCTGCTGGCTCAAGAGGGGGGTCTCCCAAGGCGGAGGAGCGCTTCATCAGCCGAAGCTGGTCGACGCACGGGTTCACCTATCGACCGTTCATCGTAGGGAGGCAGACACGAGCGTCTTTCCGCATCGGTCAAGCCGAAAAGAGACCCAGAGATCGTTGCCTGCCAGACACCTCGTCACGAACTTTCAGGAGTTCCTGGTGTTTTCGGCCATGAAATCCGTGTCCACTCGGGTCTCAAATGACCACCATAAAGCCGTCCCACTTTTTCGGCGAGAACCCGTTTTGGCACTCAAAAAGTAGACCACCCCAGATTCGAGAAACACAGGTGGGGAGCCTATAGAGGCCGGACTGCAAGAGAGACACGTGGTCTCGTTTTTTGAATGCCAACCATCTTTGGGCAAAGATGATCTGGTCAACTTTGGCAATGCCAGGCTCACTTAATGTGCGGAAGAGCCGACATCGGTGCCAAAAACACCTGGCCTGCATCTTAATATAGAAGGAGTGCGAAATGAGTATTACTGTCGCCCAACTGTTGATTTGGATCATTATTGCGGCGGTGGTCGGGGTGGTGGACGACCGCTGGGCGACGGTTGGCTCAGCGAACCTGAATAGCCGGAGTATGAGTCACGATGCGGAGTTAAACCTGGCGGTGCTGGATCAGGCCTTCGCCCGCGGGCTGCGTCTTTCCTTATGGGCTGAACACCTGGGCCTCCTGGATCAGGTACAGACCGGTTGGCCAGCGCCAGCGACGCTTCCCCTGCCACGGCCCATGGTGAGGCCGAAAGCGAAAGGGATGCGGGTGCTCCTGGCTCCGGTTGATCTGCGCCCACGCGAAGGGGATGGAGCTGCTCCTGAAGGCGGTCCTGACACCTGGGCAGCCTTGGAAGACCCGCTCGTCGGCTTCGCACTCCTGGAGCGCCGCGCCAGGGAGAACCTGGAACACCTGCTCCGTGGTGAGCCACTAAAGGGCCATCTCCTTCCCTACCTGCTGGGCGAGGAAGCCGAGCACTGTGGCCTCAGCGTGGATCGGGCGCGCGGGGTGCTGGATCCATTGCGGGGTCTGCGCGAAGGGGTCGCTGTCAGGCATCCCAAGCGCTACACCTAAGTCGTCGTCACAAAATAAGTATTGCAAACATAACAGTGAGAAGCGCCTTCCTGGGCTATTCTGAACCTCAAAACCGAGATACTTATTGTTTGACGACTCCTAAGCACAGCCTAGCACGGCCGCTCTGGATCGCGTGGCAAAAACCGGATGGACTTTCGCAACGGTCGCCAAGCACAGGCGCTGGGAACAAAGCCATTGCTCACTCGCGCCCGGAACCCTCGTCCATCGTTGCGGCGTGACGCTTGTGCTCAGCGTACCGCTCGAGACGCGGGGACGCTGCCGCTGGTGCGGGCGGATGGCGTGACGCTGGAGCCGGCGTCATGGTAAAGGCCAGCCCGGTGCGGTCGGCCTGTAAGTCTTCCTGCGGCTGCCCGGCGGTGGGGCCAGCAGCGCCTTCGAGGCTGCGCCGCACCTGCACCTCATAGAGCATCCCTGACAACTCGGTCGCCGTCTGCCGTTGCCCGACCCAGAAGGAGTTGAGTTCGGACCCCAGCAGCAGAATGACGCCAAAGTAGTAGAAGAAGACCAGCACGAGGATGGCAAAGCCTGCTGTGGCGCCGTAGCTGTCTGGTTTCAGGATGAGGGTCGCGTAGAAGGGAAAGGCGATGACATAGACCTCCAGCAGCGCCCCAGCAATCAAAGCGCCTCTCCAGGCATCGTGGATCCGCAAGGGCCGATTGGGCATGACCGCATAGATTACCAGGAAGAGGGCAGTAGCAATCAGCAACCCGGCGAGTCCCGTGGCGAGCATCAGCCAGACACGGGCCGCTATGGAGTCGCCCAGGAACTGATCAACGAGATGGGTGGAAAGAAACGAGGGCGCGACCGACACCGCCAGCAGTACTGGGATCAGGATGACGAAGATGAGCAGCATCAAGAGCGCGATGAGATTTTGGCGCACCACGCCGCGCGGCGGCAAGCGATAGATGATGCCGAAGCATTGCTCGATGGTAATGAAGAACCGCGAGCCAAACCAGGCGCTGAGCAGCATGGTGCTGAGCGCAAAGACCCCCGAACTGGCTGCCAGCCGGTGCAGCGCTGGCTCGAGGAACTGCTGGCCGCTGGGGACCGCTGCGCCTATCTGACGGATCAATTGCTGCTCTGAGCCGGGCGCCATCCCACCCAGGAACAGGCCGAAAAAGCTGAGGAACATGGCCAGCAGAGGGACGATGGACAGCAACAGGCTATAGGCGAGCATAGCCGCCAGGTTCCAGACTCAATCATTCGTGATCTTGGTCCACAAAGCACTCAGAACCTTGAGCGCCTTTTTAGCGCTGGACGCCTTGTTGCGCTCCTGCGGCTTGCCGTGCTGGCGCGCTGCCTGGCCCTGCGGACTGATCATGTGTTGTGGTTGCCAGCTCACTGGCCCTGATTGATCTGATTGCGGTTGGGAGAGCGCCATTGCTCCCCTTCCTTTCCGGTCGGCGCGGTTCGTCACCTGGCGAGCCATCTCGACATACGCGCGGCTCTCCTCTGGAGGTCACGACGATGGTCCTCGCAGAATCCCCGCTACGCCTGATGAATTGGTTGCTCAAATGACCCAAACCCTTTGCTGGGACGCCCTCCTGGGCCACGCTTTGAGCAAACAGGGCTTGAAACACCGCTTCCTCCACCCCCAAGCAACAGGGCTACATGCTCTGCTCAGCCCTCTTCGCGAGCGCTCTCGCATCGAAGCCGGGATTCTGGAAGGACCATAGTCGTGACCTCATCTCTTCCATCATCACGCGGCAGCAGATTACCGGTTCCGCTGGCGCCTCACGCGACGAAAAATGACGTGGAGCAGTTGATCACGGGTCACCGCAGCCAGGATCGTGCCTAGCACCACCACACCGAGACCAACAATCAAAGCATCTTTGCTGGTATCTGGCAGAGGGAGACGACGATGCACCAGGACAGCGGTATACAACGCCCAGCCGGCTCCTGCCAGCACCGCGGTATAGAGCACAAAGAGGATCCAAAACGCGGTACGTAACGCACACCCAATCGAGCGTTCAAGATCAACCGCTACGGTTTCCACTTCTTTCATACGAGAACCCCTCCTCGGAAATAAATCCTTGCAAGCCGGGACTGGACCTCTGGCGCTCGACTTCCTCCTGCGCTCCACCGGATCCGCTCGTTTCATCGGCCCGCTGGGCCAGCCTCCACTCCTCAGGAGTATGCTCAGACCTCCCCGGCGCTCGGCTTTTCGCCACCGTGTCTAGGCGGGCCTGCTGCTGGTTCCTGAGCCAGGTGAGCAGGGATGCTCCGATCTCCGCGAGGGGGCGTATGAACCTGCCCAGCGCTTGTCGCGTCTCTGCTCCTGACTGCGGGGCATACAGCACCGCCCAGGCGGCTCCGACGATGGCGCCACGAACGAACCAGCGCCGCCACCGCCTGACCCGCTTCAGTCGCGTGGCACCAGCTTGGCGAAGTGTCACGAGGGCGCCACGCAGCTCTTGGATCGGTTTCCTCCTGAAGAGGGGCTCCCAGTCCTCCATTGGTTCCTCCTCGCTTGTGCGCATCCAGACACCCCTGGTGCGCGCTTCCACGCGCTCACGAGCGCTTTCCAACGGGGTGGAGCGATCCTGATCGGTGCTGTCATCAGCAGCACAGCACGACTGTCACGCGACCTGGTGCAGGACGCTCGCCCCGCTTCACGCCGCTACTTGGTCATGGTATCCACGAGCTGTCGGCCATGATTGAGCAAATCTTGGGCACCTCCCTGGACCTGGCGACTCACCTGATTGAAGGTCTGTGCCCCTTGTTCCAGCACAAGCTGCCCTTGCTTCGTGAGCTGACGGCGCCCGCGGGCGCCTTGCTCCGTTGCAAAAAGCCAGGCGAGCACGCCTGCGACGAGCGCGCTGAGCGCGACAGGCAGTATCCAACGTGGCATAACGCACCTCCTTTCTTTGGTTCTAACCAAAGCAGATGCACGCCGCATGCCAAACGGTGGACTGCGTTGGAAAGCGCGGCCAACAGCGCGCTATCGCACCAACGGCTGACTCGTGCTCGCCGTCTGGCAGCAACCGGCGGCAAGTCTGCGACGTAGTGGCAGATGATATGCCAGCTTGCCCCGCCAGGAGGGGATGCCAAGACCACGCAGCGCGGCCAAACTGGCAAACAAATTGCGACCCTGAGCGCAAGAGGAGTTTTCCTGCTCGTTCCTGCACGCAGGAACGTTGTAACTGGACAGGAACGTCGTAACTGGAAACGAGTGCGTCGATGCCCAAGGTCGTCATCGTTGATGACGACGAGGGGATTCGATCCACGCTCGCTCGCGTTCCTCAGCGATATCGGCTGCCAGGTCCGGCTCGCCTGCGATGGGCTGGAAGCCTTGGAGATGCTCCAGCAGGAGGGGGCTGGGTATTCTCCGCGATTGGAATATGCCCCGGCTCGAGGGGGCAGGCGTGATCGAGCACCTGGCTGCCCACCCCGCGCTTCTGGAGGGCAACACGGTCATTCTCATGTTAGCTACCCTGCGTGTCCGTTCTCAGCGGCTGAGACACTTCTCTGGCGTGGTGGCGGCCACCTCAGACAAGCCGTTTGACCTCGACGAGGTGTTCGCTATCGTGCAAGCAAGCGTGTACTAGGGGCCGCGAGTCCCTGCCAGCAGAACAGGTGCGGGTGCGCTTCCTGCTGCCTGGCCCAGAGGCCACTAGCAGCACAGGCGCGCCAGGCGTGTGCCCCGGATGCAGGCAACCAGCCTCACCGCGTCAGCGTGGCCGGGGCGGAAAGAAAGCAAGGAGAGGAAGCCGATGCCAAAGCCCACAGCGAACCAGCCCAAAGTAGCGCTGGTGATCGAGGACGAGCTGGACCTGGTCGAGATCTGCAAAGCCGCTCTGGTGGAAGAGGCCAACTTTCGGGTGCTGACGGCTGCCGTGCCGGATTTCGTGGTGCCGTTGGTGGAGGCTGCCCCGCCAGACGTCGTACTGCTGGATATTGCCCTGCCGGGCATGAGCATCTGGGAGGTGCTCACCGCCCTACGCCAGCACCCCCGTTTCCACACGCTGCCCGCGCTAATCATCAGTGCTCTGCCCGAGGCTCAAGCGCGAGTGGCCCAGCCCCATGACCCCTGGGTGGAGTTCCTGGCAAAGCCCATTGACCTGGAGACGCTGCTAAAGCAGGTGCAGGCCCTGGTCGAGCGCCATCAGCAGGCTTCAGCCCAGGACCCTGCACCTGACACTCCATGAGCATCACGTCCCCGCTCCTCGTGCGGAGACCATTTGGCAAGGACAGCGCCGATGGCGCGTCGCCTCACCTGAGCTGGGGCTGGTGATGGGGCAGCAGGCGCTAGCGCGGCGGATACAGGGGTTCGTTGCTGATGGGCATCCCAGGGACCAGCGGATAGAGGCGTCCTTCGATGGCGACCATGATCCCAGTGCCCTGCCGCAGCGCGGCCAGTTCGGCGTGGAGGCGACGATTTTCCGCGAGCAGGGCCTCGGTGCGCTGTTGCATCTCCATCAGCGCCATCGCGATGCGCTCAAACCCTTCTGAGGCGTGTTCCATGAGAGCCTCTTCTCCGTGGCGCGGGTCACCCTTCCCAGCAAAAGGCTGACCAGCCGCTAAGCATAGATGGACACCACACATCCTGTCTACAAGAACGCACGCGCATCCAGCGCGTAACACCGGTGTATGGTGGCTTGATCATGAGAGCAGCGCAGCGCCGGCGGACACTAGCTCTTAGCTGTTTGGACACTGGTGGTCAGTGACCCTTGCCGATCTTTCCCCGGTTGCCATTATCGCAGATGTAGAGCGGTAACACACTAGCTCATCGCATCCCCGAAAGGGGTGCCGAGTCGAGAATGTCCGATTAAAGAACGGTTGATTTCCGCCAAGGATTGGCCTACGATGAAGCAGGCTCCGGTACATCTCTCGAATACAGTGGATAATTCGAGCAGCCTCTGCCAAGCCATTTTCGGGCTCATTTTTGCTTCCTCCCCTTGAAGATCAGGCTGATGGATCCCCAAAATGGGGACATTTTTGCCTGGTACGCTCCCAACACCAGCCCTCCTGATGTCAGGGGGGAGCCTGACTTCCGGTTTCCCGAACTACTCAAGCCGGGAGCGGTGGCACTGGGCAGCGGAGGAGGTGTTGCGTGGTCCAGCGATGCTTCGTTCGTCCAGCGGCCATGGCTGGCGTGCGTTGCCGGTACCGGCGTTTTCCCAATGAGGTCGCGCCCGCTTGTCTATGCACCGCCACGCGTAGCGAGCCGTGCGGTCGTACGAAGTGATAATACGCGAGCCACCACTGGAGATGGGCTTCCAGATGCGGAGCTTGCAACGCGGTCGCCCAGGTACGGCGCGCCAGCGCCGCCACGCCGCGCCGGATCGTCAAGTTGACTCGCTCGATAAAGGCCGTGTTCACCCGACCCGAGAAGCCCAACGCCTGCATGGCCTCCCGGAAGGCGGACTCGGTCCCCAGTCGAATCACCTGCTTGACCCGTACCAGTTTGCGTCGGCGATAGCTCTTCATGACTTGTCCAAAGAACAAGCCTGTTGCTACCTGCCACTGCGGCTTTCTGCTCCTGCTGCCAGCTGCTTTGACCCACTGCCCGAAGTGTGCGGTCAACGCGTAGAAATAGGCCGTGAGGCCGTCACTGGTGAACAGTGGCAAACACCCCGGAGCCAGGTGCGCTCTGAGGCGGTGGATCAGCAGGTGGGCCATTTCGTGGGTTCGCGGACCCAGTTGGAGTACCGGAATACATTTGGAAAGCGGATCAATGGCGACCCAGAGCCAAAGCACCTGCGTGTGACTGCGCAAGCGGGTGCGTATCTCATCCAGTTGCACATGCGAAATCTCCAACTGCGAGAAGGTGCGCTGGTGCAGGGTCT
>CAZFWN010000031.1:0-43820 GCA_964522745.1 uncultured Ktedonobacterales bacterium
TACCGGTCAATCCTGCCGTTCCAGACGCGGCGCGCCCGCTCATAGCGGGCATCGCCAGGGGAGATCACCTCACCGCGCAGACACGCTTGCAGCTTCGGAATGATCGTCGCATTGAGAACTGGATACATGCTCATCCTCCTGTCCCTTCACCAGTGAGCCGTTGCTTATATCATTTCTCTGGGTTGCTGATTTGGCGCTTCATGGGATAGCGCTGACGGCGAGCTGACGAGCGCCCTCTGCTCGCGCGGACGCATCATTGCTCGTATGGTGATAGGCGAAGGATGGCCTTGCTCGTTTCTCCGCCTGCTGGTCCAGCAGCTCGGCCACCTGCCGCTGCAGCAGCGACCGCCGGGTTGCCCCCAGGTCGTTCAGGATCACCTCATAGATCAGGTCATGGGCAAAAGCGACGGTTTCCTCTCCGGCCTCCATCAGCAGACGCGCCCGGTCGAGTGCCTCCAATGCTTCAAGCAGGTCTCGTTCTGTCCAAGTCGTCATGCTGGTCAGGATCCAGCGTGGCATAACCGGCCCAACCACCGCAGCCAGTCGTAATACTTCCTGAGCGGCGCCCGGCAAGGTGACGATCCGTTGACGGATCGTCTCCACCACACTCCAGGGGAGGGATATCCCTCCTCGATCCTGGGAGAGCGCGCCCGCTTGCAATCCCTGGGCATAACTGACCAGATAAAACGGGACTCCTCCGGCGCGCTGCGCCACCTGCTGATACAACTCGTCTCCCGCTTCTCCAGTCTCGCCCAGTAGGCAGACAAGTAATGCAAGCGCCTCCCTATGGGACAGCGGCTCCAGCCCGATCCGCTCCGCACGCCACTCGCGCGCCAGGTCGGCTAGCCAGCCCGCCAGCGGATGGTGGAGGCGCACTTCGGTGTCGCGGTAGGTACCCACGACCCGCACCGGGGCCGAAAGCTGGGTGCGAAGTACAAAGGTCAGCAGATCCAGGACATCCGGTCCGGCCCACTGCAGATCATCCAGCACCAGCAGGGTTCCCTGGGGACCAGCGACGTTTGCCAGATAGCGCGCGACCGCCGAGAACAGCAGGCGGCGCTCTTGTCCTGGCGGCAGCGAGCCAGGAGCCGAAACCAGACCGCTCTCGGCCAGTTCGGGCAGCAGCCACACTAGCCAGGAACACCCTTGCAGGCTCAGCCGTTGCTGCGCCAGGGACTGGTGCTGGAAGGTACGGGCCAGCACCTCCAGCAGCGGGGCAAAGGGTTCCTGGCTACTCCCCCGGTGACAGCCTCCAGCTAGCACCGTCCAGCCTGCTGCCGCGGCTTGCCCACGGACCTCCTGCAACAGGCGCGATTTGCCAATGCCTGGCTCGCCTGCCAGGAGCAGGAGGGGTGGGCCGTCGCTCGCCAGATGCCGGCTCAGCCGAGCCAGTTCGGCAGTGCGCCCGACCAACGGAGGGCGAGCGCTGCTGCTCGCGGCAGGTTCCCAAGGAGCCAGTGGCAGGACGAGGGCTTCGTTGGGTCGTCGGGCGGCAGCTTCCAGGAGCTTGCATTCTGGCTCCGCAAGGTGCAATGCCACCACCAGCAGGGAGAGGGTGTCTTTGCGAGGGATGTGACGTGCACCCCGCTCCAGGTCGCTAATGCCTTTGGGACTCAGGCCCGCCCGTTCGGCCAGTGCCTCCTGCGTCAAGCCAGCCGCGAGGCGATAGCGCTTGAGCAGATCGCCAAAGGACTGGGGTCGTAAGGAAGTCATGTACGGTACTCCTTTCATACAGAGACAAGGGTGAGGACGCCGGTTTTCAAGACCATCCACCTCCCTGCGCATGATTGGATGGGTTCTTACGTCTTACTCCATGCCTCTGGAAGACCATGTGAACCCTAACCTCTCATATGAGAGACGTGGTAGAAGAGCAAGCGCCATCCACCACATCCTCCTCTCCTCTACTCAATCCAACAGGACAGGAGTAAAGGAGCCAACGTCCTCATACTCCCGTCTTTTCCCGGCCTGGCTGGCTCGTCATGCAGGAACCACTCCCTGTGGTCGGAAAAAAGCGCTGGATCACCTGCTCAACCCGCTCCGGCTGCTCATGGTGGACCCAATGCGTGGCCTCCTCAATCAGTTCCAGATGCCCCTGGTCACAGAGGGCCACACTTTGGTGAGCAAGCTCGACACCGGCGGCGCGATCCTGCGCTCCCCAAATCAGTTCGACCGGCACCTGGACACGCCCATCACTCTCTTTCAGCTTCTGCCTCAGGATGGCCCGATACCAATTCAACATCCCGGTGATGGCTCCTGGCTGGTTCCAGGCTGCGCGGTATACGGCCAAATCTTCCTCGGTGAACGCGCCCTGGTGGCTGCTCCCGGTCAGCGCGGCGGCCAGCGCGGCCCACTGGTTGCGCCGCAGCACCGCTTCGGGCAGACGCGGCACTTGGAAGAAGCGAAGATACCAACTTCGAAAGAATTGCGCATGGTTGCTATGCAGGCTCTGCATCCACACCAGCGGATGCACGGAGTTGATAATGACGGCTCGCTCGACACGGTGGGGAGCGTGCATGGCTAGCCACCAGGCGACCGTTCCGCCCCAATCATGACCGATGATCCGCGCCTGGTCTCGCCCGGCGACCTCCATGAGTCCGATGATATCCTGCGCCAGGGTATCGAGTGTATAAGCGTCGATCTCCTGTGGTTTACTGCTCAGGTTATATCCCCGCTGATCGGGCACCCAGACCCGATAGCCCGCCTCCACCAGCGGCTGAATATACTGCTGCCAGCTATACCAGAATTCAGGAAACCCATGCAGCAGGATGAGCAGCGGTCCCTCGACCGGACCCGCCTGGATGACATGCAAGCTGACGCCGTTGACGCTGATCTGCTGCTGCTCCCAACGCTCTATCAGGTGCTGTTTGGCAAGCACGTGTGACCTCCTTGGGGCTATTCGCCCTGTACTTTGAAACCCTGTTTTTCGATCTTTTCCCGCAGCTTGAGCAACCCCTCAATAACCGCTTCTGGGCGCGGCGGGCATCCGGGGACATAGACATCAACTGGCACCAATGTATCCACCCCCTGGATGGTGTAATAGCTATCGTAGAACTCGCCGCCGGAATTGGCGCACTGGCCCAGACTAATGACCCACTTGGGGTCAGGCATCTGCTCCCACAGATGAATCAGGCGCGGTGCCATCTTATAGGAGACCGTTCCGGCGACAAACATCAGGTCGGCCTGGCGAGGACTGGCCCGAAACACCTCCGAGCCAAAGCGTCCCAGATCATGCTGGGGCGCGGAGGCGGCAGCGATCATTTCCATACCACAGCAGGCCAGGGCATAGGCAAACGGCCAGATGGACAGGGAGCGAGCATAATTCTGCACCCAGCGCAGCATCTGCGCCAATGTGGTCAGGACTACCGGCTCCTCTTGTTGTCCAGGCACGTAGTCCTGGGGGCCGCGGGCCGGCGCGAGTGGGATGGCTTTCCGGCGGCTGGTGGTCGGCATCGGGTGCTTGAAAGGGGGATCTTCCTGCTTCATGGCTTCCTCCCATCCTTTGTTGGGAACGCGGGCATACCGAGCTGGCGCAGCAGGGTGGTTACATCCCAGTACATACGCTCGCCGGCCATCAACCCATCGCGGAAGGTGCCAAAGATGGCGGTGGGGAGATCTACCAGGCGCCCAGTCGGCGCGATGCCGAGGAAGGAACCAGTGTGGATGCCCTGGAAGCGGACCTCGGCTACGGCCAAGCCCTGCTCAGTGAAGGACACTCGTTCAGGATGAGCGGTGGTGCTGAAGGCGTCCCACCAGGTCTGGTAGTAGTCTCTCGCGCCAGCGTGTCCCTGGAAGTTCTGTCCGAGCGCGACATCTTCAAAGAGGCAGTCCAGCGTCAACGTCGCCAGGATTTCTTCCATCAGGTGCGCGTTTTCTGCCTCCAGGTGCCTTCGCAATAACCGCTTGTACACTTCTGTGCGCATGGCTCTCCATTTCCTTTCTTTGTTCGCTGGACAGTTGGCTTGACGTTCGGATTAAAGCGGAAGAGGTTGGTCGGATCGTACCTATTCTTGAGGGCAACCAACCGCCCATAATTGACGCCGTGGGAAGCTCGGACTCGCTCTTCCTCTGTGTCACCCAGGAAGTTGGTATAGACTCTCTTCACCAGGGTATTGCTCAGCAGGATAAGCCTGCTTCTTAGCGGGCAACTGGAGTCATCTGAGCCTCCACCGCTTGCGGAACCCATGCTGGATGGTAAGATAGACGGCCTCTGGTGCTGGCGATGAGGAGCAACGCGCAGGCGCCGTACACCAGATAGAGGGTCCACCCAAGCCAGGGAAAGATGGGACTCAGCAGAACCACCAGGCTGCTATTGGTATCCAGGGCGGCATGCAGCAGAATGACCATCAGGAGGCTTCCAGCAGTACTGTTGAACATCCAGGTCAGCAAGACGGCCAGGACCAGCGTTCCGAGCAGAAACACTCCAAAGCTGGGCAGCGAGAAAGGCCCAAAGAGTCCTCTGACCAGGAAGAGGGGCAGATGCCAGAGTCCCCAGAGTCCCCCCAGGAGGAGGGTGGCGAGGAAGGCTCCATTGCGCTGCTGTAATCGCGGCAGGGCACAGCCTCGCCAGCCCGGCTCTTCGCCTAGCGGTCCACCAGGGATATGGAGGAAGACCATGGGAAGGTACCCAGTAACGAGCATTTGCCACCGCTGGGTGAGGAGACTCAGCGCGTGCGTTGTCTCGAAGCGGCTGGCAATGGCCCCCGCGATCACGACCAGCAGGGGAGCGCCAACGAGGATGATGAGGAACCAGCGCAGCCCCGCAGGCCGTTGAAGGTAGCTGCGCAGCAGATGAGACATGCCAGCTTTTCCTGAGGTGGCGGCAGTTACCAGAAACGCCGCGAGTGTTGGCCCCACCAGGGAGCCAAGGACTTCAAGGATATAGATCCATACGCTTGAGAGCGCGAAAGGGAAGACGCCAAACCCGGTTTTGGCAAGGACCAGAGGCAGCCAACTGATCCACGCCCCCAGGTAGGCCAGGACAAAGAAGCCTACCAACGGATGCCGGGTGATGGGACGGGTGAACGGTGCAGCGGTTGCAGGCTGCGAGGAGGTGGTAGTGATCGACATACAACCGTTCCTTTTCTGTCGCGGAAGGAAGCCCTCCGCAACGATGAGGAGAAGAAGACAGACAAAAGCCTATGGACACCGTGGGTTGGTAGCTGCTCGCAACCGTGCGTGGCGGTCACTCCCGCAAGGAGGTTCTCCTGTATTTGGCCGATTTATCGCTCCTGGCTCTGCCCCTCAGTACCGTTCGTCTCTACTCGTCGCACAGCCAGGAGGGGCAAGGCCAGGTCACGAATCTTCATTAGCACCCCATAGAGCGCGGCCTCATCGGCCAGTGGGCCACGCAAGAGGGTCGTGCCATCCTCCTCATAGTTGATGGTCAGCCCCTCCAGCCAGGCCGACCAGTGCTGATCAAGGTGGCCTTGCACGCGCAGTTCGTAGAGGATCATCCCTGGACTCCAGCCTAGGGGCAGCGCCTGCTTTCCTGGGCGCTGCCCGACTCAAAAAATGTGGCGCTTGTTTAATTGACTGTGAAGCTGGTGAGCATGCCAAGCATGACGTGCGCCTTGCCGGTCTGAGGATCGGGCACGAAGCACAGCGCCATATAATTCCCAGCCGCCAAATCTACTTCCACCCAGCCTGAGGTATGAGGCGCCAGCGCCCCCATCCCACCTGCATCCGTGAAAGGCGGTAGGCCAGCCGGCTGCATGAAGAACGTCATGACATCCTGCGCAGTCTTGCCTGGCTCCAGGTGAATCAGCGAGAACTCGTGAGATTGTGGCCCCTGATTGGTCACTTTGAGTGTGTGTTTGCCAGCCGTCAGTGCATCGGACATGCTGATCGAGAAATCCTTGAGGGTCACGACTCCATCGGCCTGGGGAGCCGTTGGCTGCGCGCCTGAGGCGGCCTGTTCAACTGTAAAAGGCGTCACCATGCCCTTTTCCGCGTGGGAGTGACCATCGGGACTAGTCACAAAACAGATGGCGACATACTGACCAGCCAGCAGATGGAGCGTCACCTGCTGGCGCTGGCCCGGCATAATGGCGTTAGGGCCGCCAGCAGAGGTGGCAAGCGGTAAAGCTGCATCGGGGCCTTGTTTCAGCGCGGCAAAGAACTGATCCAGCGTGACCCCGTCGTTGAGGCGCATGAGCTGCGCCTGGTGTGGTTCGCTGCCCTGGTTGACCAGCGTCACGTTGACCAGCCCGGCATGGATGCCCCTGGGAATGTCGAACGTATAGTCTCTGGCAATGATGGTCACGTTTGGGATTGAGGCTGCACTGGCCTGCTGCCCGCAGCCAGCAAGCGCTATGGCAGCCAAACTGAGGAGTGCCAGAATGCTGAACAGCAGGTGCTGTGGCCTAAAAGCAATAAAGCGATGAAGCACGGGTATCCTCCTATGATGTTGTGTCTGTTTGCCCAGGCAGACTCATAAGGTCTGCCTGGACGTGATGAGTAAATGAGCGTTTCTCGATCTCACCAGTTATCGCTTGGCTGATTGAGCGACTTCTCGGTTGGCTAACGTCTGCGCCGGGTCTGTCGGCTGGTGGCGCAGGGCACGCTGGGAAACCTGTGCGAAGCACACTGCCAGCAACAGCGCCACTCCCAGCGACACCAGGGTGCCCAGCAGGGCCGGTTTGAGGGTCATCAAGAACACAATCCACCAGCCGAGAAGGACAGCAAGCCGGCTCCAGAAGACCAGAACGGGATCGGTCGTGCGTGCCCGCAGGCTCGGCGAGAGCGGTCCATCTGGCGCTGTGAAGGCCGTCTGGCCGATGATTCCTAGTCGTCGCGCGCTAATTGCGTTGCCCAGGACGGTCAGGGCAACGACCCCCGCCAGGGCCGCATCCAACCAGGCCAGCGTGAAGCTCCAGGCGGTGATTGCCATGTAGAGGCCCCCGCCCAGGATCAGCATCGTGCTGATGGGGAAGAGTTTTCCCAACACGCGCAGCAGCGCACTCACTTCGCGGACCTGCTCGACGCGCTCAGCCCGGCGCAGCCGATTGAGGCCGAACCACTCCAGCCCCAGGCTGATAAAGAGCATGAGCGCTCCGGTGATGTGGACAAACAAGGCAAGCTGATACCACATGAAAAGGCTCCTTTCTGTGTCGAGGACGCACCGGGAGACTGCGCCTCTGCCAGCGGCCTGGTGCTGGTTGGTTTGGCGGGTTCCCGGTGTCTGGACAAAGTGTAGGAGCAGCAGGGGTTGAGAGACAGTATACGAAAGTCGTAGCTCGGGGTTGATGTTTGCGAGGGGAGGTTTAGAGGAGATGGAGGGCTCTGGCGCGGAGAATCGCCTGGGTGCGGCTCTGCACGCCCAATTTCCCACAGATATTGGAGACATGCTTCTTGACTGTGCCCACGCTGACGACCAGGCGACGGGCGATCTCGCCATTGGAGGCCCCGGTGGCAAGCAGGTGCAGCACTTCGCGTTCGCGCTCGGTAAGCGGCTCGATCCAGGTTTCAGGTGCTCTGCGCTGCTGAGGCGCCACCGGCACTGGTTCACCAAAGGCAGCGAGTAACTGAGCGACATAGTCTGGGGCGATGCCATGGGCCTGAGCCTGGTGGAGTAAAGCGAGCATTGGCGCCCCTTCGTCCACAAAGAGCCGGATGTGGCCCTCCGACTCAGCAAGTACAAGGGCACGCTGCAATGTCGTTAATGCGCCCTTGCGATCACCACGCGCCTGGAGGGCCAGGGAGCGCAGCACAAGGATTTCAAGCGCGCTGGCGATGCGCTCTTTTGCTTCAGCATCCGCGAGGAGGCGCTCCAACAGGCGCAGGGCATCCTCAAAAAGGGGACTCGCCGGATCTTCCATTCCCTGTGCAATACGCACTCGCGCCAGTATGAGATACGCCCGTTCGCACAAATAGTCAGGTTCCTCATCGTGAATCGACAGACCACACTCATCAGCCCAGCGAGCCGCTGACGCCAGATTCCCACGCGCCAGCTCTAACCGCGCCTTCATAGCAGTCATGCTCTCAACCGAGTAAGCAACAAAGCGGCGCTGGCGCGCCACTCGTTCAAACGTGTCCAACGTTAGCAGAGCGCTGCTAACGTCTCCTCTGGCATGCTGAAGGCGTGCCAGCGCCATATATCCAAGTGTGACCTCGTCAGCAAATGCCGTGAGCGTGCCGCTGACTAACTCCATGCCAGCCGTCAGAAAGCGTTCGGCATCATCCAATTGATTCCATTCGCGCAGCACATCGCCCATTCCGAAGAAGTAAGCAGCCCCACCAGTCAAAGCCCGAAGCATCTGCTGGTCTGGTATGACACGCCTCGTCTGATCATAGGTAGCAGCAGCCTCCCTAAGTTGACCCCGCAATGCCTGTAAGCGGGCAAGCAACGTTATGCTACGCAGGATTAAAGAGAGATCATCTAAAGACTGTACAAGTGCAACCAACTCGACAACCAGACGTTCGCTGGTAAGCGTCACATCACCGCTTACGAGATAGCTGTGGGCCGCGTTCGCCCAGGCACTTGCCCGCCAGTCCACTTCCGTCTCTAGAAATACGTTCAGTGCCTGATACCCCAGGGATACACTGCGTTCAAGATCACCTGAGTAACGAGCAATAATGGCACGGATTGTGGCCACCTGTCCGAGAATCCTTCGTCTCTGGGACATATCCGGGTTCTTTTCGATGTATTGTTCGGCATCCCGTAAACGAATCTCTGCTGCCTCCATCTGCTGAGTGTACATCAGCAGGTCAGCATAGTAGATACAAAGGGACGGACGAACATACACTACCTCACCTGGGAGTGCCTTCATCCAGCCGAGTGCCGTGTGGACCTTGCCCCGTAAGGCAATTTTTGCGTAGTTTTTTTCGATCAAGCCAGCAGCGCGCTCAAAATCCGTAGCTGCTAATGCGTGTGAAATTGCTTCGTCGGCCATCCCCTGCTGTTCGTACCATAGACTGGCGCGGCGATGCAGTTCAGGCACGATCGCAGGTTGGGTATGCTGCAAATGACTGCGAAGCACATCAGCAAACAGGTGATGATAGCGATACCACTGGCGTTCTTCGTCCAGCGAAATCACAAACAGGTTGGCCCGGTCGAGGGCTTCTAGCATCGCCCGGCTTTCCTTCTGCCCGGTGATCGCCTCACAGAGCGGCCCGCAGAGCCGCTCCAGGATCGAGGTATGCAGCAGAAAGGCTTGCATAGCGTCAGGCTGCCGCGAGAGGACTTCCTCGGAGAGATAGTCCAGAATGAAGCGGTGGCTGCCCGTAAAGCTGGAGAGAAAAGCAGCGACATCGGTGCGGCCTTGCAGCGAGAGCGCGGCCAGTTGCAGCCCAGCAATCCAGCCTTCAGTGCGCCGCTCGATGGTCGCAACGTGTTCTGGAGGCAGTGTCAGGCCCATCATCGTCTGCAGAAATGCGCTGGTTTCTGCTAAGGAGAATTGCAGGTCAGCCGCGCGCAGTTCGCTCAATTGCCCACGCGCGCGTAGTCGTGCCAGAGAGAGCGGTGGGTCAGCGCGCGTGGCGATGACCAGATGTAGCTGAGGTGGCAGGTGTTCGAACAGGAAGGTCATCGCGCGTTGAATCGGCTCGGCAGTGACCACATAGTAGTCATCTAGCACAAAGAGAAAGTCATCAGGCTGCCTGGCAAAGATATCGTTTGCCAACAGCGCAAGGATGCTCTCCATCGGAGCGGGCTGAGACGCTTCAAGCAGCAGGAGGGCGTTGGCGCCAAGTTGTGCGTCAAGAGTCTTCAAAGCGGCGATCACATAGGCGAGAAAGCGCCCAGGCTCGTTGTCGGCGGGTTCGAGTGAAAGCCAGGCGATAGGCATGCTGCTCGTCGCAAGCCATTGCGCGAGCAAGGTGGTTTTGCCAAACCCGGCGGGCGCTGAGATGAGGGTGAGTGCCTTGTGCGCTCCCTGCTGGAGCCGATCCAGCAGGTGGTCCCGGTCGACTAATCCTGGGCGTGGGCGCGGCCAATGCAGTTTGGTAGCCAACAAGGGATCGGGCGAACTATCCGGTGCGGCAGTTGCGCGTCTATCTGGATGTTCCGACTGTTCGGCTCTTTCAAGAGGAGCCGATATTGGTTTCCTGGTTTGGCGCTGCGCTGGCGGCAGAGCGTTCGCTTTCCCTGGTGAAGGGGTCGCTTCAAGGGCAGCGGGCATTTCAGCGGCATTCAGCAGCGCGGCCAGCGCTTCTAAGCGCTCAAGGGTGAGGTCGGCGCCACGCCCCAGGTAGCGTTTGACCATCTTCTCGTGTTGACGCCGGTAGCCATACCAGTAGGTATCGCCGCGCTGCACCCGCTCCTTGCGTACGGTACAGACATGCCCATGCCGACTCTGGAAGGAGAAGGTGGAAACCGTCTCAAGCCAGGCTACCCAGGCGGGACCCTCAGGCGTGATGGGAAAGGATGCGTCCGCTGGTTCGGGTTGCATTTGATAGGCGCGTGCTTGAGGTATCCACACCAGCGCGTAGGGGGCTTGCCTGGGCATCGTGTCTTCCCCTCCTCCACATGGAACGCTTCTTCTTGCCTCGC
This sequence comes from uncultured Ktedonobacterales bacterium, assembly GCA_964522745.1. Classification (GTDB taxonomy): domain Bacteria; phylum Chloroflexota; class Ktedonobacteria; order Ktedonobacterales; family DATBGS01; genus DATBHW01. The sequence goes on from CAZFWN010000031.1 coordinate 10,490, forward strand.
GGGTGCTGCTACCTAACATGGAGGCATTGTCGCTCCAGTATACGTGTTAGGTAGCAAAAGTGCAAGCATCTCTTTTGTGCTTTCGCCGTCCACTCATTTTTGAGGCTCCCCCTATCCTTCTACAGCACCATTTGGTGGTAATGACTCACGACTGTCCTCGTTGCAAGAGGACTCCCTCTCTCCATCAGTTTTGGCTGCTTCTCACCTGGCGCAAAATCAACCCGCTCTCTCGACTTTAGTTCACTGCCTCCCCACCAGTTCTTCAGCTACACTTCTGGCAGCGGCCACGAAGTATGAAAGTTGCTGCTAAGTAGAAACAGACTCATCTGCTGAAGGAGAAAATGATGTCGAACCAGCTGCAGGAACAACTCGGCGCCGTGCTGGTGCTGATCATTGCCGTCTTTCTGGTGCTGCGGCGCAAACGCCTGGGGGTGCTCAATGTGGCCTCCTGGCTCGTGATCCTGGGGGGGCTGGTCATCGTGGCCGAACACGCCCAGTTTGCCCTGTCCTCTGCATTGGCCCTCCATCCCGCAGACCCCTACCAGTCGATTCCCCTCGCCCATGCCCGCCTGCACTTTTTTATGGCCGGGATTTATGCCCTCATTGCAGTCGTCTTGCTGGGCGTGATTGTACGCACGCTGTTGAAAGCGGGCCATCCGGTTGGGTGGCTGGTGGTCTTGTTCGCACTCGTCTTCGGTGGGGGCTGGGATCTGGTCATGGGTGGGCTGTGGTTTGCACATGGCTCACCGCTGTATGGACTCTTTGGTGAGCCTGTCCAGGGATTTGGCTGGGAGTTTCTCTCGACCTATTTTGTCGTCTGGATCGTCGCCCTGGTGCTTTCCTAGAAACCGATTTTCATCAGAGGGTCTCGTGACCATTCTCTGCACGCTCCTGTCGTTGTGCCTGGAAGAAACGGCGAGGGCTAGCACTTTCCAACAATGGGTGAGTTATCGAAGTAAAGGAGCCAATCGATGACAACGGTGTTAGTTACTGGAGGAACTGGCTCATTGGGGCATGAAGTTGTAGGTAGGCTGCTTGATAGACACCATCACGTTCGTCTCTTACTTCATCACAAGCAGCCTGACATACTCTCTTCTGTCGAAGTGGTGGTCGGCGATCTCACCTCAGGTGCAGGGCTGCTTGCGGCTACTGCTGGCGTCGATGCCATTATCCATTGCGCCAGCAATTTTTCTGACCCGCAGGGAACCGATGTCGCTGGCACGCAGGCGCTGATCGAGGCAGCGCTGGCTGGAGGCACGCCGCACATGGTCTTCATTTCCATCATAGGGGTAGATCGCACTCTGTACCCCTATTATCGAGCGAAGCGCGAAGCCGAGCTGCTCGTTGAGCGCTCTGGTTTACCCTGGACCATCCTGCGCGCCACGCAGTTCCATGACTTCGTCCAGTATCTCTTGCACTCTTGGGGCGCGGATACGCAGTCAGAGGTCTCGGTTCCCGCCAATCTTCGTTTCCAGTCGATTGCTGTCGGGGAAGTTGCAGACTGCCTGGTTGCGCTGCTGGAAAGTGGACCGGCTGGGCGCGTACCCGACCTGGGCGGCCCACAAATCCTGACCATCGAAGAGATCATCCAGACCTATCTGCGCATTCGAATTCGACAGGCCACCATTCGCACAGTGGAGCCAGCCAATGAAATGCTGGCGATGATGCGTACTGGCATCATCTTGACCCCAGAGCATGCTGAGGGCAAGATGACCTGGGAGCAATTTGTCCTGCGCAGCTCAGCCGAATTCAGCAGATGAATGACCCGGCAGAGCCAGCCATTCATCTGCCAACCAGCCTTAAAAGCACACGAAGATATAAAGGAAAACGAGAAACGAATCAGAGGGGGTGTATCTATGGAAGAGGGAGCAATGTCTGTTGCTCCCTCTTCCATCACTGCTTGTCTAAACTGCCTCAAGCACCTGCTGCATCCGTTCAGGGTTGAAGAACTTTGCGAGCGGAACGGTTCCCGCAAGCACGCCAAAAAAGCGATCCGTTTCCGCTTGATTTCCCTGGAGCGCCGCAAAGAGCGCCTGCATCTCCGGTGAAGGCAGTTCCAGAGTCGCAAGCTGATAGCTATAGTTATAGAGCGGCAGCGATGCCTCATTGCGGACAAGTTCGTAATTCGCCAGCGCTTCCTCTATCCTCTGGCGTCCACTGAATCCAGCGTCACACGCAGCGGCTAGCAATTCCGCATCACGAAAGGCGTCGGTCATGCCTTGAGCGGTAATGGGGTCCAGATGGTAACCTGCGTCTCCAACAAGCGCCCATCCAGGACCATAGGGCTTGCGGAAGAAGAAAGGCAAATCGGCTGTGCCAATGAAGCGTTCTTCGCGCTGCCCTTGATGGACGCGCACTGCTAGTTCGGGGACATATTGCTCCAATGCCTGCATATGACTGCTCGCTATATCCTGGCGAACGGTGTGAAACTCCTGACGCGGCCAAATCACACCAACATAGGTGAGGCCAGCATTGGTGGGCATGGCAATGATGAAGCGATGATCGCGGGGATACAGTTCCACCCCTTCTATTGGGATGCCACTCCAGTAGCTGTAGTAGTTGCAGGTAAGCGTTGGTTTGACATGATAGGCAGGCGCTTGGACGTTGCGAGCGACAAATGAGCGCGGGCCGTCAGCGCCGATGACCAGGCGCGCATGCTCAGTCACCAATACCCCTCTATTAGATCGTCCTCAGATGCCTGTAACGCGATCACCGTCCCAGACGAGTTCCTCAACTCTGAACTGCTCACGTACTTCCACGCCAGACTCGGCAGCGGCCTGTACCAGCATCATATCAAACACCGAGCGGCGCGGACCATAGCCTGCCGCGACATCTCCTGCCGGTGGCGGCGTTCCCTTGAGCGCAAACGGGCCGAGGTCGAACGTTGCCTGGAGAATCGGAGGCGCTCCTGTGGCAATGACTCGCTCCAGCAGCCCCCAGCGCTGGAGCCGCGCAACTCCGGCCTGATGGATATAATGGCCCGACATGATGTCGCTGGGATAGCTAGCCTTATCAACAAGCAAGATACGATAGCCGAGCCTTGCCAGCAGCATAGCAGTTGGCGCTCCAGCACAGCGAGCGCCGACGACAATTGCGTCATACATAAGGAACAATCTCCTCTTTCGTTTGTAGATCGTAAGCGCACTGGGCGCCTACCTTCGATAGTTCTCGTTCATCACCAAATCGGCTAGGCCCTGCTTGTCTGGCGGTAGCAAGGGAAGGCATCAACGCCCCATCGCTTCTGGCAGCGCACCAGGGCTGGCCGAGAAGGCCTCCCGCAGCGCCGCGTGCAAGTCTCGCAGCGCCTGCTCACCATTGCCCACGAAGCTCGACCCATGCGCCACTGCCAGCGTCTTTGGCTTCAGATCAGCCAGCCCGCTGAGGAGCGGCTCCGTCATAGTGGTATAGGGTACTGAGTCGTCGAGGGGACCGCCCTGCCGCTGATGCATAGCGGCAACGACACGCTCTACCAGATCGGTGCTGGTGAGCGCTTCCACGTTGCCATAGTGGAAGAACAAATCGGAACAAAGCAGCGTCCGTTCGGTCTCCTCGAAGAGCATCCCCGAATCCCAACCATGCGGCAGGTGCGGTGTCGGGCGATAACGGAAACGATAGCGTCCCGTGGTGAAGACTTCCTCCGGCTTCAGTGCCCTGGCCGGTCGCTACGCGAAGTCATTGACACTCACAATGGCGCTGGTCAGACCGCAGAGCAGCTGGGCGGCAGGAGCGAGCTCCAGCCAGGAGTTCAGCGCGCCGCACTCGTCTGACTCGAAGTGGCTGAAGCCGACCCAGCGCAGGGTGGTCGGGTCTATCAACGTGGCGATGGCCTCGCGCATCTGAGGGAACATCGCCCGCAGGCCGGTGGCGTACAGGAGCGGCACCTCATCCTTCACCAGAAAGTGATTGAACTAGAAACGGGCCTGGGGGGCATAGATCGAGATGCGGTAGAGGTTCGGGGCAATCTCGGTAATCAGAGGTGCATCGGGCCGGGGCATGACATGGTTCGACATGGATGCTTACTCCTTCCCCACGACGGAGATAATCTCGCCGTCTAGCCACTCAGGCTCACCTTCCAGCAATTCCATCAACTGGCGATCAAGCGCCTGTACTGCTGGATGTTGGGCGTGAAGGAAATAGGCTTCCTTGTCGGAAGCAACAACAGCCAGGTAGTAATCATGCTCTGACGCATCCGGGCGATAGCAGTAGGCAGCCACAATTCCTGGCAGAGAAAGTGCCCCAACTTGCCGAGTGATCTCAACGAATTGCTCTCCCATCCCCGGTTTGACGCGAAAATGTCCGATGGTGCCATACATGTTGTTCTCCCCTTTCTGGCCTTCAAGGCCAACCCGTTCTCTTTCCGCCAGGAGGTTCTCTCGCGAGAGAACCTCCTGGAAAAAAGCAATCAATCGTGACCAGTCTCGAAAGTAACAGGCTTCCCTGCTCGCTACATGCTCTCCTTTGCACGCCATTCTCCCTGCCCCTGGCCCAGGTCTTCATACCACAGCCGCACGGTAAACAGGTACGAGCGCAGACCGGCGCGGAGCGGCCCAGAAAGATCACCGCGCATAGGCGTGGGTCACAAATCGTTCGATCTCCGCTGCCACCATCTCTGGCACATCAATCATTGGGAAGTGGCCGGGAACCGATAACCGCTTTACCCTAAACCAGGGGTGCTCCGCTGCAAATGCCTGCTGTGCCGCCAGGTAGCCGGGATCGGGCGGCTGACTATAGAGATGCAATGTTGGAACGGGTGGGTCTAATTCGGCCAGTGCCTTGAGCGGGCTTCCGGCCTGAGAGTAGGCAGCAAGAATTTCGCGGCCTGCCCTGGCCCACATCTCAAAGCCGTGCGCCGCCATCTCCTGTCGGACAAAGCGAATGACCTCTGGGTTGCTCACGCCCTCGAGCCACATCGAAAACAACTGCTCTCTGGTCGGTTCCCATTGCTGCGGGTCCTGAAAGGCAGTGAGCGCGCCGACAAAGGGCGGTGGCGCCTCCAGAACAATCCAGTCGAGCAGGACAAGTTCTGGGATGCGCGCTCCCAACTGGCGTCGTAATTCAATGGCAATCCAGCCCGCGTGTGCGGTCGCCACTGGGATAATGCGCTGAGCACCGCTGGCCGAAATCACTGCCAGGGCATCCTGCACCAGATCAGCGGCGCTAAAGTCGCCTGAGGGCGTTTCTGATGTTCCATGACCACGCCAGTCCAGGGCAAGTGTGGTCTGGTGCTTGCTCGTCTGGGCCATCAGTTGGCCGAACATGGTCGTCCGGTTCGCGCACCAGCCAGTCATCATAAGCAAGGCTGGCTCTCCCTGGCCCGCCTGATCGTAGCTGATACGAACTCCATGAGAAAGGGTTTCCATAATGTTCCTCTCTTTTCTGGTGTTAGCAGGCTGGCAGATCTGGCAGTCAGGTCATGCGCCCTGCTATCGCGTTTCACAGAGGAAGCATACCTGGGAGAGCGCTTCTAAAACGTTTTTAGAACGTTTCGCCAGCGATCTTGTTGCAAGAGAAGGAAAAGAAATAGGGAAAACGCAGGAACGAGGAAGTTTATGTTTATTGGAGAGCATAAGCGTGCTGGGTAGGGTTCAAAGGTAGCCTCGCTCCTGGGCCAGCGGCAGCGCTTGCTGAAGGTGGTGAGCCGCCATTTCTGACTGCTCACCATCCCACGCCTGAATGGCGGCTGTTAGCAGCGCTGCCAGATCATCCGGCAGATGGTATTGGTCGGGCGCAAGCAATCTATGTGCCTGCATACAAGCATCTAGAAGTTGTTGCTGAGCCAGCGCCGCGCCGAGAAGGGGCCAGAGCGCAGCCCACTGCATTGGATACACCACGGAAGTTTGCTGCCACAATTCCAGCGCCTTGTTGCCGTGTGTCTTGGTCTGGGCAAGCTTGCCCTCGCGCCAGGCCAACCAGGCTAAGTTGGCCTGAACTATACCGAGAAACTCGGTGTTTTGTGTTTTGTTTGCCACCGCTTCAGCGCGAGATAACAGCGTTTTGACGGTCTCTGCCTGGCCGCGGCTGCGCCAGACCAACGTGAGAAAGGTCAGGCATATACCCTGAAGCATGAGATGCCCGGTGTGCTCGCCGACTTGCAGGGCCGCCTGAAGATGTTCTTCTGCCTGGTCGAGTTGGTCACGCCCAAGATAGGCCCCACCCAGGTCCAGGCGTGCCCAGCCTACCTCAACGACATTGCCTCCCTCTTGGGCGGCAGCCAGTTCGGATTCAGCATAGCCCAACGCCTCGTCAGGCACCAGATAGCGGTGTTGCCGCATCGTCAACAGATAGAGACATTGGAAGAAAGCGGCGCGCTGGGAGGGTACTCCATGTTTGGCAACAATGGGCTGCGTTTGCTCAATCAGCGCCCGCATTTTTTCTGTTTCGGCCAGCCAGTAATAGACCTGAAGGCGGTTTCTTTGAATTTCAATCCACTGCTGCCACCACTGTGAGGCTTCATCCACCGGTTGCTCTCCGAGAAGCTGCTCAGCCAGTTCATAGGCATGCAGTGCCGCTTCATTATTCCGTTGAGTTTCCCAGGTGTTGCCGATTTTGCCCTGGAGACGCGCCTGCTCGATGCTGGCGGGACACTGCGATAAAGCCGCTTGATAGCAATCGCGCGCGGCGCTATATTCGCTGCTTATGGCAAGCAAATCACCCAGGTGTTCCTGAAGTTGGGCGGCCACTTCCTGTCGCCACGCTTGGCGAGCTGTTGCCAACGGAGCCATTTCAAGTAGGGAAAGGGCACGACGAAAAGCAGTAATAGCTTCGACATTGGCATAGGTTTGCTGGGCAAGTTCACCGGCCTGTTGGTAATAGGTAATTGCCCTGACTGGCATACCTGCTCGCTCGAAGTGGACCGCAAGCTGCCCACTGACCTGCTCCAGCGCATCAGTATACAGCGTCTCCAGTGCCTGGGCCACATGCCGATGTAAGAACCGCTGGCGCGTAGCGCTGAGTGCCGCATAGGTCGCCTCGCGCAATTGTTCGTGGCTAAAGTCATAGGCGTCTGCTCCGTGCTCGCGCACGATGCGCCGTTGCCACAATTCATCCAAAGCACGAACCAGCGCCTCTTCCTCTTTCTGGCTGGCCTGGGCCAGCACGGCAAACGTGAAGGCTCGCCCGATCACCGATGCCAGACCTGCCACTTCCTGCGCTTGAGGCGAAAGTTGCGCCAGCCGCGCGCCAAGCACGGCCTGCACCGTGGGGGTAAGCATCGGGCCATGCCCCTTGAGGTTTTCGTCGCCAGCGCGCTGTTCCAGGAAACCAGCGCGCACCGCCTCGACCACAAAAAGCGGATTTCCTTCTGTTTCCTGGTACAGCGTGGCGACACCTCCTGGATCGAGCGGACGTCGCGCCACATGCTCGGCCAGCATGGTTGTTTCGGCAGCGTCTAAAGGATTGAGATGAATTTCTGTGACCTGCTTATTCCGTTGCAGGGCCAGCAGCGCCGATCTCAAAGGATGCTCGGCAGTCATCTCCTCTGGTCGCAGCGTCCCTACCAGCAACAGGGGCGCCTGAGTATCAAAGCGGAGCAGATAGTGCAGCCATTCAAGCGTTCCCTGGTCACCCCAGTGCATATCATCAAGGAATAACAATAAGGGCTGTCGGCCAGCAAGGACGGCTCGGGCCAGCGCCTCAAACAAGCGCTGCCGCTGCCAGCTTTCCAACAGCGGAGTGGGCCATTCAAGGTCTGGCCGTTCCGCCAGGACCTCAGGCACGCAGCGGGCAATCTCTGTGAGCCAGATAGCAGGGAGATTACGGATGGCTGCTCGCAAGGCAGCGCTTCGCAGCCAGGCAGTCACAGGCGCGTAGGCCAGTTCGCCTTCGGTGGCATAGCAGCGGGCCGCAGCCACGCTTCTGCCCTGTCGGCTGACCCAGGCCAGCAGTTCTTCTGCCAGACACGTTTTCCCGATTCCGGCTTCTCCGGCAAGCACCATCAGGTGGGTTTCTCCAGCGGATGCGCGACGCCAGGCCGCTTGCAACTGTACCCATTCTTGCTTACGACCAACCAATGAGATCGCGCCTCCACGAGCAGCGTTCTCTACCAAAGGCTCGGCGGATTCCTGCGATTGCAACAGCCGCTCGTACACCGAGCGGGTAGCCGAGCCTGGCTCAACGCTAAGTTCGCGTTCCAGCGCAGAGGCACAGGTGTGATAGACACGTAAAGCTGCGGCACGATCTCCGCACACGGCATACAGGCGCATCAACTGACGGTAGGTTTCTTCCCGGAGTGAGTCATGGCGCAGCATACGTTGGGCCATCGTGATCGCAGCGGCATAGTCGCGCTCCTGTTCCAGGAGGTCTATCAACTGTTCCAGCGCCTGGAGAAATGTCTGGCGCAGGCGGTCACGCTCTGGCAGAATCCATTCGTCATAACAACCTGGCAGTAAATCGCCGGCATAGCGTTCAACCGCCTGTTCAAGTGCCTGCCGCATTCCCTGTCTATCGTGCTTTTGCTCTGCCCGGTTTGCCCCAACGCGCGCGTGTTCAAATTCGAGAACATCAAACACCCAGGAAGCGCCAGGCTCAGGTCGCCATTGGATGGAATGCCGGTCAATGGCGAGAAATGCCTCGGCATGAGGCAGCGATTGGCGTATATGGTGAAGTACGGTGCGCAGATTGGTCAGCGCTTGCGCATCGGGTGATTCAGGCCAGAATAGCGAGGCCAGATGCAAGCGAGCCTGCGAAGCCGTGCGATGGAGCAAGAGATAGGCCAGCAAGGACTGAACGCGCGGCACTTCCAGCGTCGTCACAGTCACATCATCAACCGACACAAAAAAGGTGCCAAATAGCTGTATATGTACACTTGGGGCCACCTCTCACCTGCCTCCAAAGGTTGGCGCGAAGGGGGCATTTCCTCTTGCCCCCTTCCTCGCCGGATAGCACGCTCATCATAGCACCCACTCTGCTGCGTGGTAAAGCGCGATGCGATGATCTTCTTCTGGAATAGACTGAATGCAGCGCTTCAGCACATGTGGCGCTCTCTCCAGAACACAGGTGTACATTTTGCAATCCTCCTCTGCTGGCTCCGCCCTACGCTTGCAGTGATAGCATACGTAGGGCGAAGGAGGATAAGTCCGGTTTTGTGCCAGTTACCGCCTGGCCGCTTCAGGCAATTCACGGCTGATGATAGTTTGTGACGGGTCCAGGGGTTGGTTGCGCAGGGCGCGCTGGGACAACAGGGCGAAACATGCTCCCAGCACGACGGCCACTCCCAGCGACGACATGGTGCCCAGCAGGTCGGGCTTGAGAACCATCAGGAATACAATCCACCAGCCCAGGAGGGCACTGATTCGGCTCCAGAACAACAGGACGGGATCGGTTGTCCGCGCTCGCAGTCTGGCTGAGATCGGTCCGGCTGGCTGTGTGAATGCCATCTGGCCGATGGCGGCCATCCGTCGCTCGCTGAGCAGGGTACCCAGGACAGCCGTGACTAACACAGTCACCAGGGCGGCATCTAGCCAGGCCAGTGTGAGGCTCCAGGCGGTAATTGCCATGTAGAGGCCCCCACCCAGGATGAACACTGTGCTGATGGGGAAGAGTGACCCCAACACGCGCAGCAAGGCGCTCACTTCGCGGACCTGCTCAACGCGCTCCGCCCGGCGCAGCCGGCTCACGCCCAGCCACTCCAGCCCCAGGCTGATAAAGAGGATGATCGCTCCGGTGATATGCACAAACAAGGCAATCTGATACAGCATGAAATGTCTCCTCTATAAAGTATCGATTCAATGCGGGGGGACATACTCCCGCGCAAACAGTGTGTATGTAGGTAACTTTGTTCTCGTGGTGGCAACCTCTGGGAGTATCTTGTTGCTCCGCTGTTTTATCTGGCAGCTAACACCTCCACCTCTACCAGCAGGTCCGGCTGCGACAGGGCATCCACAACTCGAAAATGCTTCAGCCCTGGTTTCCTCCCTTTCCCGGCAAACACCTCAGCCCAAAGCCGAGAGAAAGTCCAAAAGTTCCTTCGCAGATCGAACTCTTCAGAGATCGTGACGACTAGATAGATCATGTCCTCCACACCATAGCCTGCCATTGTTAGCCGCTCATGAAGGGCCAGCAAGGCTTCTCTGGCCTGGGCCAGTGAGTCATGTGGATGGAGTACCTGTTTGTTGGCATTCATATCGGCGTGGCCGAAGAGCAAATCTAACTCCTCAAATGCACCTCCAACTCGTGGTCCCCACATGCGCCGCCTCAGACCATCGCTTGCCTTCGGGGGAACAATGTTGATAACGGTCATACCCCATCTCCTTTCCTAGACCCATCTTGAGAAAATAGCTACTGGTCTGCGTCCTTGGGCTAGTCAAAGTATGCGCGAGATGGCGCGGCGAAACCACCGGCAACTCCGGCATTCGCTCCTGCAATTGGCAGATCTTCCCCTCAGCGGAGATTCCACTCCTGCATCCTTGGTACGCCTTTAGCTTACCTGGCTGCGGCCCCAGAGGACAGGAGCAATTCCTGCAATCACCCCTGCACTTGCTCCTGCATCTCCCCAAGGCGTCATAAGGACTATCGCGGCTATCCTCATTCAGGAACCGCCGACCTCTTTAGGAGAGAAAGCGCTGGATCAAGCGCGTAACCGGTTCTGGCTGTTCCTGGTGGACCCAATGGGTGGCATCCTCTATGAGGTCCAGCTTGCCCTGGTCACACAGGGCCACGCTCTGGCGGGCCAGATCAACACCCGCAAAGCGATCCTGCGTCCCCCAGATCAATCCCACAGGCACACTGACCCGCCCATCGCCAAACGATGGGGTCTGCTGCCAGATTGCCCGATACCAGTTGAGCATTCCGGTAATGGCTCCCGGTTTGCTCCAGGCTGCCCGATAGACCGCCAGGTCTTCTTCTGTAAATGTGCCCTGATGGCTGCTCCCAGTCAGCGAGGCGGCCAGCGCAGCCCACTGGTTGCGCCGCATGAGCGCTTCGGGCAGGCGCGGCAGTTGAAAGAAGCGCAGATACCAGCCTCGGAAGCATTGGGCCAGGTTGCCACGCAGGCCGCGTATCCAGACCAGCGGATGGACCGCATTGATAATCACGGCGCGCTCCACGCGCTGCGGATATTGCATCGCTAGCCACCAGGCGACGGTTCCACCCCAATCATGGCCGATGACCACTGCTTTTTCGCTCCCGGCGGCATCTATCAAGCCCAGGATGTCGCGCGCCAGGATATCGAGCCTATAGGCTGTAATCTCTGCTGGTTTGCTGCTCAGGTTATAACCGCGCTGATCGGGCGCCCAGACCCTGTAGCCCGCCTCGGCCAGCGGCTGAATATATCGCCGCCAGCTATACCAGCCTTCAGGAAACCCATGTAAGAGCATGACGAGTGGACCCTCTGTCGGCCCTGCCTGGACGACATGCAGGGTGACGCCATTGGTTGTGAGTTGCTGGTGTTCCCAGTGATCGATCCTGTGCTGCTCTGCGAGCATGTACTTTCCTCCTTCAGACTATTCGCCTCGGACCTTCAGTCCCTGTTTTTCCATCTTCTTCCCCATTCCCCCTTGGCCCTGCGCCTGCTGCCGCAGCGTCTGCTGGAGACTCCCTTCCCTTTCGACCCTCCCCAGCTTGAGCAGGCACTGCGGCAGCAGTAGCGCTCAGAGCAAGAATTGGAAGGTCTGCTCCATCACGGAGAAGTACTGCTGCTGGTTGCTGTCAAACGTCGGTTCTGGGCAATAAAAGCTCAAAGCAAACAGGTGCCCATGATAGATAATGGCCTCGACCTTGTTCTTGTAAAAGGAGCTGTCCACACACTCCTCTTCCGTCCAGGTTTGCCCCGCAATGGTTACCAGCTTGGGTCTGGTCTTGCCATTGGCGGCCCCATCCCTGCCGCAGACGTTGTCATCTGCCTCCGTGGCGGTGACGCCTGGCTTGGGCACGAACCCTTGCAGGTAGGCAAACTGAGGTGGATCCCCAAACGCGTCATATGCGTTTTGCTCGTCCGAGGTGACTTGCCACCTGGCTGGGTACGCCATGCGGAAGAACCGCACCTGGCTCGTGAAGAGTTTGAAGCCCTGTGGGACAGCAGGCGTGGCTGTAGCAGTTGGCAACCCATTCGCCGCCCTGTCGCCAGTATGCCCAAGAACAAGTATCACGATGCCACCCAGCAAACCGGCCAGGACAATGCCACAGGCGACCAGACACCAGACGGTCATGTCCCGCTGTGGTGGCGCGGGAGCGCGTCTCCCTGCAGGGAAACCAACTCCTGGCGAGCCATAGCCTGGGGCTGGCTGTGCGGGTGCGCTGAAACCAGGCGTGCCGCCTGGTGGAGCGTACCCTGAAGCCAGGGTGCCGGGCATCCGCCCAGCCTGCCGGGCAGATGCCCGGCAGGCTGGGCGGATGCCGGTACGGAACCGGGCTGAGCCATTGGAACCGCAGGACGTGCCTCTGCTGGACCAACGGGGCCGACTCCTACCGGCATCGATACCGGAACTGCCAGCGAGATGGGCTGGCCGCAGCGCGGACATCTGCCGGCGTTATGCTGCTGCGGATCAAGAGGGGAGCCACAATACTGACACTGCATGCTGCTTGGCCGTCTTCTCGCTCTGACGGCGCTGCCTCCTTCAGCTTCGCTATCTATCGCTACAAATTGAACCGTTTCTCCTTCAGGCTGACCGGTGTCTCGCCTGCATCCAGGAGAGCCTGTTCGTTGTGTTGGTTCCAGTATGCCTGGCTTTGCCTGGGCGAACCACCGGCAACTCCGGCAGTCGCTCCTGCAATCGGCAGCACTTCTCCTCTCCCAGAAAGACCGCGCTGGCCCAAACACCCTTTACCGACCAAGAAGGTGTATGCTATGATGGTTGCCAGTACATGGTGCGCTCTTGCCTCAGGCCGCACTGAACACCGGGATTTGTTTATTGGGCTGATGCAGGGTTGGAAAGAGAGGGTCTATGGCTTCGGCTCGCCCACTGTCCTTTGGGGAATTGCTCAAACGCTATCGGGTGGCAGCAGGCCTGACGCAGGAAGAACTGGCGGCACAGGCTGGTCTCAGCCCGAAAGGCATCAGCGACCTGGAGCGCGGCGCGCGGCAAACCCCGCGCAAAGATACGGTTGCTTTGCTGGCAGAGGCGCTCAAGCTCTCCGAACGCGAGCGCCTGCTCTTTGAGAACTCAGCGCGACGACATGGGGACCAGTTCTCTTCACCCCAGCCAGTGCGGATGCTGCCCTCTAGCGGTGATACGCTTCCCCCGCTGGTGGGGCGGCGGGCTGAATTGGCCGCGTTGGAGCAGCATCTGGCAGCAGAGGAACCCATCCTGCTCCTGCTGGCAGGCGAGCCTGGCATTGGCAAATCCCGTCTTCTCCAGGAGGTGAGTTCGCGTGCCCCGGCATTGGGGTGGTCTGTTTTGCACGGCAGCTGTCATCGGCGCAGTGGGCAAGAACTCTACGCCCCGCTGCTCGGCGCTTTGGAGCGCTCGCTCCAGCGCCAGACCCCCATCCAGCAGCGCCAGAGTTTGCAGGGCTGCGCCTGGCTGGCGCGCCTGCTGCCCGAATTAGCAGAGCAAGGGCTGACCCTGTCCCAGGGCTGGCCTCTGTCCCCAGAACAGGAACGCCGATTGATGTTCGCGGCGGTAGCACGGTATCTGGCGAACGTCGCAGGACCGGCAGGAACGCTGCTGGTGCTGGATGATCTGCAATGGGCCGGGGAGGATGCCCTGGATTTGCTGACCTTTCTCGTGCGCACACCAACCCGGCCACCGCTGAAAATCGTGGGCGCCTATCGGGACATCGAAGTGCGGACCCAGGCGCCTTTGAGCCTGCTGCTCACCGACCTGGCTCGAGAGGGCCTGGCACAGCGCCTGCTGCTGACGCCCCTTGCCACCGAAGAGGCGGCGGCGCTCTTGGAAGCAGCCCTGGCTGATCTACCTGAGCAGTCTCCCCACCTGCGTCAGCAGGTGATGCAGCGGGCCGGCGGTGTCCCTTTCTTTCTCATCAGTTGTGCCCAGGCCCTGCATGCCGATCCCCTTAAGGGCCAGGCAAGCACGGAACCGATCAAAACACCAGAGGTGCCCTGGAGCGTTGCCGAGCTGATTCGCCAGCGGGTAGCCGCCCTCCCGGCGGCTACGCAGGAGTTACTCGGCATGGCAGCGATAGCTGGCCGCGTCGTGCCGCGTTGGCTCCTGCTAGCCGTAGCGGTGGCAGCAGGTCGCTCAGAATCAGAAGTTTTGCAAGCGTTAGAAGTGGCCTGCCAGGGGCGGCTGTTAGCCGAAGAAGGGGAGCACGCCTACACCTTTCCGCACGATTTGATTCGAGAAACCATCAGCACCGATCTCTCAGCAGCGCGGCGGGCAATGCACCATCGCCAGATTGCGCACGCGCTAGAAGCGCGCGGTGAGCCACAGCCGATTCAGGCGCTGGCCTATCATTATAGGCAGAGCGGCGATCAGGAGAAGGCGGTTATCTACCTGGAGCGCGCGGGGCAGGCGGCCCAGGCGGCCTATGCCCTGGTGGACGCCGAGCGATCCTATCGAGACCTGGTGGCACTGCTGGATGAACGAGGGCGTACTCTCGAGGCAGCCCGGATACGAGAGCAGCTAGGTACGGTGCTGTTTCTGCTCGTCCGCTATGAAGAAGCGCTCGACGTTTTATCGAAGGCGGCGGAGACCTATCGCGCGCGTAATGATACCGAGGGAGAATGGCGAGCGCTGGCCCAGTGGGGTTGGGTGCAGGCGTTGCGGGGGACACCAGAGGAGGGACTGGCGCAATTGGAACCACGGCTAGCGGCGGCGTCCGCCTCTGAGGCATCGCCAGGGCTGGCTGCCCTGGCGACCACCCTGACCCAGCTGTGCTTAGTCGGCGGGCGGTATCGCAAAATGCTGACACAGGCGGAGTACGCCTTGAGGGTAGCCCAGGCGGTGGGCAATGAGCGGGCGTTGCTCGTGGCGCAGGATCGCTGGGCGCTGGCACTGATTATGATGTTACGCCTCGATGAGAGCCTGGACGTCCTCACTCAGCAAGTCATTCCACAAGCAGAAGCCCTCGGCGACCTGGAAACGTTGGGCCGTGCCCTTACCAATATGAACGGTATCTATCAATTTTATGGCGACATTGCGCAAGCCGATAGATACGCCGAGCGAGCACTGCACCTCTCAGAGCGTATCGGCGATGTGACGATCAGCGCATTGTTGCAGTGCCGCCAGGGTCATGGCGCTTTTCGGATTGGTGAGTGGCAGCAATCTCGTCAATACTTCGAGCAGGCGGTCAAGACGATTAGCACTGTGAAAATGTCGCGCTGGAAAGCATACCCACATCTCTGGCTGGGGGTACTCAATCTGGCCGAGGGCAAAGAAGACCAGGCAGGTGGCTGCTTCCAAGAAGTGTTGCGCCTTAGCGGGCAGATGAGGAATGATGAGATATTCACACTGGCACAAAATGCCCTGGCCGAGCAAGAATTGCTCACCGGACAGCCGGAAGCCGCCAATCGGCGCCTGAAGTCACTCCTGAGGGTCGTTGAACTGGAGCATCTTGCTCTCCTGGAAAGCCTGCCATTGCTCGCATGGACACAGATAGAGCTGGGGCAGCTAGAGCAGGCCCAGGTGTCGCTCGCGCAAGCCATCGCGCGAGCGACTGAGGTTCAGGGACATCCTGCGCTGGCCTTTGGGCGCCACATCCAGGCCAGGCTTGCCGCCAAGCGAGGGCAGTGGACAGAGGCAGAGGAAGCGCTGGAGGAGGCGCTGGTGATGTACCGCGCCATACCGGCGCCCTATGAAGAAGCGAAGACGCTCCACACCGCTGGGATGGTCGCTCTCCAACGGCAAGAGTCCGAGAAGGCTCGCGAGCATCTCCTCCAGGCGCGCGCGATTCTGGGCCGCCTGGGAGAGCGGCTCTATGCCCAGCAGGTGGATCAGGCCCTTACTAACCAAATGTGCTAGTTTACAGAGAGAACTCAGCAACGCTGATCTGCCAGGGGTCTGCCTCAGTGCTCCACTTCAAAGCAGACAGCAGACCAATCGTCACCAGTTCACTTGAATACAAGTACGCTGGGGTATGTTTGGGTAGGGGACCGAGCGCCTCATCGACCTGGCAGAAGATCTGGCTGATCAGTTCTTAAGTTGTCATCGGGTCACTCTTGACCGCCTTCCTCTTCGTGGGTAATGGTGAGTCCTCCCAGTTCCAGCGACCAGGACGGATCCAGATGCTCCTTGACCTAAATGACCCAGAAGGCCATGTGCTTTCCTCTCCTTGCGGGTCTTGCTCACCGCCCGTTGCATGTCTGGCGTTGCCTGCTCTCCTCAGAAAGGGAGCGCGCCGCCAATGATATGCCAGACCAGATAGTAGGCGAGGCGCAGCATCAGCGGAGCCAGGAAGCCATATTTGCGGAAGAGCCAAACTTCCAGCAGATTGATGGCAAAGATCGCTGAACCCAGTATCAGCATCACCCCGGCATGACCCTGAAATACCACAACCTGAGAGGCTGGCTCAATCAAAGAGGCCAGGACCGCCAGTGCCCAGAAGACCTGGCGCTGAAAATGGTGCCTCAGAGCGACATTCGAGATCAGCCAGAGGAAGAGCGGCAGGGGAGCCAACCGATAGAGGATTTCAGTGATAATCGCTCCAGCGGGATAAAAGTAAAGCGAAGCAGGAAAGGGCACATTGATCGATGCCTGCCCGGTGGCAGCAAGGGCAATCTGCTCAAAGTTGGTAAGGCGTTCCACCGCGAGGAACAGCACCCCTGCCCCCACACCAATACAAGCAGGCAAGAGCAGCCGCCCTCTGGCGGAAATACGCGCATCCCACCAGTCAGGGAACCCGGTGCGCGTGGAGAGGAAAATTCCCAGCAAGCCTGCTGCACCAACCAGGATGAGAGACGGCCAAGCAAACGCGGCGGCCTGAGCAGAAACAATGGAGGAGACAGGCGCAAACGTCAAGAGCAGTTTGACGGCCACCAGGAAGGCGAGCAGTCCCAGGTAGATCAGGTAGGAACTGCGGGTGCGCCGGGCGGTGGGTTCAGTTTGTAGGAGAGGCGCGGCCTCTCCACCAGGGGTGTGCTGGATCGTTGACATGGTTCAGACCTCCTGTAAAGGCTTTGGGGGATGGCTGACGGTCCCGTGTACGAAGGGGTCGTCAGGGGTATTGCTATAGCACCAGGAGTTACTCCATAGGGCCACTTGGTTTTTTCCTGTTAAGCCAGGGAAAGGTGGACGCCAGAAGAGGAAAGGCAGCCTCGGCAGCGGCCTCGCCTTGCTCAATAAAGCGGCCTCCATCAGTAAAGTTGCGCAATCCGACCAGAACAGGATCCAGGAAGATCGGCTCGATCAAAATCGTTGCTGCCGAGGCCATCGAGGTCGCGATGTTGCTCTGCATTAATTCAAGCGAACGGAGCATGGTCTGGAACAGCGATGGCCCTCCACTAGCCGCTTCCCCAGCTTCTGGCTCCGTCACAAGTGGAGATCCTTGATTGAAGAGATTCACAGCAATCACCTGATCGGCTCCCATTTCGGCTACCACATTGCTGGGAACCGGATTGACGACCCCACCGTCCACCAGCGTATACGGCCCGATACGCTGAGGTGGATAGATACCGGGGATTGCCATACTCGCCAGCAACGCTGACCAGATCAAGCCGCGACGGAATACCACCTCTCGCTGGGTCGTAATGTCTGCCGCAACCAGCGCCAGCGGCACCATCAACCCTTCGATGCGTCTGTTACCAGCAAGACGCTGAATAGCGGCACGCAGTCCAGCACTGGAGAGGAGCGAAGCGTTGGGAAGCGTCAAGCGGAAGGCAGTGTTTCCTATCTGGTCAAGGGTCTCCCTCATGGCATCCACACTGTAGCCATCGGCATACATCGCTGCGATGCTTGCGCCAATACTGGTGCCAGCGATGTAATCAATGGGAAGCCCGATACGTTCAAATACGCGCAACACCCCAAGGTGGGCATACCCCTTCGTAGCGCCAGATCCCAGCGCCAGGCCCACTTTCAGGCCAGCCAGATCACGCGCCGCCCAACCCAGCGCCTTGCTCGCGAGGGTAGCAGGTGGAAGAAGGCCATTCCTCAAGACGTGCCGATCAACAGGCGTGAGTGCTGGGATTCGTAGCTCTCCAGCTTGATCTGGGTGTGCCAGCCACCCGCGATTTGCCCATGCGCGAATGGTTGGCGTTGGGCGGTCCTTGCTGCTCTCTGGAAGCGCTGCATGCAGGTTCGTCAGGCGCACACGACGTGCTCCCAAAATGGCAGGCAGCAACCCGCCAGGAGTTTGTATGAGGACACGCTCATATCTGCTGCATAATGCTTGAAGGGTCTCGGCCAGCGATGTAGGAGCGAAGGCCCCAGTGGGCGCAGCAACCATCAAATGAGCACGTGCTTGCGTGGACATCTGAACACTCAATAAGGCCGATGATCGGCTACGAACCACTGACGAAGGAAGCGCGGGAGGCAGAGGACCGAGCGCTTGAAGTTCCTCTGATAACAACGAAGGATCGGTCAAGATGAGCAAGAGGATGGAGGTAGCCATATGCCAGGCCAGACTGCACGCTAGCGCATAGCCCAGGAGCGGCGGAGCGCCTTCATTCACCAAAAAGGTGACGCGGTCGCGATAGTCATGGAGGAAGGTCTGCTCCGTACGTACCAACCGCTCCGAGTGGATTGCCATCAGATTGTGGTAGATTTTTGGATAGAGGCGCGCCAGCCGGATGAAATCCGCTTTCTGAAATACCAATACCTCCAGGTCTCCATCGCTCGCAGCACGTACTGTGGCAGATGCTGGATGACCCGTGAGCAGCGCCATCTCGCCCAGGATGCCTCCTGGACCAACGCGTGCAAGCGGATATTCACCCCGCGTGGGATTGGCAATTGAAACCTCTGCGGCGCCTGATTGGACAAGGTACATCTCAGACGAGCGGTCTCCCTCGATAAGCAACGGCGTGCCAGCAGCAAGCTGCCTATGCTCCAGAGACTCCAACAAGGGGGAAAGCTCCTCCGCAGGAAGACCTTCAAACAATAAAGAAGTCAAAGGCTCTATCATCTGTTTTCTCCATGTCACCTCTCGCGCTAGCCAGCTAGCCTTACTAGTCAGTCCTATTCTCGCGTGATTTCCAGCGTGCCAGATGCGCGCTGCTCCCACTCTGGAAGGCCAGGGCGTCCATTGGTGTGCCACAACGACGTAAGTGGCACCATCCCTAGCTCTCGTGTGATCTGACGGGCTGCAATCCCTACGATAGCCGTAAAAGTGGGATAAGCAAGCTCTAACCTGGCGAGCTGCTCTATGCGCATGCCAGAAGCCATACTTGCCGCGATGAGGTGAAGGATTTCGACCGCTTGCTCGCCAACGATATGGGCGCCCAGCACCTGATGGGACGCCCGCGACACGATCAACTTGCAGAATCCTTCCTGGTGCCCATCGATGAGCGCGCGGTCCAGGACCCTATAGGAGACCAAAGCAACAGCACAATCTTCTCTGGTGCGAGCCTGCTCTTCAGTCAACCCGACGCCGCCATATTCCGGGTCGGTGAAACCTCCATGCGGAACGACGATATGCTTTCCTTCTCGATTGCTCCCCAAAAGAGCATTTTCGGCGGCGATATTGGCCTCGACACCCGCGCTTTGCACCAGCATCATCCGCCCGGTAATATCCCCAGCCGCAAAGATATGAGGCGCGCTT
Source organism: uncultured Ktedonobacterales bacterium (assembly GCA_964522745.1). GTDB lineage: Bacteria > Chloroflexota > Ktedonobacteria > Ktedonobacterales > DATBGS01 > DATBHW01. Next base: position 30,077 of record CAZFWN010000031.1, read on the forward strand.
GTTCTGAGGTACTCATCCACGACAACGTAGCCACGCTCGCTTTTGACGTGCGCAGCATCAAGGTTCAACGACTCGACATTGCCGGGCCATCCCACTGCCACGATGATCGCTTCAGCGGTGAGTTCGCGTACCTGATCTGCATAACCATAGAAGAGATGCAAGCCATCTTGCTGCCGCTCAATACGCTCAATGCCGGAAATATTCGTGGTGGCCCGGATACCTCGCCGCTCGAACGCTTCGGCGATGCAAAGAGAAACCGACTCATCCTCCGTTCTGAGGAGTCTTGGCCCCATTTCAAGCAGATGTACATCCGTCCCAAAGGCCGCAAAGATCGACGCTAATTGACAGCCAGTTGCAGCGCCCCCGATCACGACCAGTGTTCGAGGCAGGTGTTTCATCGCCCAGACATCGCTGTGAGTCAGGGCATATTCACTCCCTGGAATGGATAACTGGCGCGCATGCCCCCCTACACAGAGGATAAATTGACGCGCTTCCAAGATGGTTCCATCGGCCAGTTGGATGCTGTGTTCATCAACGAACTGCGCATTACCTACCTGGGCAAAGACGGTCACTCCAGCCTGCTCTAGATGGCTTCGCAGTTGTTTTTTCTCATGAATACGGTAGACGAGAAGATGGGTTCGCGAAAGTAACTGCGCGAAATCAACTGCTGGCCGTTCTCCAAGTAGACCATATTCGCCGAATTGTTCGGTATCGCGCATCAGGCGCGCAGCTTTTGCCAGGGCGCGCGTCGGGACACACCCATTGTTGGTACAGGTTCCGCCCAAATTTCCGCGCTCCACCAGCGCAACACTCGCGCCCAGTTCACGCGCCCGCACGGCAGCCGTCACTCCAGCAGGCCCTCCGCCAATGACAATCAGATCAAACACGATGCACTCCTTTGGTTTCACGCGGCTGGCAGCGTCACTTTCAGATCGGAGAAAATTGTTTCTGTCCCTTGCCCAGAGGCAGCCAGACCGATATAGCCTCCGGGATAGCCCGTGTCACTGAACTGGGTGATCTGCTGGTTGTTGGCATACAAGGTAAAGTGCGAGCCAGTAATCACCAGTTTCAGATGGTTGGCCTGCTCAAGCCCCGCACGAATGGCAGTTGACGAGGACACCCCTATCAATGGCGTTGCGTTCCCCCGAGCATCCCACTTTACCAGGGCATAGGTACCATCAGCGTAGATGAAGAAACCATAGCCTGCTACCTGGTTCCCCTGAGCAATGCCAAACTCGATACCTATTCCTGCGTTCTGGGAATCGCCCTGGGCGATGATGCCATTCACCTCAAGTACCATGTTATTAAAAGCTTGTTTGGTGAAGAGGCTGTCATAGACCTTGTTATCGGGCGCCTGGATGTGATACCCATCGCTGCTAAACGAACACGTCTGGTTCCCACAGACCCAACCGCCAGGATCGCTGGTCAGGCTGGCTTGATAGAGTGCCGGGACAGGTGTTGGAGTGCTCCCTGTTGTGCTATTTTTCTTACTGATCAAGAAGTAGCTGCTTATCCCCAAAGCTGCCAGCACGACGACAATCACCAGACCACCAGCGATAAAGGCGACTGGAGATCTTTTTCCGCGAGCGGGGGGTTGCTGAGGAGGGTAAGCAGCAGGAGTCATTGGCGGCGGGGCCATGACTGCTGATGGCGACAAAGGCGAACCATATTGGGCCGCGTAGGCATCAGCTTGTATCTGGCTGCTCTGCGGATACAGCTCATATCCTGGCCCCAAAGGAGAGGCGAGCTGCGTGTCGCTGTGGTAGATACTCTCTGCATAGGGACTATTCTGCTGAGGAAAACTGTTTACCACAGGTGTGCCACAGTAGGGGCACACGTTTGCTCCAGATTGGAGGACTCCGCCGCACCGGCTACAGGTCTGTTGCATGGTTGGTTCCTCTTTCTTTATCGATGAATGCTTCTGCGTCGTAGCGCATTTCGAGTGTATCCGGCCTTTGCACAAAACACCACGCGCAACTCCTGCATCTGCTCCTGCATCTGCTTTCCCAATTTTGCGGGACCAGGCAAGTTCAGAGCTAGACAGTCCCTTTAACTGCTCGTGTGCCTGTCTTTGACTCCTCTGTAAGCAGGGGGTGCAGAAGGATCAAGTTGGGCTGGTTCCCAGCGCCAAGATTCTCCATCTGGGATGACATGCCCCAGACCTGGGAAAGGAAAATGGTAGGCATGCACCAACGCCTTCTCGCCTACAGCCCGGTCCAGAAGCCGGAGCCGACTGGTCACTGATTGCTCTGGCCGCAGATCGAACAGAGAGAACCAATGGGGATACTTAAGCTGGATGGGATGGAACACGGCATCGGCAAGGTAAAGCATCTGCTGGTCCCTTGAAGCAATGGAGAGTCCCATATGCCCGGCACTATGCCCAGGGGCTGCGACAACGCGAATTCCCGGCACCACCTCCGCTTCCCGCTCTACCAGGGCGAGTTGGCGCTGCATTGATGCTATCCTCTCCTGGGCAAAGGCCACCATCCACTGCAGACCCCTTGCCCTCAAATCAGGCATTGCCTGCCAGAATTCCCACTCTTCCCGCCATAGCACATAGCGAGCATGGCGAAATGCTAACTGCCCGCTGCCAGTGATGACACCGCCCGCGTGCCCTGGGTGCAAATGGGAAAGGATCACGGTATCAATATCCGATGGGTTGATCCCTTGATGTCGCAGCCGCTGGAGCAGCTTCCCGGTAGATGAAGCAGGCAAACCAGAAGCTGTGCCCCGGCCAGTGTCAACCAGTATCTGATGCTGGCCGGTATCGATCACCATGCAGATAGAGGGAGCGGTAATCTGGTCGAGCGGAAGGTGATGCGTGGCAAGCACCTGCTCCAATTCATTTGGAGGGACGTTCCCAAAGATCATATCCCAGCGAGAGGTCGAGCTACTGTCACAGAGAGCCATGCAGTCGAACGCTCCGATTTTAAACCGAAAGCTTATTTCTTCCATTGCTTTTCTTTCTAGCCGGTGCTTTCATTTGATTCCTTTAGTGATAAAGCATCACCAGCAGCGCCACAGCAGAAAGCAGGTCCAGCAGGCAGTGGGTGATAATGCCGATGGAAATGTTCTTCTTCCAGCTAACGGCATAGGCTACTGGAAGAAAGCCAAGTAACCGACCTGGAAGTTGCCAGGGAGAGTGCAGGTGATACAGGCAGAACAACATGGTATTGACCAGTGGCGCCCAGCCTTTGAGATACGCTATCCGAGGCAGCAGATAGCCACGAAAGTAGAGTTCCTCGACCAGGGCTGCTGCCGGGTTCATGAGCAAATACAAGAGCACTGTGACAACCAGGGTCGTAGGTGGATGCCCGTTGGTGGAAACTGGCGCAAAGAGCGCAACAAACCAGGAGGGCACCCAGAAGAACAGGGTATCGAACAGGAACGTTTGCGCTCCAGGGGCAATCACGAGAAACGCGATGATCGCCCACACCACCAGCGCGGGAATGAGAAGCAGGTAGGACTTCAACGGCGCCGGCTCACGATAGAGGACAATCCCCTGGAGCGAGAGTTTGCCGTTCCGCTTCTTCCCTTGCACGAGCAGATACCCCAGTTCAAAAGGGATGAGCACCAGGAGCACCCACAGGCTGGGTATGAGAAGCAACGGGAGTCCGACCTTGCTAGCTATGAAACCAGCGGCGACAGCAAAGAGCACGATGAGGATACCAGGCAGCAGGTGCAGCCAGATCGAGTGTATAAGCGAGTGTTGTGGCAGAGCATCATCTGCTGCCTGCTCACCCTGGTGAGCGACGCCACTTGGCGTATACGTGAGAGGACGGTCTTCTTTGTTAAAAGCAAACATAGCAAACTTTCCTTTGTATCCGATGTACTCATGTGCCATTTCAAACCAGGTCACTTTGGAGGCGATCTGGCCTGGGCAAGATCGCCTCCATGCGCAAAGCTGAGAGCCTGCACGCCTAGAACGCGCCCAGCGCCTTGCCGAAGTCGAGAATATTGGGCGCACCCCACCCGGTGGTCAGATCATACCCCTGGGTAGCTGGATAATAGAGATTGTTCCCCTGGGTGACGTCAAAGTAAGGGTGCCCATTGTTGTGCTGGTCCGCCACGCGGTAGAAGGTGGGGGTTGCTCCAACCGATTGTTTAACGTGTTGACGCAGCCCTTGATCGACCAGCGCGACGCCTGCCGCCCAAATGGGCGCGGCGACACTGGTGCCGCCCCTGCCATACCACTGGCCCTGGAAGTAGATGGGCACTGTCCGGGCAATGGCCGCAACATCAGGGACTTCGCGCTTGCCATTGGCATACGAGTTTTTGACCCCTGCTCCCTGTTGCCAGCCTGGCTGAGCGAAGACCTGGCTGAGCCCACCGGTTGACCCCCAGTTGTTCCCACAGTGGCTCTGATCAGGCTGGGGATCAGACCAGGCAGTTTCACTGATTCGGTTGCCCTGTGCATCCGTTGCCAGGCGGGTGCCTCCGACTGCTACTGCATAGGGGTCCGAGGCTGGGAAATCAACCGAGAGGCCATGATACTGCCCACCGCCAAAGGCCCCGCAATCGCCTGACGCTACCAGGAAGGTTACCCCCTCTGCCGCCAGATACTGGATGGCCTGATCGATAGCAAACACTTCATCCTGGGTATAGTCGGCTTCTGGTAGGGTGATGCTCATGCTGGCAACCTGGATGCGCCCGTCCGCTGCCATCTGGTTGATGGCATCAGCGAGCGCCTCTGGCAGCGGCTTTCCTGTCTGTGCCTGGCAGGAAGCCGTGTCATAACAAAAATCATTCTGGTATTCGAGGATTTGGGCCTCCGGCGCTAGCGCCGCCAGGTATTCCAGGTCGAGTTCGGCTTCGCGGACCGCGCCGGTAAGCGTATTTTGTGCTCCCCCATTGACTTTGACGACGTTGCGATGGAGCGTTCCGCCAGTGGTGCAAGCCAGGAAATTGGCAATGTCTCCCAGGGAGATCCCCTGATCGTTGTCCGCATACAGGCCAATGGTGATCCCCTTGCCGGTATACCCCGCTTGATAAGCCTGCACGTAGTTATAAGCGGCGGCAAGCTGATTCGGCCACGTCACCTGATTGCTCTGTGCGCAGCGTGCGCCAGGCTGTTGATCTGGCAGACGCTGTGCCGTGTCCTGAGCCGAGGCTTGAGTGATATGGAAGGCAAAATCGTTCAGCCCAATCACAGAGGTCACCAACCCTTGGAGCGCCGGCGGCAACGTGATCGTTTCGCTGGGGCCAAAGACCATAGAGCCGTCTTGTTGAAAGGTCTGCATCCTGACACCAAAGGTCTGAGCAATTTGGGTCACGGTGGCAGAGACACTGATCTGATTGCGCAGCGGCGAAACCGCCTGGATGTAAAAGCCCTGCTTTTGCAGATAGTTGGTGACGGTCGTAATGCTGGTCTGCGACGCGCCATACCGCGTTGCCAGTTCTGGCGGCGTCAGATACTTGCCAAAGTGTGGCGAAGTCGGGTCATAGAGCGCTGCCAGATCGTTTGCCAACGTCTGGCGTTGTGTTGCCAGCCCGATGCTGAGCTGCAAACGCGCGGTTGGGGCAAGCTGCCCAAGGGCCTGGAGGCCGGTAGCGGCAGGTGGTAACCCTCCAATGGCTGGTAGCGACAACGTCGGAGCCTGAGTCCCCTGCTGGGACTGCTGTCCGCCGCAGGCGCTCAGGATCAGCGCCAGGGTGGCAATCAGCACGAGTCCAAACCAGGCGTCTCTGCGCTCCTTGTAGAGTATAGTCACTGAATACGTGTTCATAGGGTCAGTGCGGCGGAGGCTCAAGTGCCTTCCCCACGCTCCTTTCAAAACTATCAATCGCACTGTTCTGCACCTTTAGAAGGCACCCAGCGCCTTGCCGAAGTCGAGAATATTGGGTGCGCCCCAGCCAGAGGCCAGGTCGTAGCCCGCCGTGGCCGGGTAGTACAGGTTGTTGCCTTGCGTGACATCAAAGAACGGATGCAACGTGCTGTGCTGGTTTGCCAGCCGATAGAAGGTGGGCGTAGCGCCAACGGCCTGCTTATGATGCTGGAACAGCCCTTGATCGACCAGCGCCAGACCAGCCACCCAGATGGGGGTTGCCGCGCTGGTGCCACCGCTTTCGACCCATTTGCCCTTAAAATATTCCGCGTCAATCCAGGCATTCGCTGAGACATCGGGCAGTTCGCGAAAGCCGTTTGAGTATTGGTTCTTCACTCCGTTCCCTTGTTGCCAGCCTGGCCGGGCAAAGAGCGTGCTCAGGCCACCACCGCCGCCCCAATCGTTGTACTGACACACATTCTGGTCGGGCGCATCCTTGTAGGTGTTCCAGGTCGGCTCTGACTGCCGAGTTCCATTGGGGGCGGTCTGCAACTCCGTGCCGCCAACCGCCAGGGTATAGGGATCGGCTGCCGGAATATCAACCGAGAGGTCTTTGTACTGGCCGCTGTCATAGGCCCCGCAGTCGCCTGATGCAGCGGCAAAGGTGATGCCCTCCGCTGCCAGATATTCAATTGCCTGGTCGAAGGCGAAAATCTCATCTTTGCTGAAGTTCGCTTCGGGGTTGCCCCAGCTTGCGCTGACCAACTGCACTTTTCCGTCTGCTGCAATCTGATTGAGGATGTTCACGTAGCCTTCTGGGAAGGGGACACCGACCTGCCCCTTCTGGCAATCCCAACTGGTATTGCTGCCCGCGCAGGCGGTATCCTGATATTCCACCAGTTGGGCATCAGGGGCCAGCGCACTCAGGTACTCGAAGTCCAGTTCCGCTTCGCCGGTGCTGCCCTCATCAGCGACTTTTGCCCCTCCATCCACCTGGACCACGCTCCGATGGAGCGTGCCGCCAGTGGTACAGGCCAGAAAGGTGGTGAGGTCGCTCATTGACATATTGTCGTTGAACTCGACCACCCCAATGCTGATGCCTTTGCCGGTGTAGCCGGCTTTGTAAGCGTTAGCATAGCCATATGTCTCAGCAATCTGGTTCGGGATCTCGCCGTTGCTCTTCGCGCCAGCACAATCTGAGGATGACCTGGCAACTGACGTGTGGATAGGCGTCTTCGGACTAGGCTGGGCAAAGGTGTTCAGGCCAACCACAGAAGTCACCAGCGAGCTGAGCGCCGAGGGCAACACCACCGTGTTGCTCGTGCTAAAGAACGTCTGCCCGTTCTTCATGTACGTTTGCAGCAACACTGCAAAGGTCTGAGCGATCTGCGCGACGGTGGCTGAAACAATCAGATGATCGCGCAGGGGCGAAACCATCAGGATTTGAAAGCCGTGCTCCTGCAAATAGCCAGTCACCTGGTCGATGCTGGCCTGGGACGCGCCATAGCGCGCTGCAAGCGCCTGCGGCGTCAGGTAATGCCCAAACTGGGGCGAGGCAGGATCATACAGTGCGGCTAGATCGTTTGCCAGCGACTGGCGCTGGATCGCCAGCCCAATGTTCAACTGCAAGCGCAGGTTCGGGTCAAGCTGCCCAAGTGCCTGCAGTCCGGTCGCTCCCGAAGGCAGGCCGCCGATGGGTGGCAACGGTGGAAGCGGCACCGGCGTAATTTGCGGTTTCTGCGCCTGATTGCCACCACAGGCGACAAAGATCAACGCCAGCGTGCAAAGCAGCAGCAACCTATACAGCCCCTTGCTCTGTGTGCCTGGCAGATGATGCGAAACCCAACAATCTCTCATGTAATTGCTGTGGTAGAAGCGCGGGCGCTTGCCACCACATCCTCCTTTATACTCACTCAATCCAGGGATATACTCACTCAATCCAGGGAACCCGTCATCCGCTGTCCCTGGTGCTATCCAAAGTATGGGGGAAGCCTGCGCATCTTCCCACCGGCAATTCCTGCAACCGCTCCTGCAACCATGCCTGCAACGGATAGGCTGGCTACACATCAAACAAGCGCCTCTACTGCGCCACCACTAGATGGCACCTTATTTCCTGATACCTTGCCCGAGAGCAAGCTATTTACGGACGCTGGGAGCTGTCACCTTCAACTCTATTGCCCACTTCTCCCTGGGATGGCACTTCTTAGACACGGGGGATTGGAAGCAAGCGTACAAGAGATATAAGCAGACGCCCTCCGTGATTCGCCCGGTCGCGATGTCGCGTAATGCGGTCTTTCCCTCCTTAGGGTTAGGCACTCTCTGCCTGGCCGAGGGGCAGCCGGAAGCGGCAGCGCGCTATCTGGGAAGAGGCCGTGCAGCTTGGGAAGGAGGTGCGAGATTCTGGAGTGCAAGGAACGGCTCACGCTGCATTTGCCGAGCGTGAGTTGCTGGAGGGGAAGTCAGAAGCCGTTCTCGCCAGGCTGATGGCCTTTCTCAAACAAACAGATCGCCAGACTGACCTGACTCAACAGATTCTTCCACTCCTGGCCTGGGCGCAAGCGGAACAAGGGGAGGTAAGCAGGCTCAGGAGTTGTTAACGCGCCTGGCAATGCGGAAGGCCCGCTGGCAGGAAGCAGGAGAAGCGCTCGAGGAAGCATTGGCTCTGTGCCGGGCGATTGGCAATCCCTACGCAGAAGCCAAAATGCTCTACATCTACGGCTTCATGCACTTACAGCAAGGGGAACCTGCACTGGCTTATAAACGGCTGGAAGAGGCACTGGCGATCCTGAACCGCCAGGGCGAGCGGCTCCATGCCCAAAAGGCCGAGCAAGCGCTGAGGCTCGCTGCCGAACACTGAGGACCGCTCACACTGCTGGGATGCCAGTCGCAATGCAGGAGCGTTTGCAGGAATGCTTGCAGGAGTTGCGGCTGGCGTCTCTTTCTGTAATTAGGCACACTCAGAGCAGAACCTTCGCGGCCAGCAACGCGCGAATGTGGCTGGCTGTAACGGATAGGAGACGCTGATGAGAGCAGTTAACAGCGTAGCAGCGCTGGCTTCGATCACCTTTTTCAGTGGACCGCTGGCTGGAAAGACGTTCCCGATCACCCGGGCAATCACGACGATTGGCCGCGACCCAGGCAATGATCTGGTGATTCAAGGTGACCTCAAGGTTTCGCGCCATCATGCCCGGCTTGTCTGTGAGCAGGGCGTCTGGCGAATTGAAAATCTTTCCCAGAAAAATACCATCACCGTGAATCATCAGCCGGTTCAGGAGGCGGAACTTGAGCATCAGAGCGCTATCGTCCTTGGTGAGAGCGTAAGCTTGCTCTTCAAGCTACCAACACCTACACCAAAACCGGCAGATGTCGCGCACTCTTTCGTGGCAGAAAGCGTTGCGCCTGCACCAGTCCCGGCTGCCCCTGCTACCCCACCAGCAGAGCGCATTGCGCCACCGCCAGATCCGCAGGCCTATTATGGGCCTGGTTCCTGGGGCAGTGTGCCACCAGCGCCCGCCCTCACCAATGCTGCTGGGAGGTCGCCAACTGGATCAAGCCAGGCGTGGGCCGCTCCGCCGATTGAATTCAAAGAGCCTGACGAGCGGACGGCGATAGCTTCGGTCTCGTCACTGGGCATCCCTTCGCTGGAAGTGAGCAGCGCTACCACCGGCCAGCGTCGAGCCTACCCGCTTGATGCTCAGATGGTCACGATTGGACGGGATGTCGCCAACGATATTGTGATTCAAGATCCGAGCGTCTCTGACCGGCATCTCCAGCTGGTGCGCGAGGGGCAGCAATTCATCTTGCTGCATCCGCATCCAGAGCGCCCGCAGACGGCCAACGGGCTGCTCTATCAAGGGCGCAAGATTCGCGGAGACGAGTCGTATCGCAAGGTGCTGGCAAACGGCGATGTGTTCCGCATCGCTGATGAACGCGGTTCGCTGATCACCTTGACCTACCATGATGGGAGCGACAAGCCGCAAGAGCTGGTACCCGTGATGCACCCCATCAAGCTGGGCGCTGCGGAGGTGACCCTGGGGCGACTTCCCGATAATTCTGTCGTGTTGCCGCATCCGCAGGTGTCGGGGCATCACGCGCGGCTGGTGCGCGAGGGCGGCACGTATCGCATTCTGGACCTGAACAGTACCAACCACGTCTATGTCAACACGCAACTAGTGACCAACCATCTGCTGAAGTTGGGGGATGAGATTCGCATCGGCCCGTACCGGCTGGTCTATGAGAGTACCCAGCTTGCACAGTACGATGAGAGCAGCCTCATTCAGGTTGACGCGCTTGGCCTCAAGAAGACAGGCGCAAAGGGCGCAACACTGCTCAATACCATTTCGCTTTCTATCCCGGCGCGCTCTTTTGTGGCGCTGGTGGGCGGCTCCGGCGCAGGCAAATCAACGCTGCTGGATGCGCTCTCTGGTCTGCGCCCCGCCGAGCAAGGCAAGGTGTTCTATAATGGCCGTGACCTCTACGAAAACCTGGCGGCCTTCAATACGCAGATCGGCTATGTTCCCCAGGATGATATTGTCCACCGCGACCTGACCGTAGAGCGGGCGCTGTATTACGCGGCCAAAATTCGCTTGCCGGGCGACTTCACGCGCGAGCAGATTCAGCAGCGTATTACTGAGGTACTGGAGGATGTGGAACTAACCGAGCGACGCGGACACCTGATTAAGAAACTCTCCGGTGGGCAGCGCAAGCGCGTCTCCATTGCGCTGGAACTGCTGGCAAATCCAAGCCTCTTCTTTCTGGATGAGCCGACCTCCGGCCTCGATCCGGGTCTGGATCGCAAGATGATGCTGCTCTTGCGCAAGTTGGCCGATAAGGGGCATACGGTCATTCTGGTGACCCATGCCACGAACAATATCAATGTCTGTGACGCCGTTTGCTTTTTAGCGCCTGGTGGGCGCCTGGCCTACTTTGGTCCGCCCGATCAGGCAAAGACGTATTTCGGGCAGACAGATTTTGCCGAAATTTATAGCTGCCTGGAACCAACTGAGCGGAATCCAAATACCAGCGAGGAGGCCGAGGCGCGTTTTAAGGTGTCCAGGGACTATCAGCAGTATATCGCGCAGCCGCTCCAGAGAGCGGCAAGTAGACCTCCTGTGGCAGCGAGCAAAACCAGATTGAGCAAGCGCTCGAAACGTGGAAATCCCTTCAAGCAGTTCTCCCTGCTCTCCGAGCGGCATCTGGAACTCTTGAAAAATGATGTGCCAACGCTGCTGATCTTGCTATTGCAGACGCCGCTGATGGCCGTGCTGCTGATGCTGCTGATTCACTTTGAACTCGGATCGGGCATCTTTGATGGGAACAACATTGTGCAGTGCCTGCCACAGATTCGCACCAGCAGCGGCGTGTTGGCGCTGCCGAATGCGTCACCGCAGGGCGGGCTGGTTACGTGTGATCGCGTCGTCGCGTTTCTCAACAGCGATCCTGCCGGCATTGTCTACGCGCGCACACAAGGCGGTGTGAATCAGGCGCTGCAAGATTTTGTCGTCGCTGGTCAGCATGGCGACGCCCAGCGGGCCGTCTTTATGGTGGTCTTGATTGCAGTCCTTTTTGGCTGCATCAACGGCGCGCGTGAGTTTGTCAAGGAAGCCGCGATCTATCGTCGGGAACGGGCGGTCAACCTCGGCATCCTACCATATATGCTCTCCAAGGTGCTGGTGTTTAGCTTGCTGGCGCTGATACAAAGCGCGACGCTGGTGTTGATCGTCAACGCTTTCGAGCCATTGCACCAGGGGGTATTCTTGCCGGTGCTGCTGGAGTCGTATCTCACGCTCTCTATCACCTCGATAGCGGGTGTATTGCTGGGGCTGCTGATCTCAGCCATTGCACCCAACGAAGATACTGCCAATAGCTTGCTGCCGCTTGTCGTCATCTTGCAGGTGACCTTCTCCGGGGATATTGTGCCGCTGAAGGATGCTGCCACCAAAATTGGCGCGATGATCTTCCCTATCCGCTGGGGGATGGCAGCCTTTGGCTCCTCGCTGGGATTGCACAGCGATAAGATCAACGGCGATCAACTCTTTGGTGATGATTATTTGTATCATGGGACGCTCTTTTCAACCTACAGCCAGAGCGATGCAACGCAGCGTATTCTGCTCTGCTGGCTGGCGTTGGGAGCGATCATCGCCGTCCTGGGCTTCCTGGTGGCCCTGGCCTTGAAGCGAAAAGACATCCGGCGCTAAACGCCATGCAGGCGGCCCCTCCATCATCGATGATGTGAGGGGCCGCCTGGCTTTGTAGCCTCTATTGGCTCAAATGAGCAGCCCTATCGCTCATTTGCGCCAACTGACATCCTCCCCAGGCATACATGCTGGGGATTCCACCCCTCACAGGGTGGGGGTCCTGCCTTGTATTTACACACACATGAGTTCGCAGGATCGATGCGTGTAGCGCTTAATCGCCTCCTTGCACATCCTCATGTCTGATGAGCTCAATGCCGCTCTCGCTGTCGCTGTCGATTGCTTCCAGCGCTGAGGACTGGGCGAGCGCCGAGCCATCGAGCGTGGCAATCTGCGCCTGGGGCGCGTCCTTATGCCGGAAACGATGCAAGCTAATGATCTGCGGAACGATCACCACAGCTGCTGCCAGGCAGATCAACGCGCCAACGCGAATGTGAAGGGCGCGCTGGTCTTGTCTGCCAGCGAGCCGGCAAAGAAGCTGCCGATGGGGGCCAATCCGACCAGCACCAGCGACCACACGCTCATGATTCGCCCGCGCAGGTGATCAGGCACGCAGGACTGGATGATCGTGTTGCCGGTGGCGTTGTTGGCGACAATGAAGAAGCCAACCCCTGAGAGAATCACCAACGAGAGCATGTAGCTGTGCGAGAACGAGAAGACAATGAGCAACGATGAGCCAGCCAGCGCGCCGGCTGCCAGGAAGAAGCGCCGCTGGCGCTGCGTGCTGGTGTAGGCCAACGAGAAGGAAACAATCATCAAGCCGAGCGCAAGACAGGATGTGAGCGTTCCCAGGCCGGAGACACCCACATGCAGTATTTGGTCGGCTGCGAGTTTCATTCCCCTGTCCCGAACTACGAGCGCACGAACTATGCCGCTGACCGCATTGGGTTTCATCATTAAGTATAACGCAGCCTTCGCTCGGAAGGGGCGTCGCTGCTTTATCAATCCGCCGGCATCGCACCAGCCTTCTCACCGCTGGCCTGGGCGAGCGCTCCGGCTTGGGCAGGCGTCTCAGTGGTTGTATCTGCGGTTTTGCTGCTCACTGCGCCGCCGGGCAGCAAGAGCGAGGCGGCGAGGCCGGCGAGGCCCATTGCCAGCATGAGGATGAAGAGGATATGCAGCGAGCCGCCCAGCGAGGTGGTCAGTTGGGTCAGCAGCGTGTGTGGCAGGGCGGCACGGGTTTCGGGGCGCAGCAGGTCGTTGACGGCCAGTTTCTTGCCGTGCTGCGAGGGGTCGCTGATGTCGTTTAGGGAGAGGCCCAGCGCGGCCAAACGGCTGCCGAGCTGGCCGTTCAGCACTGCGCCTAAGGCCGAGACGCCCACCGCACCGCCAATGGCGCGGGCGAACTGGTTGGAGGCGGTGGCGACGCCGCGCTGGTTCCAGGGGATGCTGTTCTGCACAGCGATCAGATAGGTCAGTGAGATGACGCCCATGCCAATGCCGCAGAGTCCAGTGCCCGTGAGAATGAGCACGATCAGCGCGCCCTGGCTGAGCGAGAGCCAGCCCAGCGGAACGAGGCAGACGAGACCCAGGCTGGTGATGATGACGCCGGTGGTGGCGCTGATACGATAGCCCAGGCGCAGCACCAGCATGCCCGAGAGATAGCTGCCTAAGGCCCAGAGCACCGAGAGCAGCGCGAGGCCAATGCCGGCTTCTACCGCGTTGCTGCCCTCGACGCCCTGAATAAAAAGCGGCAGATAGGAAGTCACCACGATAATCAGCGCGCCTAACAGCGTCGCGCCGATGGTGGAGACGGCGATGATGCGCCGGCGAAAGAGCGGCGGC
>CAZFWN010000032.1:0-43288 GCA_964522745.1 uncultured Ktedonobacterales bacterium
GCGGGCGCAATATGCACTTTGGCATCCGCGAGCATGGCATGGGCGCGGCGCTCAACGGCATGGCGCTGCATGGCGGCATCATCCCCTATGGAGCTACCTTCCTGATCTTCTCCGACTACATGCGCCCGCCCATCCGGCTGGCCTGCCTGATGGAGCAGCGGGTGATTTATGTCTATACCCATGATAGCATCGGGCTGGGTGAGGATGGCCCGACGCATCAGCCGGTGGAGCAGCTCTCAGCCCTGCGCGCCATTCCCGGCATCACGGTGATCCGCCCCTGCGATGGCAACGAGACAGCAGAAGCCTGGCGCGCGGCCTTGCAGCACAAGCATGGCCCCACAGCCCTGGTGCTGACCCGCCAGAATCTCCCGCACCTGGACCGCAGCGAGTACGCCCCAGCCAGCGGCGTGCAGCAGGGCGCCTATATCCTGGCCGACGCGCCGGACGGCAAGCCGGACCTGATCTTGCTGGCCTCTGGCTCAGAGGTGTCGTTGATTACCGGCGCGGCCAAGACGCTGGCGGAGCATGGCGTCAAGGCGCGGGTGGTCAGCGTGCCCAGCATGGAGATCTTCAACCGCCAGCCCAGGGAGTATCAGGAGCGCGTGCTGCCGTCGGCGGTCAGGAAACGTCTGGCGGTGGAAGCGGCCTCACCGGCAAGCTGGTATCGCTATGTTGGCCTGGATGGCGACGTGGTAGGCATTGATCGCTTTGGCGCCTCGGCGCCCTATAAGACGCTGATGGAGCAGTACGGCCTGACGGTGGAAAATGTGGCGGCGCGGGCGCTGCATCTTATGGAGCGCCACGAGCGCGCCGACGAGGTCAGCGCGTCCGGTGCGACGCCTGGCGGCACGCCGGTGCCCGGCCACGAGGCAACGAGCTAGGTTGGGAAGAAAGCTGATTAAAATCGGTGTGGCAGCTATGGTGTGTGAGCATTTGAGAGCATTGGAGCAAGAACTACTGGAGCGCGGGGTCAAAGAAACCTATCGCGGGCAAACATGGACTCGAAATTGCCGTGAATGGGTGTACTTTGATTGCTATCTAGACCTGCCCGCCTTGCGGGCGCGCTTCCAGTTTGCGCCTTGTGTCAACGATCATGAACACCGGGGCACCCATGATGGGCAGGAGGCCGGGCTGGTCTGCCACCAGTGCTGGGATGCCATTATGGGCGTCCACTCGACCTCTGCGGCGGGACATCTGATCTATAGCTGAAGAAGGAGCGGGCACTATGCGCGTAGCCGTTGGTATGGATCACGGGGGCTATCCCCTCAAAGAGTATATTCTGGAGGAGATTCGCAAAGAGGGGCATGAGCCGGTGGACGTGGGCGCCTTCCGCCTGGACCCAACCGATGATTACCCCGACTTTGCCAGGGCTGTTGGCGAGGCCATTCTGGATGGGCGCGCCGAGCGCGGCGTGCTGGTCTGTGGCAGCGGCGTAGGCGCGGCTATTGCTGCAACGAAGATGAAGGGCATCCGCGCCGCTGTCTGCCACGATCACTACTCCGCGCATCAGGGAGTGGAACACGACAATATGAACGTGTTGTGTCTGGGCGCGCGCATCATCGGCCCGGAACTGGCCGTCGATCTTATCAGCGCTTTCCTGGCTGCCAACTTCACCGGCGAGGAGCGCCACGCGCGCCGGCTGGGCAAAGTGAATGCCATTGAGGCTGCTGGCAGGTAAGCAAACGAGGGATTGCTGCTGTGTTTGCAGTGTGTCCTCAAACGTCTTAACATTTCTTTAGAGTGTGTAAAGTACACTAAATACAACACGCGATACTCTGGTGCAGACCTGAAAGGAGCAAGCACCGTGACTAAGAATCCATTGCAACAACTTCATGACGTCGGACAGAGCATCTGGCTGGACTACATTCGTCGCACGCTGATTACCTCCGGCAAGCTCGATCAGATGATCGATGAAGATGCCATTACCGGCATTACCTCAAATCCCTCGATTTTTGAGAAGGCCATCGGCAGCGGCAGCGACTACGATGAGCAGATCACGCAGTTGGTCAAGAGCGGCAAGAAGAGCGCGGGCGAGATTTTTGAGGCGCTGGCCGTGCAGGACATTCAGATGGCCTGCGATAAGCTGCGCCCGGTCTATGACCGCACGCATGGCCTGGACGGCTATGTCTCTATCGAGGTTTCGCCGCATCTGCTGCACGACACGGCGGCAACGATTACCGAGGCCAGGCGGCTGCATAACGAGGTCAATCGGCCTAACGTGCTGGTGAAGATTCCGGCCTCCGAAGAGGGCTTGCCGGCCATCGAGGGCTGCCTCTCCGAGGGCATCAGCATCAATATCACGCTGATCTTCTCGCTGGACTTCTACGAGCGCGTCGCCAACGCCTACCTGAACGCGCTGGAGAAGCGCGTGGCCGCCGGCCAGCCGGTTGATAAGCTCGCCTCGGTTGCCAGCTTCTTTGTCAGCCGCGTAGATACATTGGTCGATAAGCTGATTGACGACAAGCTCAAGACGGCGACTGGCGCGGAACGCGAGAAGCTGACCGCGTTGCAGGGCAAGGCAGCGGTGGCGAACGCCAAGATCGCCTACGAAAAGTATCAGCGCCTCTTCCACCAGGGCGAGCGCTTTGCCAAACTCAAGGCGAAGGGCGCGATGGTGCAGCGCTGCCTGTGGGCCAGCACCAGCACTAAGAACCCGAACTACCCCGATACGCTCTATGTGTACGATTTGATCGGGCCGGAAACGGTCAACACCATGCCAGAAGCGACCATCGAGGCATTCAAAGATCATGGCAAGGTCGTTATCAGGGTCACTCAGGATGTTGAGAAAGCCCATCAGGTGCTACAGCAACTTGGCGAGGTGGGCATCAGCTACGACGCGGTGACGAAGCAACTGCTCGACGAGGGCGGCAAGCTCTTCTCTGATGCGTTCGATAAGCTGATGCAAGTATTGGAGGGCAAGCGCGACAAGCTGCTGGCAGGCACGAAGGCGGGCGACTAGGGCTGGCTCGGCGCCACGAAGTCCCGCAGGGACTCCACCGCCAGTCCCGGAGGGACTTCCTGGCCGAAGGCCCGTAGCGCCGATTTTAATCGGCGAAAGGTTGGGCTGGCAGGCATAGCACTTGTACCGCCTGCGTCTCGCCGGCCCGTCCAGTTGGGGGCGCCGCAATGCTGGCATGCAGGAGAAGGAGCAGATGAGCGATGAAATGGGAATACTGCGCTGTCGTTGGGGTCTCTAAACCTCCTGGGTATCGTGAGCTTGACCCTGTCTACCCTGCAATTTGGTATTTTACCCCTACTGGATATACCAAGCGAGATATTAAAGGTGACGAAGCCCAGGAAGTTGGAAAGGCAATAGCGGCGTTGGGAGATGATGGATGGGAGATGGTCGGGACGGGAGATATGGGATCTCCTAAAGTTGGGTATCAGGCGGATACCGCTCTCTTCTTCAAGCGCCCGAAGCCGTAGCGGCTACAGTCTGCCAGACGCGATAGATTGAAACCATCCAAGATGGTTATAAACGAAAGGAGCATTACGTGGAGGTCGCTTTTATTGGATTGGGGCGCATGGGCGCCAATATGGTTCGCCGGCTGGTGCGCGGCGGACATCGGGTGGTGGCCTATAACCGCACCGCCGAGAAGACAAAAGAACTGGTCGCCGAGGAAAAAGGCGTCATTGGGGCCTATTCCTTGCAGGAGATTGTGGAGAACCTGAAAGAGTCCCCGCGCATCGTCTGGATTATGGTGCCCGCCGGCCAGCCGGTAGATGACCAGATCGCCGCCCTGGAGCCGCTGCTCTCCAAGGGCGACATCATCATCGATGGCGGCAACTCGTACTACAAAGATTCGATTCGCCGGGGCCAGGAAGTGACCGCCAAGGGCTTTCACTTTATGGACGCGGGCACCAGCGGCGGTGTCTGGGGCTTGAAGGTGGGCTATTGTCTGATGGTTGGCGGCGAGCAAGAGACCTTCAACCATTGCGAGCCGCTCTTGAAGACGCTGGCCCCGCCCGATGGCTACGGCTACATGGGCGATCATGGCGCGGGCCATCTGGTCAAGATGGTGCATAACGGCGTGGAGTATGGCATGCTGCAAGCCTATGGCGAGGGGTTTGAAATCTTGAACGCTTCTCGCTATAATCTAGACCTGCCCAAGATTTCGCACCTCTGGAACCAGGGCAGTGTGGTACGTTCCTGGCTGTTGGAACTGGCCGAGCTAGCCTTTGCGGCGGACCCCAAGCTTGAAGGCATCAAGGGCTGGGTGGCTGATTCCGGCGAAGGCCGCTGGACTGTCTGGGAGGCGATGGAGCATGATGTACCCGCGCCGGTCATCACGCTCTCGCTGCTGGAGCGCTTCCGCTCGCGCCAGGATGAATCATTTAGCGCCAAGGTCATCGCCGCGTTACGTAACCAATTTGGCGGGCACGCCGTCAAGACAGAATAAGTGAGGCTGGCGGCTGAAGCCGCGCCTGGAGGTGCTTTGCACCACAAAGCCTGCCTTCGCAGGCTGGGACGAATGCCCGGCCTGCTAGGGCTGGGGGAGTCGGCGAAGGCCGACTTGGCGGCGGAACGCCCATAGGCGCGGTTTTAACCGCCAGCGCCTCAACTTCAAGTAAGAGGAGCAATCATGACCGAAAGCGCCGTCCTTCCTAATCCGTTGCGCGCAGGGATGCGTGGTGAACGCACTCCCCAGCCGTGCGCGGTAGTCCTGTTTGGCGCAACCGGCGATCTCACCAAGCGTAAACTACTGCCAGCCCTGTACAACCTGGCGCTGGAGAATCCACTGCCGGCAGGCTTTACGCTGGTCGCAGTAGCGCGCCGGCCAATGACACACGAGCAATGGCGCCAGTATGTCAAAGATGCGATCAATGAGTTTTCACGTAACCGTCCGGTGAACCCAGCCGTCTGGGAGACGTTTTCCCAGGGGCTGTTCTACCACCAGACCGAGTTTCACGACCTCGGCGGCTACGAGAAGCTGGGCCAGTTTCTGCACGAGCTTGACCACACACGCGGCATCAACGGCAACCACCTCTTCTATCTGGCAACCTCGCCAGAATACTATCCCGACATCATCCAACGCTTAGGCCAGGCCAAGCTGGTGCATCGGGAGGGGCACGGCCATAGCCTTGCTGCCAGCCATCGCGGGCGCGGCCACGCGACAAATGGCAATGGCGGCAATGGCGGTAATGGCAGCCAGGATGGACACGAAGGCGACGAAGGCGGCTGGACGCGCGTTATCATTGAGAAGCCCTTCGGCCATGATCTGGAGAGCGCGCAAGAGTTGAATCGCAAGGTGCTGCGCGTCTTCTCGGAAGATCAGGTCTATCGCATCGACCACTACCTGGGCAAAGAGACCGTCCAGAACATTCTAGTCTTCCGCTTCAGCAATGGCATCTTCGAGCCGATCTGGAACCGCCGCTATATCGATAGCGTGCAGATTACCGTCGCCGAGCAGGTGGGCGTTGAAGGCCGCGCCGGCTACTACGAGACCTCTGGGGCCATCCGCGACATTGTGCAGAATCATATGCTGCAACTGCTCTCGCTGACGGCAATGGAGCCGCCGGTAGGCTTTGATGCGAACGCGGTGCGCGACGAGAAGGTCAAAGTGCTGCACTCGATCCCCACGCTGGATCAGATTCAGGTGATCAAAAACGTCGTGCGCGCACAGTATGGCCCTGGCTGGATCAATGGGCAGCCCGTGCCCGGCTATTACGAAGAGCCTGGCGTCTCGCATAGCTCGACAACGGAAACCTATGTCGCCATGAAGCTGGAAGTGGATAACTGGCGCTGGAACGGTGTCCCCTTCTATCTGCGCACCGGCAAACGGCTCACCAAACGGGTGACGCAGATCGACATCGAGTTCAAGCGCCCGCCGTTTATGCTCTTCAAGAACACCAACATCACCGAGTTGCAACCCAATATTCTCTCGCTGCGTATTCAGCCTAATGAGGGTATCTCGCTGCGCTTTGGCGCCAAAGTGCCCGGCGGCGCGATGCGCATTCGCGGCGTGAATATGGATTTCCTTTATGGCTCGGCTTTTGCTGGAGAACCACCAGAGGCATATGAGCGGTTGTTGCTCGATTGCATGCTCGGCGATTCCACACTGTTCACCCGCAAAGATGAGACCGAGGCGGCCTGGACAGTGATTAACAGCATCCTGGACGGATGGGGGTCGAATCAGGTGTCGCACCTGCCCATCTACGAGGCAGGAAGCTGGGGTCCGAAGGAGGCAGACGCGCTTATCGAGCGCGGCGGCAGAAACTGGAGGCGACTATGAACGCTGAACCCACGCGGCAGGACGTGTTGGCAGTGGACATTCATGCCATTAAAGATGAATGGATGCGACTCTGGAAAGTATCATCGGCAACACAGGCCAATGACGGCCATCCGGCCACGCGGAACAGTGTTCTGAACTTAGTTGTGTTTACCCAGCGCGCCGCTACAGCCAGCGCTGTAGACGGCGCGCTGGATGACCTGTGCCGGGGCCACCCGGCGCGCATGATTCTGCTCTTTGCCGATCAGCACAACGAACAGCCCTCGATGAACGCCAAGATCAATCTCTCGGTCTATCAGGACCGGCAGCGCTGGGGGCCAAATACCAATGAGCAGGTGACCATTGAGGCCGCAGGCGTGGCGGTTGATTATCTGCCCGGCGTGGTGCTGTCGCTGCTGGCGGCAAACCTGCCGGTCTTTACGTGGTGGGCTGATGCCCCAACAGCCAATCTGGCGCTCTTCGAGCGGCTGGCAAACTTCAGTGACCGCATGATTGTTGATTCAGCCGAGTTTGAGCAGGTTGGCCCGCGCTTTCAACTGCTGGCGCGCCTCTCGCGCAGCCGCGAGTATCGCTGCGCGGTGAGCGATCTGAATTGGCAGCGCTCTGCCCCCTGGCGCGAGCTGGCCGCACAGTTCTTCGATCCTGCCTCGCTGCAACCCTATCTCACAGGTATCTCGCACATCCTGATCGAATATGCCGGCACCGAAGCGGATGGCCGCACGGTTGGTGTCTCCAACCCGGCGCAGGCGCTGCTGTTGGTTGGCTGGGCCGCCAGCAAGTTGGGCTGGACCGTCACGCCCGGCCAGCAAAAACACTCCGGCGGCATGTATCATCTGGTGCTGCGTAATCAGGCCGGCCAGCCTGTTGCCGTTGAGATTCGTCCCCGTGTCGTCACTAAGAAGCGCAAGCCGGCGCTGATTAAAAGCCAGCAGCAGGCGGAAGAACCGCCACAGAATACTCACCCGGCCTGGATGGTCTCGCAGACGGTTGCCGGCGCGCTCAGCACGGTGACGATCACCAGCCAGCACGCGGGGCATACGGCTATCTTCTCGATTCGCCGCTCAGCCGATCATGAGCATGCCACCACGTCCTATACTATTGATGGTGGCTCGCCCAGCCCGGAGCGCGCGGTGCATCTGGACTCGATGGGGCGCGGCGAATTGATGAGCGGGGAGTTAGAAGCCTTCGGGCATGATGAGGACTTTGAGGACGCGCTGAGCATCGCCGGCTCGCTGGCGGAGTAATAAAAATCAGGCGCACAAGTTGCAAAAGCGGATAACGTTCAATCAAGCGCTCTATCTACTGAGCTACGCCCCGGCAAGAGTCGGGGCGGCAGGACTTGCACCTGCGACCTCTTGAGCCAACAACGATTGTATGCTTTTGCTGTCAGGGTGCGCCTGATTTTTGTCAGCCCTGTACAAGTGCCGAAAGCGGTTGTTTTGCCTTGCGGCGAAATCCCCAGTGCGGAGATTGAGGGAATCGAACCCCGCGCCTTGCGGCGCTACCAGTATGTACGCTCCCGCTGTCAGGGTACAGGGCTGATGGTCGCTATCTCTCATGTGAGCGCGCTGCTCGCAGAATGATCGAGAAGAGTATCAGACGCACAAGTTACTAAAGCCACGTTTTGGTGCTCTATCCAACTGAGCTACGCCCGCATGCTGGAGCGGGCGGCGGGACTCGAACCCGCGACCCCCCGGTTAAGAGCCGATTGTATGCCTCGGTTGTTGGGGTGCGCCTGATCTCCTTAACCTTGCTAAGTATAACCAATGATTTGTGCTTTGTCAAGGGGTTTTTCTGGAAATTTTGTGCAAATACGGGTAAAATGCTAAATATAAGCATAAGTTTGGCAACACTCTCTGAAGAGAGCTACGAGGTGGTCTCTGGCGACGCGAGCCGGCAGCGGCTTGCTTTCAGAGTCAGAGCAACCCAGCGCGATACATCAAGGAGCTTCTGAATGACGGTTGAGAGTACCCTTACTCCTGTAACAAAGCAACTGATTATCTTTCTGCAAGAGAGTTGGCGGCGCGAGAAAGAGAGCGAGCGCGCCTATCGAGAGCTGGCCGCGCGTGAACACGACCAGGGCCGGCGCTCGGTGCTGGAAAAGCTGGCCGACACCGAGGCGCGCCACGCGATAAAGTGGGAAGAGAAATTAAAAGAGATTGGCGCGCCGCTGCCAGAGCTGCGCCAGGGGTTCTGGCAAAAAACACGCGGCTGGCTGAACCGCCAGGCCGGCGCTGATGCCACGCTGCGACGCATGGAGGCGGAGGAAGACGCCGCCCAGGCGCGCTATGAAGCGCAGGCGCGCTCGCTGGATGATGCCAGCGCTACGACGCTGCTCCAGCAGATGAAGCGCGAGGAAGAAAGCCACAGTTATATCATTCGCCAGATGATCAAGCCGGCGGGACCGCAGAGCCGGCTGGATATTTTGCTGCACCGCGAAAGCTGGCATAAGCGCGGCGGTGGCTGGCTGGGCCAGGCGATCTATGGCGCAAATGATGGGCTGGGCGCCGTCTTTGGCATAGTCAGCGGCGTGGCCGGCTACACCGGCGGCAGCAGCGCCGTGCTAATCGCCGGGCTGGCGGGCATGCTCGCCAGCGCCCTCTCGATGGGGTCCGGCGCCTATCTGGCAACCAAGAGCCAGCGCGAGGTCTACCAGGCCGAACTCAACCGCGAGAAGGCCGAGATCGAGGAAGACCCGGAAGAGGAGCGCGAAGAACTCTCGTTGTTCTACCAGTTGAAGGGCTTCAGCGAGGAAGAGGCCGAACTGCTGGCAAGCCGCCTCTCCGAGCGCCCGGAGCAATTTCTGCGCACGCTGGCCCATGAAGAGCTTGGGCTGTCTGAAGAGGCGTTCCCTAATCCGGCGCTGGAGGCGCTCTCCGCCAGCATCGCCACTGGTCTGGGGGCGTTTATCCCCATCATCCCCTTCTTCTTCCTGAGCGGCTATCTCGCCATCGCCGTCGCGGCGATCATCAGCCTGGCGGCGCACTTCGCCGTCGGCGCGGCTAAAACGCTGGTCACGGGCCGCTCCTGGCTCTACAGCGGCACCGAGATGACGGTGGTTGGCTTCATCGAAGCGGTGATCACCTTCGGGCTGGGGCTGGTGCTGAGGGTGGGCTAGTCTCGATGAGTGATTGGGCACAGGGTGCAATGCCTTGTGCCCATTCTTTGTGTGCAGGCCGAACCTTTTGGCCTTCTGTTGTGTCTATCTCCTGAAAGCGGTATAGTGGGCAATAAGGATGAAAGGACGATTGGTGGCAAGTTTCGAGCAGACGATGAACGGCACAACGGACAAACCAAATATACAGGCACTGGTCGCGCAGGCCAAAGCTGGCGACCTGGAGGCGTTTAACCAACTGGTGACGCGCTATCAAGATGCCATCTTTGGCGCGGCCTATGCCCTGCTGGGCAATGCGCCCGACGCGCAGGATATTGCCCAGGAAACGTTTCTCCATGCCTGGCGCAATCTGGAGAGCTTGCGCGATGGGGAGAAATTTCCCGTCTGGCTCTATCGCATCGCCCAAAATCTCGCCAAAAATCACCTGACCCGCCAGCGGCGGCCTATGGCATCGCTGGATGTCCTGGAAGGGTCTGCTTCCACATCGCAGGAGCAGCATGAAGAGGCAGCGACAGTCGTGGTGCAGGAGGCCATCAGCACCCTCAGCGAAGCGAACCGGCTGGCAACGACGCTCTTCTATATCAATGGTTATAGCGTGGAGGAAGTGGCGGCGCTGCTGGGCGTTCCTGCGGGCACGGTGAAGCGCCGGCTGCATGATGCGCGAAATCATCTGCGGCGACAGATGGAGGGGTTGGTTCAGCACTCGCTGCGCCAGAGACGGCCATCGCGTGACACACATTTTGCCGCGCGAATCGCCCTCTTTAACGCTGCCTGGACCGGCAAGACTGCCCAGGCACGCGCGCTGCTCCAACAGATGCCGGCCCTGGTCAACAGCCGCAGCAGCGAGGGCTGGACGCCGCTGCACTACGCGGCGCAGCAAGGCCATCAGCAGATTGTAGAATTGCTGCTGGAGCATCAGGCACATCTGAACGCCAAAGAGGGCGCCTGGGGCTGGACGCCCCTGCATCTGGCTGCCCACAATGGGCACAGCGGAGTCGCTGCGCTGCTGGAGGCGCATGGCGCAGCCCTGAATATTGTTGCTGCATCGGCCCTGGGGAATGTGGCGCGTGTCGAGGCGCTGCTCTGGTCAGATGCCAGCCTGGCGCGTGAGTGGGGGCAGGGGTCTGGACCGTTGCATTGGGCGGCGGGCGCCGGGCATCGGCAGGTAGTCGAGATGTTGCTGGCCTATGGAGCCAATCTCAACGCTCGCTCCAACAATTCTTTTAGCAACACCGCCCTGCATTGTGCCGTCCTGCACGCGCATCTGCCCATTGTCGAACTGTTGCTGACGGCTGGCGCGCAGGTCGATGTGATCGATGGTTATGGCGGAACGCCGCTGCATGCCGTCGCCAAATATCCCAAGGCCAATCGTGATCGAGATGATGCCCTGGTGGTCGATCTGCTGCTGGCGTCCGGGGCGACCATTGATATGGCAAACAAGGCCGGCGAAACAGCACTGCACTGGGCGGCCACACGCGGCCAGAAATCAGTCGCGGAGATGTTGCTTGCCAGAGGCGCGCAGCTAGACATCTACAGCGCTGCCGGGCTGGGCAGAACTGCCGACATCCTTGAGTTCCTGCGCAGAGATCGCCTGCTGCTGGAGCAGGCTGGCCCTGATCATCTACGCCCGCTGCACTTTGCCGCCTATGGCAACTGCCAGGCCGGGGCAGAAGCACTGCTGGCGCGGGGCGCGCAGATCAACGCGGCAGGCGGCTGGTTTGGGGGCACGCCGCTGCATCTGGCCGCCTATCAAGGCCACCCGGCGATGGTAGCATTTCTGCTTGCCAGCGGAGCAGATATACATGCCACAGATGCCGAGGGCTGCACGCCGCTGCATCAGTTTCGCTTTCCCTGGTGGACGCCAAAAAGTGATCGAGCGGGGATCGCGGCGGCGCTGCTCGCTGCTGGCGCCGAGGTCAACGCGAAAAATGCGCGTGGCGAAACGCCCTTGCATCAGGCTGCCCAGGCTGGCGATAGGGAGGTGGTGGCGGTATTGCTGGCGCGTGGGGCGGATGTCAGCGCCAGAGATAATCAGGGCCGCATGCCCCAGCAGCGCGCGGCGCTTGAACTCCATCAAGAAGTTGTTGATATACTTAGCTCGCTTGAGAGCAGATAAGGGGAGAAAGATGTCATCTGAAGAGGTACAGAGAAATACAGTAACAACCGTTTCGCAAGACCTGGTCGAGCCATTTGTGCTGGCGGCGCATGGCAATCTTGCCAAGGTGCAGGAACTCTACGCGCAGCATCCAGAGGTGCTGAATGTGCCCTGGGCGAAGTTTGATGAGACAGCGCTGGCGGCGTCATCGCATATGGGCAACCGGGAGATTGCCCACTTCCTGCTCTCAAAGGGCGCGCCGCTGACGGTCTGCGCGGCGGCTATGCTGGGCATGCTGGCCGAACTGACCATCTTTCTGGAAAAAGACCATAGCCTTGCCAACGCCAGGGGCGCGCATGGCATCCCGATCCTCTTTCACGCGGCGATGAGCGGTCAGATCGAAGTGGCCGAACTGCTGCTCAAATACGGCGGTGGCGAAGGCATCAACAGCGCCCTGCATGGCGCGGTCAACTTCGGGCATACGCCAATGGTCGAGTGGCTGCTGGCGCATGGGGTGACGAACCACGACGCCCCCAACTATGAGCAAAAAACGCCGCTGCGCGTGGCAACCGAACTCGGCCACAGCGAGATTGCCGACCTGCTGCGGGCGCGCGGCGCGAAGATGGAAGCCTAAACTGAGCGCATAAAAGAGGTGATCAGGTTCGCCAGTTCGACGGGCTTATGGAAGGGTACTTCGTGGTGGGTCTGCTCCATCACCTGAATGCGGCAGGAGCGCAGCCCGGCCATTGCTTCCGGCAAGAACTGCTCGTTCATCGCCTGCTTCTGATTACGCATCTCTTTTGGGAAGGCGTTGGGCATTTCAGTGACGACGACCAGCGTGGGGCAGGCGATATGCGGGTAGAGTGACTCCGGGCGGTAGCGCCACATGCTCAGCAGCGTTTGTTCCCATGCGGCGGGTGTCATGCGCTCCCGCACGGTGCCGTCTGGCTCGGTTTGCACAGTGGTCACTAATGCCCGCGCCACTTCAGGACTCCAGAAGAGCGCTGCGCCCTCGCGCTGCGCGTCCAGGTAGGCGGAGAGGGATGGATAGACCCAGGTGGTTTGCTGCATCTCCTGGGAGAACTGTTCCCAGCTTTGGCCCTCAGCCGACCAGATGCCGCCATCGACCAGCACCAACTTGCTCAGCAGGTTGGGATAGATCGCCGCCAGCGCCAGCGCGACATAGCCTCCATACGAATGGCCGACGAGGGTGACGCGCTCTGGGCAGACCGTCTGGATAAAGTGAAACATATCCTCGGCGATGGTGCGCAGGTCATAGCCGCCGGGCGGGCAATCGCTGCGCCCCCGCCCCCGCAGATCAGGCGCCAGCGCGCGGAAGCCGGCTGAGGCCAGTTGCGGCCCTACTAAATCCCAGCAATGGCCGGAGCCTAACCCGCTGTGCAGCAAGACAACTGGAGGCCGCCAGCCACCGGCCTCGCTGGACCAATCCACATAATGCAGTTGGATGCCATTGGCTGTCACAAATTGATCGGTGCTGACTTCCAGAATACTCACAGTGTCCCTCATCGGTCGTGCATGCGCGCCACAATGCCTACATGGTTGAGTCCTCCCCTGCTCCTCTATCACCTGATTTGTCTATAGCCGAATCTATCATGGCTGAAAAGCCGTCATCTGTCAAGCATGATCCCCTTTTTCTCCCAGAAGAGCCTGAGCATCCCACTTGACACTGGCTGTTACAATAAGGATGGGCATATAGCAATATGTTATAGCCGCCACTACAGCTTGAAAGGAAAAACATGGCTGAGTTAGCAATCCACACCGAACACCTCTCGCGCTCGTTTGGCGCGGTACAGGCGGTGGATGACCTTTCGTTAGATGTGCCGGCAGGGATTGTCTTCGGCTTTTTGGGCGCGAACGGCGCCGGCAAGACGACCACCATCCATCTTTTGTTGGGCCTGCTTGAGCCAACCGGCGGCCAGGCTACCGTGCTTGGCTTCAATACCCGCACCCAGGCCGACGCCATCCGCGCTCGCGCCGGCGCACTGCTGGAGTTTAGCGGCCTCTACGAGCGCATGAGCGCCGAGGATAACCTGGAGCTTTACGGGCGTATCTACCGCATGGCCGCTGCGGATCGGCGCGCGCGGACGAAAGAATTGCTGGTGCATCTGGATTTGTGGGACCGCCGCAAGGATCAGGTGGGCACCTGGAGCCGGGGCATGAAGCAGAAGCTGGCGGTGGCGCGGGCGCTTTTTCACCGCCCGCCGCTGATCTTTCTGGATGAGCCAACCGCCGGGTTTGATCCGGTGGCGGCGGCGGCGCTGCGCGATGATCTGGCAACGCTGGTCAAGCGCGAGGGAGCGACGGTCTTCCTGAATACCCATAATCTGGCCGAAGCCGAAAAGCTCTGCGCGCTGGTCGGTGTCATTCGCCAGGGCAAATTGCTGGCTCTGGGCAACCCCGATGAGTTGCGCTTCAAAAAAGGCGGCGCGCAGGCGGAGATTGTTGGGCGCGGCTTCACGGAGGATCTGCTGGCGCTGCTGCGCGAGCGGCCAGAGGTCGCCAGCGCTGAAGTGCAGAATGGGCATCTGGTTCTCGGGTTGCACGGCGACAGCGAGGTTGGCCCGCTGGTGAGCCTGATCGTCCGGCAGGGCGGCGAAGTGGAAGAGGTGCGCAAAGGCGCGGCTAGTCTGGAAGATGTCTTCCTGACATTGATGGAGGAGTAACGCTGATGAACGATATTATCACCATCATGTGGAAAGAATGGAAGGACGCGCTTTTTCAGGGCGGCTGGCGAGCCTGGAGTCGCCCGGTGCTGTTGATCGGCATTCTAGGCGTCGTTGAGCCATTGCTGGGCAAGAACACCTGGATGGATCTGAGTCCAATTGAACTGGTCGTCTTCCTCTGGTTCGCCTTTTTCGTCATTATCTCCATCGTGGCTGATTCCTTTGCCGGCGAGCGTGAACGACATACCCTGGAGACCTTGCTGGCGAGCCGCATGCCTGATCGCGCTATTCTGTTGGGAAAAGTAGCGATGGTTGTCCTCTATGGCTGGGGTGTCATGGTCATCGGCCTCTTCCTGGGCGCGGGCGTCTATAATCTGGCTCATCAGGCGCTTCCTGCCTTCTATCCAACCGATATGCTGCTGTTTACCCTGGTGCTGGGTCTGCTAGTCGGCACGCTGGGCGCCAGCGCGGGCGTGCTGATCTCGCTGCGTATCTCAACAGTGCGGCAGGCGCAGCAGACGCTGAGTATTGGCACGCTGATATTGGGTGGCGCGGTGATCGCTCTTCTCCAATTGCTGCCCAAGGATTTTTTCCAGACGTTCACCCTTGACCAGATTTTGCTGATGGCTTCTGGTGTGGTGGTCCTGCTGGACATTGTGCTGCTGGCCTTTACGCTTGCTCGCTTCCAGCGAGCAAAGCTGATCTTGAGCTAGCGCGCAGCTTCAGCAGGAGAGGCTAACTACCGATCATCAGATAACAGCGCTTCCTGGCAGAAAAATTGCATAGTGATTGCTTTAGGTGAGCATATGTTATACTGCTTGTAGGCCGCATTTTTCTGCCGGGAGGTCTTGTTGAGCCATGCCATCACAGCCCCCACCTGCCCCCTCCTCCACAACTGCGCTGCCACGTGCACCGCTCTCCTCACTCCTCAAGCGGCATCGTGGGCGTCCGCATCCGTTACGTCAGGCAGGGCGCTGGCTGCGCGTGCTGGGGCCTGGCGTCATCACGGGCGCTGCCGATGATGATCCCTCTGGTATTGGCACCTACGCGCAGGCCGGCGCGGCGTTTGGGACGGGACAGCTCTGGCTGGCGCTCTATATGCTGCCAATGATGATTGCCGTGCAGGAGATGTGTGGTCGCGTTGGCCTGGTGACGGGCAAAGGCATCGCCGCCGTCGTTCGCCAGCATTATAGCCGGAAGATTCTCTTTGGCGCGGTGCTGCTGGTGCTGATTGCCAATACGATCAACGTGGGCGCTGATCTGGGGGCAATGGCGGCCTCGGTACGGTTGCTGCTGCCGGGGGTGCCATTCCTTGTCGTGCTGCTGCTCTTTGCGCTTGGCATGCTCGCCATCGAAATCTTTGTGCCCTATCGTTACTATGCCGTCGTACTCAAGGTGCTGTCGCTCTCGCTGCTGGCGTATGTCGCCACCGGGTTGATTGTTGGGGCCGATTGGGGCGTCGTGCTGCGTGCGACCCTGCTGCCTAACATCCAGGGGTCTTCAGCCTTTCTCGCTTTGGTAGTAGGTGTTCTGGGAACCACGATCAGTCCCTATCTCTTCTTCTGGCAGGCTTCTGAGGAAGTAGAGGAGAAACAACTACATGACCGCCAGCCACAGGGCAAGGATAAGAAACGCCAGGCCCTGGTACTCCTTGCGCAGATTCGCTCGCTTCGCGTGGATACCCTCTGCGGCATGCTCGCTTCAGAGGTCACGACCTGGTTTATCCTCTTTACCGTTGGCAGCACCCTCTATCCACATGGCATTACCAACATCACCACCGCCGACCAGGCAGCAAGCGCGCTGGCACCGCTGGTCAAGAGCTTTCCGCTTGCCGGCGATCTGGCGCGGCTCGTCTTTGCGTTGGGCATTGTTGGGACCGGCCTGCTGGCGGTGCCGGTGCTGGCCGGTTCGGCAGCCTACGCAGTGGCTGAGGCGTTTGGCTGGCATGAGGGACTCTCCCAAACAGTGACGCACGCGCGCGGCTTCTACGGAGTGATCACCCTGGCAACGCTGGTGGGCCTGGCGATCAACTTGCTCGGCATTAACCCGATCACGGCCCTGGTGTACACCGCCATCATCAATGGCGTAGTTGCCGTCCCATTGCTGGTGTTGATCCTGCTGATCGCCAATAATCGCTCAATCATGAGCAACTATACCAATGGGCGGCTCTCCAACATTGTTGGCATCCTGACAACCGTAGCAATGGGCGGCGCAGCAGTGGCGACCATTGTTACCCTCTTCTAACATGGAAGCGCTCTTTGACCTGCTCTTTCCGCCGCGCTGCGCGGGCTGCGGGCGCGGCGGGCACTGGCTCTGCCCGGCTTGCCTGGCGGACATCTCGCCACTGCCGCTGCGGCTGGAGGCGCCGGAGCCGCTGGCCGGGCTGTGGGTGGTTGGCCTCTATGACCATCCGCTCGACCTGGCGATCCACGCACTCAAATACAGGGGCAAGTACAGGGGCAAGCGCCGACTGGCCGAGCCGCTTGGGCGCCTGCTGGCGGAGACCTATCGCCGCGAGATGGGTGCCGCCTGGCCGCCAGACGCCGTGCTGCCGGTGCCGCTGCACGCGCGGCGCCTGGCCGAGCGCGGCTATAACCAATCTGCCTTGCTGGCGCGAGCGCTCAGCCGCGAGGTGGGGCTGCCCGTCGTGGAGGATGCCCTGCGCCGCGCCCGCAACACGCCGCAGCAGGTTCGGCTGAATGCGGCGCAGCGCCGGAAGAACGTCTCCGGCGCCTTTGCCTGCGCGCCGGGGCATCCGCTGGTGGTGGGGCGCCGGCTGCTCCTGCTCGATGATGTTTGCACCACCGGCGCGACCATCTCCGCCTGTGCCGAAGCCTTGCTAGCCGCCGGAGCGCGCCAGGTCTGGGGTCTGGTACTGGCGCGCCAAATGCTTTAGGGCGGAGGTAGCACTTGCCCACCGGGCAGCGCGGCAAGCTGCTGCGCCAAATGCCGCTCGTAGGCATCTGCCGGTTGATAGTAAGGCGCGTCCTGCCGCGCCAGATCGTTGACGGCCAGAAACTCACCGCAGCGCACCAGATATTCCTCAACTGGCGCGCTGGCGGGAACTGGCGTGCCTGACGCGCTGCCAACCGTTGCGATTACCAGGCACCCCCAGGCTGGATTCAGGCCAGAGACAAAGCGAAGCTGCGCGTAGCGCTGCACCTCTTCGGAAAATATATCTTCTGCGGCCAGGCAGGCGGGGTCATCACCAACCGTGACGCCGTCTATGACAATCAGCGGGCCAAGTGCGGGGCCAAGCAGCACTTGCACATGCCAGTCCAGGCCACCCCAATTGATGCGCAGCAGCACCGGCACTTCAGCGCCCGCCGCTGCTCCGTTATCAACCGGCTGATCCTGGGCGAGAATCGTCCCGTCTTCACGAGTGTACTCCCATGAGGGGTGAATCACCGCGAATGCCAGCCAGTCTGACGGGTTGGTCGCGTGAGCCTGCCGGGATGCCCAGGGCACCGTGCAGAGCCGCAGGCAGCTCTGCCTTGAAAGCGTGCAGTTCAGCGTGCCGGAGCCAAACATGCCCAGGTTACAGCCCCCTTGTGAGTTGCTGTCCATATGGAGTTGAAGCTTGTACGTTGCGTGGATAGGCTGCGTAGCGCTGCTCTCTCCGCCAGGAAGGAGCCATACGGTCTCACCAGGCTGTACAGTGTCGCTGAAGCCTGAAAGCCTTGCCTGGAGAGCGCTGGTCAATGCCTCTTGCTGGTTGGGCGCCAGCGTATCCAGCGATTCGTGCAGTTCAATGACCTGAGCGGGGAACGCGAGCGGGTCTTGCGTGTTCGCCACAAAGTCAATGGCACAGATGGAGTCAAAAAAGGTGCGCGGGATCACAACGGTGCAGCGCTGTGGCTGGAACGGGTTAGCTTGCCACTCAATCTGGTGGCGCCCACGTGCCAGACGCAGTGGTGGATCACTGCCAGGGTGGTGCGGGCGGACAGGCTGCCCATCCAATGACACGCTGGTCCAGGGAACATCTGTCTCAAGGTAGAAGCGATCACTGCCTGGAACCAGCGTTGCGGTAGGCGTTGGAATCAGGCGCACCAACGGCCCCACCGCCTGCTGGCGGATTGCAGGCACGCTTGCCACAATGACGACGGCGAGCAAGAGAAAGGCGCTGGCAACGATAGCAACACGTCTGGCCCGCGCCTTCCGCGAGAGGCGCATCCCAGATACAAGAAGATGCGCCTGATCGCCTTGATCGCCCTCATCTGGAGAGAGGTGACTGATCTCAACCTCAAGATCGTTCTGTGCCGACTCCTCATCCATCTACTGCCTGCTCGCCTGTAAGTATTGCCCCTTGGGCTGCTTCCGGTGACTCTACAGCTAGTGACGCTGTTGCTCCGGCAAGTGTCACGCCGCGCAAGTTGACCAGCGCGTAGAGACCGCCCAGCAGAATCAAGATGCCTGTCCCGGTGAAGATGGTATCAATCGGGCCAAGGGTGATGCCTGCCAGGGTCGCGTGGAAGCCACTCAAGAGGGTGCTTGCCAGCGCGCCAGCAAGGCTGATCGAGAGGATCGACGCCAGCGCTTGCGTTGGGTTGATGACCGCTATCACGCGCCCAACGAACTCGCGCGGCGTGGCGTGCAACAGCAGTGGCCCGACGACGACATTGACCGGGGCGATGACCAGCCCGGCCAGCACAAAGCAGACGACTCCAAAGGGAAAGCTGGTCACGCGGGCCAGCAGCAAAATAGCTATCCCGGCTGCGATCAAGCCAAGCCAGAAGGTTCTGGCCTCTCCCATCCGCTGCGCGAAGATGCTGGTGAGAATGGCCCCGACCACCGCTCCGGCTCCGAAGGCGGTGCCGATGAAGCCATAAAGAGCGGCGGAAGCATGCAAGTTCTCGGTGACAAAGAAGACGCCCAGCGCGTCGAGGCAGCCGCTCCCCAATGTGACCAGGATGATGGTGATAAGCAGCGTCACCAGCACGCGATTGCTGACAAAGAAGCGAAGCCCCGCGCTGAAGTCCTGCAAGAAACTCCCATGCTGCCCTGCTGCGGCGAGGCTTTCGGACGCTGGGACGCGCACGGCCAGAATTGCCAGAAGCGAGACGACGAATGAAAGCGAATTGACGATGAGCGCCCACTGCACGCCAATGGCGAAGAGCAGCGGCGCGGCGATGGGCGGGCCGATGATGGTAGCGAGGCTCTGGGTGGTCTGGCTCAGGCCGCTGGCGCGGCTGCGATAGCGCTCCTCCACGAGATCGCCGATCAGGCTTGTGCGTGCCGGGCTGAAAAATTGGGCGCAGGCGCTTGCCAGGAAGACGATGGCGTAGATCGAGCCAAGCTGCCAGAAAGTGGGCGGCTTTCCGATAGCCACGATCAGGAGCAGCGCAATGAGGATGGCACGCGCGGCATCCATCAGCAGCATGGTTCGGCGTTTGTCCCAGCGATCCACGAACACGCCGGCGATGGGACCAATGAGAAAGATGGGGAGAGCGGTTGCCACCAGCACTCCACTGACGGCCAGCGGCGCCCAGGGCTGGTCTTTGGCAATGATGGCCGCGATCCACAGGACCAGCGTGGTGTCAAAAACAAAGTCGCCCAGGTTCGAGATCGACTGTCCGCCCCAGAGCAGGGCAAAGTTGCGGTTGATCAGCAGCCCTGGCTTCTTGCTGGCTGCCTCAGGGGTGGCTGTGGGAGTGTCCATGCCTCGCTCCAATCCTGGCATCAAGTGAATAGGAAGCTCTGAATCATGGGCGTGAAGGTTTGGCTGTCGTCGGCAGCAAATTCGCCATCTGGGGCGCCATAGACGATGGAGTAGAGGTGGCTATTGTAGGTAATCGAGGCCGCAATCAGCTTGCTGCCCGTGATCGTTTCGGCCTGCTTTTCGGTCCACTGCTGGCCGCCGATGCTGACGGATCGCGCGCTGCTGATGTGCTGCCCGCCCATCAATTGCAGCAGCATGTCATCGGCCTGGCCGGTCAGATCAGGCACAAACGGTAAGACATCTCCTATTAACACGCTGAACGATGCCTTGCCGCCCTGAAAGCGGACGCCATGCAGCAGCAGGGGCAGCGACCCTAGTGTGTGCGAGACCTGCTGCACCTGCCACGTCGGCGGGTAGCCAATGGTGTAGAGGCCGTTGGGGTCTTGATAGGTCGTCAGCCCTGGCGATGAGGCCGTCGGGCTGCCAGAGATTGGCGTACTGCCGGCGGCCTGGGTGCTTCTGGCGGTGGCCTGAGCGCCGCCGGGGGCGGATTTGTTGAAGCTGCGGGCAAAGAGCAATCCGCCGCCAATCAGGGCGAATAGCACAAGCGCTGCAACGGCAGCCAGGATGAACACCTTGGCCTGACCCTGGCGCGCTGGCTGGGCCGGCGGTCTGTTGGCAGGAGGCGGGGCTGGCCGGGCCGGCGGTGGCGCCCACGCGCCTGGTGGGGCGGGCGCTGCGCCGCCCGCAGGTGTGGCTGGGCCAAAAGCCTGTGTTCCTGCGCCAGAGGGGACTGCGCTCAAGGGTGGCGCGCCTGGTGGCGAGACCGTCCCGGCAGCAAAGCTGAGCGGACCCTCCTGGGTGATCGCGTCGTAATCAGGGCTAGCGCCCTGCCAGGCGCCAGGTCCAGGCGCCGCGCCTGGATTAGCCCGCGTGGGCATGGTATTGCCGCTTTGCGGCTGCATGGTGGTGGCAGGCCAATCCGCCCAGCTATAGTCTGCTTTCGTGGGCTTGTTTGGGGGGCTATAGCCGGTGGATGGCTCACTCGCCTTGGGGGCAGGGACGCTCTGGATGACCTGCCCACAGTATTGACAGGCGCCCAGCCGTATTGCCTGCGCGTCAAGCGCGCTTCCGCATTTTGTACAGTTCATCATCCACCGTTCAACGAGCAATCCCCTCAGTGCTGCTCCGGCTAGCCTTTGGGGGCGCCGGTGCGTCCTGGAGTGGGCTGCTGGAACACGAGCGGCTTCTGGAACGGGGGGGGTGATGGAGGCGGCGGTGGTGGTGGCTCTACCGGGCGCTGGCGGCGAAACGCCACGCCCAGAATCACTGCCATCGCCAGCCCGACCAGTCCCAGGCCAACCAGATGCACCAGGCTGGCTCCGGCGATCCTGAGATTAGAGACGAACGGCAGCGCATCGGGCAAGACCAATGCCAGCACCGCCAGCAGGCCAAAGAAGCCGGTCAGGCTATAGAAGATCAACACAACCTGCTTCTGCGTGAAGCCGCTTTCCAGCAGCTTATGATGCAGGTGCCGCTTATCATAGTGCATTGCGGCGCGCCCGCCACGCAGCCGCTGTATGATGACCAGCGCGACATCTAGCACCGGAATGCCCATAATGAGGACAACGGTAGCCAGCTTTGCCCCGCCGATATTCGCCAATACCGCCAGCGCCAGCCCCAGGAACATCGAACCGCTATCGCCCATAAAGATCTTCGCCGGATGCCAGTTCAGCTTGAGGAAGCCAAAGATGCTGCCGGCAAAAATGGCGCACAGCACCGCTACTGTATACTGCTTGAGGATGAGGCTGACAATCGTAAGCACAATGGCGCTGATCACCGTAATCCCGCCGGCCAATCCATCCAATCCATCAGACCAATTGATCGTATTCATCATCCCCACACACCAGAACCACGTAAAAGGGATTGCCAGCAGCAGTGGGGCCGCCAGCGTGCTGTTCGCATTCGAGAGATGCAGCGGGTTATGGATAAAGGCGATGATCGCGCCGTGTTCGTCAGCGTTGCCGTCGATCAGGCCGGGCAGGATCAGGATAAGGACGGCGATGGTTTGCAAGCCGAGCTTAATGCCTGGCGGCAGGCCGCGTACATCGTCATAGGCCATGACAGCGGTAATAAACAAGGCTGCCGGCAAAAAGCCCTCGTAGACCAGCACTTCATGGGTCGTAGACGGCCAGTAAACAAGCGCGGCGGTGAGAACAAAGGCCAGGAACATGGCAACCCCGCCGAGCCGGGGAACCGGAACCACATGCACTCGGCGCTCGCTCGGCTTATCCAACCAGCCCAGGCGTCGGCAGAGCCGCGCAATACGGGCAGTCAGCACATAGGAGAGTGCCAGGGCGATAAGAAATCCAAGCACCAGCGTCACCGCAGGTGGGAGCGATAAGAGAGTCAACACGAGATTTCCACTCCTGGGCCATAAAGAACATACGTGAGCAGAGCGCTAATATTTTTGTGCTATCCTTTTGCCAATATCATACCAGCCATTTTGAGCGCTGCCCTTAACAGTAATAACTTTATGGCAGTGAAATAGGTAACAAATTGGGGCAGAAATTATCGATGATAGGTGGGCAAGTGCGTGGCAACTATCGGTTGTCTCAGTTCGCCCAACGCGCCGGTATTCTTACTGACAGCCTCCTCGCCTACCGTGACCAGACCCCGACTGAGCAGCGCGTCTAGCACCTTGAGCGCGCTAAATTCACTCATGCCGGAGAGTTTGATAATATCGGCGACAGTGTTGCGCCGGCCAATGACCGAGAGTACCCGCCATTCGCCCATCGAAAGCTGTTGACTGGGCAGCGTATCGGTCAGGCGGGGCGCCCGGTAGATCAGCGTGCGCGACGAGGGAATCTTATTGCGTAGCTCCAGCGATTCATCCCCCCGGCGCGAGGCTTCCAATACCAGATGTTCGGTGCTGACATTGACAGTGCGCTCTTGCAGCGTCAGGTCTTTATAAAACGCAAAGCGCGCCTGTTTCCAGCTAAAGACTGCGTAGATGGCTTCGCGGCCCTGCGCGCGTTCGGCAAAGGCATGCACGATTTCGCCATCGGCCAGCCCCAGCACTGCCAGCCGGCCACCATCGCGCAGGACAAGCGTGCCGGAGTGCCCGCACAGCTTGAACAACTGGAAGAGGTCGTCCAGTGGGAACTCCTCCAGCGAGCCGGCCATTGAGGGCAGCTCTTCCCCATCGAGCATATGGCGCAGCATCGGGTTGGCGGCCAGCGGGTTGAGATAATTACGGACGACTTTCGCCAGCGATTGAAAGTCTTGCGGCGACTTGACGATCAGCGTCCCTGGCGGGCCACCCGCCCCATCATTGCTGTAGCAGAGCATCGGGATGCGCTGTAAGGCGCGATGATCGCCAATCTCTTGCCACAATGGCTGCCCAGCCGGCTGCTCAGTGGTAAGCCGTTGCAGTGTACCCAGGGCGCCCGACGGCCCAAAGCGCGTGGCCGGGCCAAAGCTCTGGCTAGAGACGGCCCCCACATTCACCAGCAGCAGCGTAAAACCTTGCTGCTGTGCCAGGGCAAGTTCCACCTTATCAATGGTTCCGGCCAGAGCCACGCTGATCCCGGCATCTTCAAGCGCCTCTTTGACCAGGCTGGCGATATGCGGGCGGGTCTCTACCAATACGACTGTTGTTTGCTCGCTCATCGAGGGATAGGCACTTCCCTGGCCTATTTGATGCGCTCCATATTCCATTAGTGCCACCTCCCATCCTCCTGCCGGCGGTTCCATCATGTCCTGGCTGGGGATTTGGCGGTCAAGCTTTCCTTGCTAGTATAACACAACCGTTTTTTCTGATTCTCCATCCCATCGGCGCCCTTCTTGAACAAAAACAAGCAGTTTTGCCGATGTTTGTTCGCACTCTTTGCGCTTAAAAGCTGACCGCAGCGTGCCAGGTGGGAGAACATGCCCGGCCAAACCGCCGTTTGGCCGGAAATGCTCTTGTACACCGCTCACCAAAATTTCCTATACGCTCGTGCTACAATTTCTAGAGAAGGATACCAAAGACGCGAAGAGGCCGATGAAAGCAATCTATCAAGAGGAAGAGCGCAGATGTGGCGGCTTTCTTCCGCTGTTCGTCTTTGCCTGTATATCGAGCATGTTCTGCTCGTGGCCCGCTCCTATTGCCTGGTATAGATCATGCTCTAGAGCCATATGGCAGGGGCCGCCCGGCGTAAGGCGCGGCAGCACGAAAGGGCATTGTAGCCAGCCCTCTTGAGAAGGAGCTGTAAGGTGAAAGCAATCATTCTTGTAGGTGGTGAAGGAACACGCCTGCGTCCCTTGACAATCCACCGTCCCAAGCCGATGCAGCCGGTGGTCAACCGCCCCTTTATGGAGCATGTGTTTCGTCATCTGAAGACGCATGGTGTGACTGATATTATCTTGAGTATGTGTTATCTGCCCGGAGTCATTCAGGAGTATTTTGGCGATGGCAGCAGCGTTGGCGTCCATCTGACCTATGTGACTGAAGAAACCGCGCTGGGCACAGCGGGCGCCGTGAAAAATGTAGAACTGCAAGGCTACCTGGATGCGCAAGAGCCGTTTTTTGTCCTCAACGGTGATATTCTGACCGATCTGGACTTGAGTGCGATGCTGGCCTTCCATCGCCAGCGGGGCGCGATGGGTACGATTGCGCTGACGCCGGTTGAGGATGTGCGCGCCTATGGCCTGGTGGACTGCGACGAGGCGCGGCGCGTGCGCCGCTTTATCGAGAAGCCCAAGAGCCTGGAGGGCATCACCACCAACCTGATTAACGCCGGCACCTATATTCTGGACCCGTCGGTGCTGCGGCTGATTCCCCCCAACCAGTTCTATCAGTTTGAGCAGGGTCTCTTCCCCACCCTGTTGAGCGAGGGCGACCCGCTCTTTGGCTATCCCTCCGATACTTACTGGCTGGATATTGGCACGCCGGAGAAGTATAAAAAGGCCAATTTTGATATGCTGCTGGGCCTGGTTTCCGGCGAGATGCCTGGCAAGCAGCAAGGCGCTCGCCTCTGGGTCGGTGATGGCTGCCAGATCGACCCGACGGCAGAGATCATCGGGCCGGTGGTGCTGGGCAAGCGCTGCGTGATTGGCGCGGGGGCGCGGCTGGTGGGGCCGGTGGTGCTGGGCGATGGCTGCCAGATCGGGCCGGGCGTCCAACTGGAGCGTGCCGTTCTCTGGGAGCAGGTGAAGGTTGGTCTGGCGCCAGATCTGGAGTGGGCCGAGGCCGAGACAGCCTATCATGCCAGCAATGGCCGCGAGCGCAGCGCCGGGGCAACACTGATCAAAGAGCCAGTCAAGATCGATCCCACCATTAAAACCGACGTGACGCTGGTGCGCGAGTG
Organism: uncultured Ktedonobacterales bacterium; assembly: GCA_964522745.1. Classification (GTDB taxonomy): domain Bacteria; phylum Chloroflexota; class Ktedonobacteria; order Ktedonobacterales; family DATBGS01; genus DATBHW01. The sequence continues at coordinate 25,135 of CAZFWN010000032.1, forward strand.
TGCTATTGGCATGCACAGCGTGTTGGCGCCTGGCTGCCAGATCAACGGCGCGATCATCGCCGATCATTGCACCATTGAGACTGGCAATCATCTGGCCGGCGGGGTGAAGCTCTGGCCCGCTCGCACTCTGAAGGCGCAAACCATCACCTTCTGAGCATACCTGTGGCACGCGCTTCTAGCGCCTGCCCCGTACCGACCCATCCCCTGTAGCGCCGGCGTCCCTGCCGGCTCGTCCCCTTGCCTGTAGCGCCGGCGTCCAGCCGGCTCGTCCGGCGAGTGGCCCTGATGCCCCACAGAGGAGACGCTGCTGTCGTAGCGCCGGCGTCCCTGCCGGCCCAGCGCGGGAAGCTTGTGAGATATAGCGCAAAAGCTGCGTATAAATATACAAGATGTGTGGCTCAAAACGGAGATCATCTCCGTTCTCTACTAAGAGACACCATCTGACCCAAGCAGATTCAACCGTGTCCGGCGGTACAAAGGAGATGGAAAACATATGCTACTCCGCAGGTTTGATCTGGATTGGGGCAACTCACAGATCATCTCCGTCTTTCAAGGGAGCGCTGGAGCAGAACTCACGGTCTGGCTAAATGACCGCCTCCTTGGCACCCTGACCACGCCAGAAGAGATGAGCGACGGGCGCGACTTCAAGCTTGACGATGGCTCAACCATCACAGTAAAAATGGTGGGCCAGCAGGTGCAGGCGCGGCATAATGGCCTGCTCCTCTTGCCAGCCAGGCTCAAAACAGCCATGCCAGGCGACACGGTGACGAAACGGGTGATGCTGAGCTGCGCGAGTATCGCTTCGGTAATTCTCCTGATCGCTGTCTGGCTGGTAGTGAATAATCTCTACAAAACACCAAATCCGGCAACGGATATCTGCCTGTTCAGGTGTGTCTCCGGGCCTATCGCGCCCGTCTTACCTACCAGCGTTTGCGCGTACCGATGTGCCACAGTGTCTAACCCGACGGTCCCGCCGCCGCCTCCACCAGTCGGTCCACACCCTCCGATGCTTCCAGATGCGCTCCTCCTGGGAGGATGGGTCCTGCCAACACTCATTGCCTGCTTTGTTGGTTTACGGCATGCCCTGATACACCATTCTCGCAGATGGGTCGCTTTTGGCTTGATCCCGGCGCTCCTGCTGGAGATTCTGCTGCTGGTTTTTCTCCTGCCTGTCTCGCAGATGCGCTTTTCTCAAGATGAAGCGCTCCCGCTGCTGATCCTGTTTTATAGCATTGTCTTTCTCGTTCCGGTGATTTGCCTGATCTATGCCCGTAGTTTGCCGCAGAATGCCTGAAGCGGAAAACCCGCTTGATACAAGAAGGAAGTTGAGCTATGTATCCCTGGCTGCATCTTGGGCCGTTCGTGATCTCGACCTACTCCCTGCTCTTTTTGTGTGCTTTTATGGTTGGTGGCCTGGTCACGTACCACGAGGCCAAACGCCAGGGCCGCGCAACAGAGGCCGTCTTGCAGGTCGCGCTGGGGGCGCTGGCCGGCGGGGTTATCGGCGCCAAACTGAGTATGCTGATCTTCCTTGGCCCGGCGACCTTCATCAAAGACCTGCCCTCTCTGTGGTATAGCGGCCAGGCGTGGACCGGCGGATTTTTCGGTGGCTACGCCGGCGTGCTGCTGGTCAAACGCTGGAAGCATATCCCCTATTCCACCGGCGACATTTTCGCCCCGGCGCTCCCACTGGCCCAGGCCATCGGGCGTATGGGCAATTTCCTCGGTGGCGACCCCTTTGGTCTGCCCAGCACGCTCCCCTGGGCGGTGCTTCAGCGCGGCGTCTGGCGCCAGCCCTCGGCGCTCTACGAACTCATCCTTGATCTCATGCTCTTCGTCGTCATCTGGCGGCTGCGCGGCAAGCTGGCGCGCCCTGGCGACCTCTTCAAGCTTTATGTGGTGGGCTATTGCAGCCTGCGTTTCCTGGTAGATTTCACCCGCGCCGACCCGCATGTCCTTCTGGGCCTGACGATGGTACAGCTCCTCTATATCCCGGCCATCCTCACGTTTAGCTATCAACTCTGGAAATCCTACCGTGTGAGTCGGCAGGCAAAAATACGGGCAGCCGCAGAGCCGCTGGCCGAGGCAGCCTAGCGGCGAAAATTGAGAGATACCAATACGCTCTTTGAGCAGGGAGGAAGGCAGCGTATGCGCGTCTGCCCAAAATGTGGTCATGAGAACGACGAGGCAGTCCCTATCTGCGCTCAGTGCAACAAGCGGCTGACGCCACTCGTGTTCCCCCTCGCAGACAAAGCACTGGAAAAAACAGCGGCAGTGCTGTTGTTCCTCCTGGGAGTGGGGCTGGACCTGGCAATTGCTTTTGCCTTTGGCGCCGTCAACCCACTCCTGCAAAATAACACCTGTGTCTCCTTTCTTGGTATGCTCGTGCTAGGATTGCTCTTCGTCTTCGTCTTTCCCAAGACCAAAAAGACACGGCTCTTTGGGTACGGTCTGTTAGCAGGCGCATTGGCCTTCCCAATTTGGATCCAAATTGGGTGTGTGCCCGTCCTGTATTATCGCTAATGCAAAACTGCCGAGAGCGGATGTGAACGAACATGCGTATTTGTCCGAACTGCGGCCATGAGAATGAGGAGACAGCCACCGTCTGCGTTCAGTGCAACCAGGCGTTGCCACTGCCTGCTGTTCCAACACAGCCGCCAACAGCGGCGCCTGTGCCACAGGCGCCTATTCCTCTGGCCGCCGCGCAGGCGCAGGATACCCGGCAGAAGCGACGTCAGTATTTCCTTGGCCTTGGCCTGGGGCTGATTCCGCTGGTCATTTTCCTGTTTGCCATTGGCTTCTCTTTCCATGCAAACTTAGGGTCAACAGCGCTCAATGTAGCGATCTATCTGCTTCTGGCAACTCTTGTGCTGTATGTGGCTGCACTCATCGCTATGATCGTCTTTCTTTCCATGCGGAATGTCCGCTTTGTTGGCTACGGACTCTTGACCGCTGTGCTGGCCTCACCAATCATCGGCGGGATTGCCTGCGTCGTCAGCCTCAACATTCATTAAAGCTATTGAGGAGTAACCCCCATGCGTAAGATGGTCCCTCACAAACAGGAACAGGAGCCTATGCTAGCCGAAGCGGCCCCAGCCAGCGAGGAGGCTTTCCCGCCGCGCAAAGATCGCCCCTACATCTACCATAACTTCACCAATAGCCTCTGCCACAAATGCTTGCGGGTCATCCAGGCAAAGGTCATTATTCAGAACAACAAGGTCTATTTGCATAAGACTTGCCCGGAGCATGGCGCCATGCGTACCCTGCTCTCCTCGGACGCGAGCTATTATCTCAGCCAGAGCCAGTACAACAAGCCTGGCACGCTGCCGCGCCATTTCCAGATGCCGGTAGAGAAGGGCTGCCCGCTGGACTGCGGCCTCTGCACCGATCACGAGCAGCATACCTGCCTGGCGCTGATCGAGTTGACCGAAGCCTGTAATCTGCGCTGCCCCACCTGCTTTGCCAACTCCGATGTGGGCCGCTACGCGCCGCTGGAGGAGGTCGAGCGCATGCTGGATACCATCGTGGAGAATGAAGGCTATGCCGATGTCGTGCAGTTCAGCGGCGGCGAGCCAACCATCCACCCGCAGATGCTCGAGGTGATGGCGCTGGCGAAGCAAAAGCGCATCAAGGCATTGATGATCAACACCAACGGCGTGCGCATCGCCCGCGACGAGGATTTTGTGCGGAGCCTGAGCGCCTTCAAGGGCAACTTTGAAGTCTACTTACAATTCGATGGCTTCCGCCAGAGTACGTATGAGACCCTGCGCGGCCTGGACTTGCGCCAGGTCAAAGAGCAGGCCATCGCCAACCTGACCAAATACGAGATCCCCATTAACCTGACGGCGACGATCAAACGCGGCGTCAATGAAGACGAGATCGGCGAGATCGTCAAGTTCGGCATCGCGCAGAAGATGGTGCGCGGCATCACCTTCCAGCCCGTCACCAACGTAGGCCGCCACGAAGACTTTGACCCGCTGGACCGCACGACCACCCCAGATGTGATTCACGCTATTGACGAGCAGACTGGCGGCATGTTCCGCGCCAGCGACTTTGTGCCGCTGCCCTGCCACAGCGATTGCATCAGCATGACCTACGCCTATGTCAAGGGCAAGAAGGTCAAGCCGCTGCCGCGCTATATTGACATCAAAGCCTATCTGGATGCCATCGGCAATCAGATCAATTTCCGCGTGGACGATGTGAAAATGGTCATCGGCTCGGCCCTCAACCGGCTCTGGTCGGCTTCCATGCCGCTCAGCACCATCAATGCGCTCCAGGATTTTAGCTGCTGCCTGCCGGCTATGCCGGGTGCGCTCTCGCAGAAAGAGCATGGCAGCGTCCTCTATGAAAATATGTTTCGCATCGTGATTATCTCGTTCATGGATGCCTGGAACTTCGATGTGCGCTCAGCCAAGAAGTGCTGTGTGCATCATGTCCTGCCCGATGGCAAGATTATGCCCTTCTGCTCCTACAATACCCTGCACCGACCCAAGTATATGACTAAGACGCGCGGCAAAGCAGTCTTACAAGAGCAAGGGGCGCAGCCATGAGCCTGCTCCCTTCGGCGCTGCCCTGGGGTGGTATCCTGGCCTTTCCGGTTCTGCTGGCGCTGATTCTCATGCTGCTCTTCAGCAGCGCCACGCTGGCCTTTTACCTCAAGCAGCGGCTCTCGTTTGCGCGGCTCCAGGGGGTCTTCACGCGCCAGCCGGGACTGCTCGGCAACGCCATCGCCGCGCTGCTGGGCGCGGCGACGCCCTTTTGCACCTGCACCGCCGTCCCACTCTTTCTCGGCATGCTGGAGGTGGATGTGCCGCTGGGGCCGGCCATCTCCTTCTTGCTGGCCTCGCCCACCATTAACCTGGGCGCGATCATCCTGCTGCTGGTCGTCTTTGGCTGGCGCACCGCGCTCTTCTATGGCAGCGCTTGTCTGATCGCTGCTGTAGTAGTGGGTTGGCTGCTGGGGCGTATTCCGCGCGAGCGGGCGCTGCGCGATTACCTGTGGATGACGGAAGACGAGCCGCTGCCTGGCAGCAGCCGCGTGGCTTTGCGCAAGGCTGCTCTGCTCAGCCGCCAACTGCTCTGGAAATTGCTGCCCTGGCTGGCGCTGGCGACGCTGGCTGGCATGCTGATCGATCTGCTGGTGCCAGCAGGAACCATCGCGCAGATCAGCCGCCTGGGCGCGGGCCTGGGCATCCCGGCAGCCGCGCTCCTGGGCAGCGTGATCTACGCCGATATTTTGCTGCTTATCCCGCTGGGCTACGCGCTGATTCAACAGGGCGCGTCGGTGGCCGTCGTCCTTACCTTTATGCTGGCGGCCTCCGGCATGAGCTTCTCCGAGGTGATCGTCCTCAGCCGCGTCCTCAAGCCGCGCCTGGTGCTGCTCTTCATCGGCGCCACCCTGGCAACTTACATGCTGGTGGGCACCGGCTTCCTCTGGCTGGGCCACTGATCTGTCCAGCACAAAAGAAGGGACGGGTGCCGTACACAAGCACGACATCCGCCCTTTTGTCTGTCTGGTGAAGCACTCAGCCTACTGCTGCGGATACGTTGGTGGTCCAGGAGGGGGATACTGTCCAGGCTGCTGTGGGTACTGCGTGCCCGGCTGCTGCTGCGGATACTGGCCGTAGGGAGCAGACTGCTGCGGATAGCCTGGCTGCTGATACCCCGGCTGCTGTGGGGGGTACTGCGTGTTCATGGTCGGAGGCATGCCCGCCGCGCCGCCTTCCGGTGGAACCCAGGCCGTCGCGTTCCTCAGGGCCATGTCGCCAACCACCGGCAGCTTGAACCACTGGCCCTGGTATGCCTGCACAGCGCCCCAGATGGCGCCAGCTAGCCAGGCCAGGTGCAACAGCCCGCCGAGGCAGCTAAAGCCGAAGAAGAAGTAGGAACCAAGCCAGTCGAAGATGACTGCCACGATGACGAAGGCTACCCCAAAAAAGAGCGACTGGAGCGCGTGGAAGCGCACGAATCGGTTCTTCTTCTCAATCAAGAAGAAGATCAGGCCGATGATCCAGAAGTAGCTGAGGGCAGCGGCGATATTGGCGTCGATGCCAATCGAGCTTGGCCCAAGCTGTGCCGCGAGCGGGTTCGGGGCCACGACTGGCGGCTGGACCCCTGGTTGTTGATAGCCCGGCTGCTGGAATCCTGGCTGCTGATAGCCCGGTTGTTGATAGCCCGGCTGTTGGTAGCCCGGTTGCTGGTACTGTGGTGGTTGCTGGTACTGTTGGTTAGGATCGTAAGCCATGTGCTGGCTCCTCTCGATGTGTAAAGATGTAGTGATCGCTGCGTGGAGAACTTATCCCCCTACAGCATACATGAATGGCTGCCACTCTGTCTAGAGTATTTGTGTGGGTCACCTCATACAAAGAACGCGACTCCCTACACATTTAGTATACGTCTCTCTTGGGGAACCAGTTGTAGCGCGAGAGAGGATGGGCGTCTGAGTGCCAGAACCCCGATAGCCCGGAAAAGGGCCATCGGGGTTCTGGCACTTGAGTTATTCTTGCCTGGCCGAGCGAATATCAGGCGGCCCGGATTCGTGAAACTTGATCGAGGATTCCTCCGGCAGCAGGCCAACATCGCCGGGCAGCGGCATCTCTTCCTCTGGCTCGAGTTCGACCAGATCAGGGCCACGTAGCGGTTCCGGTGGTGGCGGTGGCATCGCCCGGTCAGTGGCCGGCTGAGCCACTGCGGACTCCTGTTCCTTAATCTTCTCCTCGAACTGTGCTTCATCCTCAGGCAGTGGCGCGAGCAAGGCTTCGCGCACCACTTCGTCCATTGACTTCACATAGGTGAAGTGCATCTCGTTGCGAATCTTATTGGGAATGTCAGGTACATCCTTGCGGTTCTCCTCTGGCACCAGCACATCGCGGATGCCCACGCGATGCGCCGCCAGCACCTTCTCCTTCAGCCCGCCGATGGGCAGCACGCGCCCGCGCAGGGTGATCTCGCCGGTCATCGCCAGATCGTTGCGCACAGGCCGGCGGGTCAGCGCAGAGATGATCGCGGTGGCAATCGTAATGCCGGCTGAAGGCCCATCCTTCGGAATCGCCCCTTCAGGCAGATGGATATGCAGATCGGTCTGATCGACAAAATCAGCCGGCACATCCAGTTCCCTGGCGCGCGAGCGAATGTAGGAGAGCGCCGCGCGCGCCGACTCCTGCATCACCTCGCCAAGCTGGCCGGTCACTTGCAGCGACCCTTTGCCGGTCATGGTCACGACCTCGACAGGCAGCAGCGTGCCGCCATGCTCGGTCCAGGCCAGGCCAGTTGCCACGCCGATCTGGCCGCGATCTACGGCGTGATCGGGCGTGTAGCGCGGGATGCCCAGGTATTGCTCCACCGTATGCTGGGTCAGGCGCAGGTGGGTGTCTGGCTTGAGCAGGATGCGCCGGGCGGCCTTGCGGCAGACGGTTGCCAATTGGCGCTCCAGGCTGCGCACGCCGGCCTCGCGGGTATAGCGCGAGATGATGTAGCGCATCACCTTCGGGCTGATCTGCACCTGATCGTCGGACAAGCCATGCTCGCGCAAGACTTTGGGCAGCAGATAGGTGCGACCAATCGCCGCTTTTTCTTCCTCGGTATAGCCGGGAATCTCCACGATGTCCATGCGGTCCGCCAGCGGGCGCGGAATCTGGAAGCGCACATTGCCGGTGCAGATAAAGAACACCTCGGAGAGATCGTAGGGCAGTTCCAGGTAGTGATCGGTGAAGTTGGCGTTTTGCTCCGGGTCGAGTACCTCCAGCAAGGCAGCCGCCGGGTCGCCGCGATAGTCCGAGGCCATCTTATCGATCTCATCGAGCAAGAAGACGGGGTTGCGCACGCCGGCGGTCTTCATGGCCTGGATGATGCGCCCAGGCAGCGCGCCGACATAGGTGCGGCGGTGGCCGCGAATCTCAGCCTCATCATGCACGCCGCCCAGCGAGATGCGCACAAACTTGCGGCCCAGCGAGCGGGCAATCGAATGACCCAGCGAGGTCTTGCCCACGCCTGGCGGGCCGATCAGACACAGGATCGGCCCCTTGTGCCCGTTGGATTTGGCTCCATCGCCTTGCTCGCGCTTCTCGCGCATCATCCGTAACTGCCGAACGGCTAGGAATTCGATAATGCGCTCTTTGACCTTGTCCAGACCGTAGTGATCTTCGTCAAGCACCTGCTGCGCAAAGGCCGCGTCCAGCCGGTCATCGGTGCGTTCGCTCCAGGGAAGGGCCAAGACCCAATCAATATAATTGCGTAAGACAACCAGTTCGGCAGAATGCTGAGGCATACGCTCCAGCCGGTCAATCTCTTTCAGTACCTTCGTTCTGGCTTCAGTTGGCAGAGCCTTTTGCTCCACGCGCTCGCGCAGTTCCTGTACCTCGCTGGCGGTATCATGGCCCAGTTCCTCCTGAATCGCGCGCAGTTGCTCTTTCAGATAGTATTCTTTTTGGTTTTTGTCTACTTGTTGGCGGACACGCTGGCGGATTTTCGCTTCCAGTTCCAGCACTTCGATTTCATTGCCCAGCACCACACAAATTTTTTCCAGCCGTTCCATCGGGTCTATCGTCTCCAGCAGGTCCATCTGGGTGGTGTGTTCGTTGACAACGTGCGCCGCCAGCACATCGGCCAGCCGGGCCGGGCTTTTCAAGCTGATGACAGAAGAGATGTCTTCATTCGAGAAGCGTCGGTTCAACTGGGCAAATTTCTCAAAGAGGCTGATGGCATGACGGACCAGAGCCTCTGTCTGGGGGCCGGAAGGCGCTAGCTCAACGGGTTTGGTGACGGCAGCTTTGAGGTAGGGATCGCTTTCTTCATACTCAACAATCTTGACCCTGCGAGCGCCCTCGACGACAAGCTGGATCGTGTTTTCCTGCGTCTGGCGCTGGTAGCTGATGATGTCTACCAATGTCGCGGTGGAAAAGATGTCGTCAGGCTGGGGGTCGTCCAGTTCGGCGTTGGTTTGGGTGGCCGCGATGAACTGGCGATCACCAGTGAGAGCCTCTTCGACTGCGCGAATCGACTTCTCCCGCCCGATAGTCAAGGTGACACGGGTGCGGGGGAAGACGACCGTATTTTTGAGCGGCACCAGCGGATAGCTTCGAGTGGTGCGTGGTTCCTCAGCCGGTTGCTGCTCTGGCTGCTCTGGCTGGGGAAACTGCTCTTGTTCGGCCATATGGCATCCTCGCTAGCCTGTGGGTAAGGTCTCGGATGTTCACTCCTTATGCGCTCTCTCCCACAGGAGGGCAGAGCGCTCTGATGTTTGTAACGAGCAGAGAGGGGATCGGTCTCCCCACTAGCCCAAAAAGCAGATTCAGGCATCATTGCCTCTCATCTGAGCGTCTCATGCGTAGATCGTTCCATCACAAAAATTGGCGGTTGAAACGGCCCTGGAAGCTGCGCCGCCAGGCTCGCGTAAGCGAGCCTGCCGCTCCTCCATGCGACCGGGCAACTTCTTTTCTCCCGCCCCTCCAGGCGGAAGGGCGGCTTCTGCCGCCTCCAGGGAACGTCTCAACCGCCAGGATTATGCCGACTCGTCTTCTAGCAACTCTGCTGCGTGCTGTTCGTTGCGCGTCATCAACACCGGCTTGCGGTGTTGACTAATGACATCTGCGTTGATGACCACCTTCTTCACATCAGTGCGCGAAGGAATTTCATACATTACTTCCAGCAAGACTTCCTCGATGATGCTGCGCAGACCGCGTGCCCCGGTCTTATGCTTGAGGGCGCTTTCGGCGGTAGCCTCGAGGGCATCGGCGGTGAAGACGACTTCCACCCGGTCAAGCTGAAGCAATTTTTGATATTGCTTGATAACCGCGTTCTTTGGCTCGGTCAAAATACGGATGAGGGCCGCTTTATCCAGATTCTCCAGGCTGACGGTCACCGGCAGGCGGCCCACAAACTCTGGAATCAGCCCAAACTTGAGCAAGTCCTCTGGAATCAGTTGAGCAAGCGCGATGGTGGAATCTTCTGGTTTGTCGTCGAGCATGGCCTTGAAGCCCATCGTCTTGTGGCTCCCTAGCCGCTGCTCGACGATCTTATCCAGCCCCTCAAATGCGCCGCCACAGATAAAGAGAATATTGGAGGTATTGATCTGGATGAAATCCTGGTGGGGGTGTTTGCGCCCACCCTGCGGAGGAACATTGGCAACCGTGCCCTCGATAATCTTGAGCAGCGCTTGCTGTACGCCCTCGCCGGAGACATCGCGGGTGATCGAGGGGTTGTCAGATTTCCGCGCGATCTTATCGATCTCGTCGATGTAGACAATCCCGCGCTCGGCGCGAGCAATGTCGAAGTCGGCCATTTGAATCAGGCGCAGCAGGATGTTTTCCACATCCTCGCCCACATAGCCGGCCTCGGTCAGCGCGGTGGCATCGGCGATGCAAAAGGGCACATCCAGCACCTTGGCAAGCGTCTGCGCGAGCAGGGTCTTGCCGCAGCCGGTGGGGCCGATCAACAAGATATTGCTCTTGGAGAGTTCTACATCGTCGATCTGCATGCCCGCGTTGATGCGCTTGTAGTGGTTGTACACGGCGACGGCGAGCGTTTTCTTGGCTTTTTCCTGGCCGATGACATAGGCGTTCAACTGCTCGTAGATTTTCTTGGGCGTTGGCACCTTGCCGGTGGGCACACGCGCCTTGCTGCTGACGGTGGTTTGCTCTTCCTCGATGATCTCGCGGCAGAGGTCGATGCACTCGTCACAAATATAGACGCCGCCTGGCCCGGCGATTAACCGCTGCACTTGATCCTGGCTCTTGCCACAAAATGAGCAGCGATACGTCATGCGGGTTCCTTTGGTATTAGCCATATGCTCCTCTGCTTTTACTTTGTGGCTGGAGCCTCATCAGAGGCTTCAGCCGTACTCGTCTCTTCGCTCTGGATCGCTGCTGTCGCGGGTTCCTCCCCGGCCTCGGCTGCCGCCGCCAGCGCGTTGGCTTCAGCCGCGCTCGCCTCCTCAGCTTCGTTGCTGCGGGGACTGGTAGCATGGTCAATCAGGAAGGTACGTGCCTTGTCGCGCTTGATGCTGCTTTCCAGCCGCTTGCGAGCAGCCGAGGACATCTGATTGACGCGCTGCTGGCGGCTGGCCCCCATGCGCGCGTACAGATCAAGCAGTTGTTGCAACTCGCGGTCACTGACGCTCAAACCCTCCTGGTCGGCGATAGCCTCCAACACCAGATCGGTCTTGGCCTGCTTGGCCGCCTCAGGCTCCAGTTCCTTTTTATACTCTTCGGCACTTTTCTGGCTGAGCGTCAAGAACTGCTCCATGCTCATGCGCTGCTGTTGCAGCAGATGCTCCATCTGGTGAAAGAGCGCGTCGGCCTCATCCTCGATCAAGACAGGGTGCATCTCGACCTCTGCCTGCTCGACAGCGGCTTCAATGACCTTGTTCTCCAGATCGCGCCGCGCCTGGGTGGTGCGGCTCTGCTGGAGTTCATCGCGGACCGCCTGGCGTAACTCTTCAAGTGTCTGATATTTGCCGGCGCCCTTCGCCAGTTCATCATCGATCTCCGGCAGGTTTCGCTCCTTGATCGCCTTGACCGTAACCTCGTACTGCGCTTCCTTGCCGGCCAGATCGGTATTGGCATAGTCTTCAGGAATAGTGGTGGTGAAGGTTTTCTCTTCGCCTTCTTTCATCCCGACGATGTGCGCGTCCATGCCGGCGAACAGGCCGGGGCGCTCCTCGACCAGTTCGTATTCATTATCTTTGAGATTGCTGATCGTCTTCTCGCCCACCTTCAGGATGAGGTTGACCGTCACGCGGTCTCCCAACTGCGCGGGCCGCTCGACGGGCACCCAGATAGCCTGCTGGTTCCGGTAATCCTCCAGCACCTTCTGCACATCCTCATCCGTGACGCTCGGCTCCGTCTTATCGAAATGGATGGAATGATAGTTGCCAAGTGTGACGGGGGAAAGAATGGGAACGGTGGCTTTGAAGTGGTAGGGTTGTCCGGGTTCGAGCGGCTGGGCATCGACATCCGCCTGGCCGATAGGGGTAAGTTGGTTCTCTGCAATCGCCTGCTTATAGGATTGATTGATCAGGTCATCCAAACCTTCCTGGTAGATGGCGTCTTTGCCAAGCATACGTTCGAGCATAGTACGTGGCGCGTGGCCTCTCCTGAAGCCCGGAACGGTATATTTCTGCGCCAGCTTTTTATAGGCGCGGTCTGAGGCCCGTTCAACCTCCTCCCAATCGAGTTCGACATCCAGGATGGCCTCGCTCTTGGGGGTTTTCTCAACCGTGATTTTCACTCAGTATCTCCAGCAGCAAATCAAATAAGGTAGGTCAATGCCAACGCCCGATGATGGATAATCTTTTTCAAAATTATAGCATGTCCTGGCATCAGAGAAACGTATGGATGATTCCCCTGGCGTGATGTGGGCGTGAGGCGCACAACTCCCGCCGGCTCACCCGGCAAACGGTAAGACGCGGGAAGTGACGCGCCAGACGCAGTGCCCGACACGGCGCCATGAGGAAGGCAAATACGCCAACGGTGATGCGCGCACCGCAGCATAGACTGGAGCGGGAGACGGGATTTGAACCCGCGACCTTCTCCTTGGCAAGGAGACGCTCTACCCCTGAGCCACTCCCGCACACCCCTGTTTCAGTCCCCTCGGCAGGTCCAGCATAGCACTGCTCTGGCGACTGAGTGGGCGGTGCGGGAGTCGAACCCGCACGGTTCATCACCACCAGATCCTAAGTCTGGCCTGTCTGCCAATTTCAGCAACCGCCCAAATACATTCCTAGAGACGAGATGACACTCCTTCTAAGAATAGTTCCACTAAAAATGATACCTCAGTATGAGAGCAGGTGTCAAGCCCGGTGAGCCAGCGCGTGCCAGAGCTATCCTGACTGATGCGCTCCAATCGTGGCTATGCTACAATACAAAGGGCCATCTGCAAGGCGCTTTTCTGTGGTTGGCTGGCCCCAGCGCGCCCAAACTGATCTGGACTTCTTTCCTACGCTCACGCGCGTATCTCTGCTTCCCAGGAGGGTTGTATTTATGGCTGATAGCTCCTATGGCGAGGGCCTTGGCTTTGAAATACTGGCGTCGTCGCTGCGCGCCGATGCGGGCGATGCCAAAACATTTCTGGAGGCGCTGGCGACCAAGCTGGGCGGCGCCTTGCCCACGCGCACAGTGGTGGAGCGCGAATCTCACCTGTTTTCCCGCGAGAAGCCGGTCAGGTCGATCAGTATTGAGCTAGGGGAGTTTCGCTATCTGATCGGTCACCAGCATGGCACGCTGGCATCGCAGCGCACGCGCGTCGTGCGCGGCATCGCCCTCAAAACCGAAGCGCTCGGCGTCGATCAATGGCTGGATGACCTCTCGATGGCCCTCATGCAGCTTGCCCAGCAAAGCGCCCAGGACCGCGCCGCGCTCCAACGCATGTTGATGTAATCCGGGGTGCAGGGGCGTCTCATGCTCTTTTCTGTTTCGTCAGGACAGGTGTTGGCAGGCGGGCACGAATGCGCGCCTGAACCCAGCCCGCGCAGGCGTTGCTCTGCGGACCCTGGGCACCTTAGGCGCGGTTTTAACCGCCAGCTATCCGGTGCCCTCGTGCCCTCTGGTCATGTTAGATATGTAGCCCATCGAGAAACATTCCAATGCAGCCCTCTGCACACCCCTCGCCGCAGCCATCCAGCAACGCTGTGGCATCTGAATGGCCCTTATCGAGCAAATCGCCAATGTAGAAGGCGCCATTCAGCAAGAATATGATTCCAAATAGCATTCCGATAGATGGTAGCATTCCGATGGATGTCGCTATCTGGCTGTAATCATACAAAAAGCCCAACACAAGGCTCAGGTAGGCAAGGCAAAGGGGAACTCCATCGAACACATAGGATGCTGGCTTGCCATCCCGAATGCCCTGCCTGAATCGCCTGCTTAACACAATGGTGAGCGCGAAGAGCAGTATATAGAGGACGGTTGCCGCGAGCGCGACATAGACAAAATTTATGCTTGCGGCGGCGAAAGCGCTCACCCACGCGCCCAGCATGGTGAGAAACGCGGCTAGCCGGAGTATGGCCCCGATCATCCTAAAAATCCAATTCAGCTTTGATCGCCTGCTGGTTTGGGGAATGGCCTGCTGCTCCATCGCTGCCCTCCGCTGCTTCGCCTGCTCTGGCACAAACGCCTGCTACGAAACATCCCTATAAGCAGAGACGAAGGGAACGAGCGGCACGTCACCAACATGCTGCTAAACTTATGGAGGACTTCTAGAAACTGCTAAGGATGAGTATGAGAAGACAAGAACCGATGCCGCTCTGTCACAAACGTAGCCCCTCGACCCACTTTCTTTATGGTGATCACACCTTATAATCAGTACAAATTGTTGCTCCCACCCAAGGAGGAACACGGTGGAATCTTTTGAAACCTATCGCTCGTATCTTTTTGCCATTGCCTATCGCATGCTTGGGAGCGCGATGGATGCCGAGGATATGGTCCAGGAAACCTATCTGCGCTACCGGGCCACGCCGCCAGAAACCATTCGCTCGCTGAAAGCCTTCCTGACCACTATCCTCACCCGCCTCTGCATGGACCAGCTTCAATTAGCGCGCCGGCAGCGGGAACACTACTTGGGGCCTTGGCTGCCAGAGCCGCTCATCACTGGGCAGGCCACCGAGCCAGAAGACCTGGCAGAGCATGTCGAGACGGATGAGTCCATCTCGCTGGCGTTCTTGCTGCTGCTGGAGGAGCTTCAACCCATCGAGCGGGCCGTTTTCTTACTGCGCGAAGTCTTTGAGTATGACTATGCCGAGATTGCCACCTTCCTGGGCAAAAGTGAGGTCGCCTGTCGCCAGTGGTTCAGCCGGGCGAAGAAACATCTGGCCGACCATCGGCCACGCTTCCCCTCGTCCCCCGAAACCCACCGACAATTACTCTCCAGTTTTTTCCAGGCAGCACAAGAGGGTGATATGTCTGCCTTGATGGACCTGCTGGCCGAAGATGTGACCCTGTGGGCCGACAGCGGGGGCAAGGTCAAAGGCGCGGCGACCCGTCCTCTGGTTGGACGTACCGAGGTGCTGCGCTACGGTCTGGGAACCAGACGCTTTTTACCGGAGGGCTATCGGTTGGAACTGGCCGAAGTCAATGGTCAACCGGCTTTGATTATTCGTGATGGTGATCGCGCCTTTTTGGTGTTTACCATTGAAGTGGAGGCCGGGCGCATTCAGACCATTCGCGTCATGGGGAATCCAGAAAAGCTGGCCCAAATCTAAGTTCACCCTCGCTTCGCGGGAGCGCGCTACCCCTGGAGCGCCGATTTTCCAACCGGCGCTCCAGGGGTAGCATATTTCAAGAACCGATGGCTTCAGGCGGGATCAGTGCTGCTCGTTGGCGCGTACCGCAGCCGCACGAACTGCCTGGCCCCAAAGACGGGCATCAACGCTCGCTCTATTGGAGAGAACGCTGACCGAATAGCTGCCAGGTCAACCACCTCCGGGTCAACCAGCGCGTACTCAGTGCCCTCCCACTCAATCACACACCCACCTGCCGCCAACACATTGCGCACCCAGTCTGCGCCCTCGCCAAACGCCATTGGGATGACAAAGCCATCGGGCGTCGGGCGCGCGCTGGTGGGCGTCGCGTAGGGGCGCCCGGAGCGTCGCCCCTGGTGGTGAATCACAGCATACTTGAGCCGACGTCGGCTCCCGGCGTGCCCCAGTACAAAAGGATTAAAAACGCGCGTCAGGCGGCCCTGCAAAAAGTGTCTGACGCGATGAGAGACACCAGGAGCCGGCAGCTTGTCCGCCGCATGGTCTCCCGCCTGATCTCTTTGTGCTATTTGCTCCTTCAGAGCCATCGTTATGCTCCTTCCCTGCTAGAGTCCCTGGACTGCAATGGCCTGCGTTTTTGCCGCCTTGAGACGCTGCGCTTTTGCCGGCGCGTACTCGGCTGAGTTGTACCAGCGCAGCGCCTGCTCGACACTTTCAAATTCCCCTATCGAGAGCTGACGAGGATGCCACTCCCCCTCCAGGGTTTCACAGGTTGCCCCACCTACCAGCACCTTGCCCCCATAGTGTTTCACGCTTGGGCCTGCCAGCCGCAAGTATTCCTTAAATCCCTCTGGATCGGTGATCTCCAGATCCATCAGAATGTAGCCCGCCATGTGTAGCCTCTTTCTTTTTACTTGGATGCAGCCAAAGACTGCATCAGTACCACTAATGAAGTGGGGTGAGGGGCCACATTTGTGACAGAGGCATGTCAAAAATAAAATCTCAATAGCAAACGGGCCATGCCTGCTAGTTTCAAGCAGGCATGGCCCGTGTCATGCCAGGGAACTCATCCCCATCTCAGCGCTTATTTGCCAGGCCCGGTTCTCGTATAGACATTCCCGCAGGCGATAGGTTGGTATCCAGCCTGGGTGGTCAGGTTCGTGCTGCTGTGGACATGCACATACCAATCGCCTGGGATTGCTGTCACGCCCTGAATGGTTGTCACGACATGCGCCCGTCCTGAGCTATCGGCAGCGACCGTGTTCAGCGGATACGCCACCGGCCCCTGCTTGGCGCAGCTGCCGACATGAATATGGGCCTCGTGCTTGCTGCCTGGCGTCAGGCCGCCCATCCAGAGGTTGACGGTTAAAGTCGTGCCAGAGAGGGTCACCTGTGCTTTTCCAAACGGCCCATGCTTGCCGCTCGCCGGGGGCATGCCATGAATTCTTACTGTAACCGTCTGCTTCGTCGTTGTTGAGGAATTGGGGTTGAGGACGTTGGCACAGGCCAGCGGCGCCGTCTCGTTGAACGAGGAAGGCGCGTGAATAACAATGGACCATCCCTTCGCTGGAATGCCGCCCGTCACCCCTGCTATCGTGGTCGTACTCGTGCCCGCGCCGAACTGATCTGCCGTAATCGCGGTCAGTTGATCGATTACCTTCCCCGGCTGCTTGCAACTTCCCGAAGAGAGCGTAGCCGGATAGGGGCTGCTGGTATAGCTGGTTGGGTTGGCCGGCGCCAGACCAATCAGCGAGAGGGTCGCGGTCAAAGTATTGTTGGTGGCGGGATCCCAGGTGAGGTCTGCCGTCCCACTGGGCTGCGGCGTCAGTAAGGCGTAGCCGGTGGCGCTGGGGGTCGCCGTTGCCCCAGGCGCCGTCGGCGTATTCGTCGGCTGCAAGAAGGCGCCTTTTGCTACCGTGCCGCACCCACCTAAGAAGAATACGATGGTAATACCAAGCACCAGGGCCATGCCGCTGATGCCGTGTCTGAAACGCGATCTAGGAACCATCATCTTGCCCTTCTAGTATGCTTGTGTTGGAACCCTGACGTTCTGGGACGTGTGGGTGCTTCAAGATCAGGACCAACCGTCCGCGCAATAACTAAAAAAACTAGAAGGAGAGTCCCAAACCCCTTGACTTTTGCCGCAAGATCGATTACACTCCTACCAGTCAGTAGAATATCTCATTTTAGGAGTCCAATCGCGCACACAGTCAATTGAACAAGACGGCTGGCGTGGATGGCGCAAGTAGCACCAAGCCACGTCATGACCCCAAACCTGACATTGCCAGGAGTGGGGCTGGGGGGATTGTACCCAAAAAACCACCTCAGCGACCACTCTGGCGCCCGGCGTCCCGCTGCTCCTAAGCAGCGCCGCCTGGGTTGCGTAGGGTGGCCGCGTTGTTTCTGGCCGGGCCGGGGGTCGCCTGGACCAGGCAACACGCTGCGGCAGAGCGCCGCAGTTGAGGAGGTTCTTGCTATGGTCATGCCCCCCGATGCCCCCGTCGCTCCGTCCGCCGCTCGCCCGCAGGCCACTCTGCACGCGCCGGAGATGCTCGCCGACCCACTGGCCGGCGTCCCGGCGGAAATCCGCACCTTCCTCTGGCATTGGCTGCTGCGCGCCCTCGATGACTCGCTCTGGGACGCCGATGAACTGCTGGTCCTCTATCGCCCTACTGAGGAGGATTTGCCAGAGCGCATCTGCCCCGCGCCCTTCGATCCCAGCCTGCTGCGCACGCTGGCGCGGGATGCCTTGCGCAAGCTGCTGCGCGTGGAGGTGCGCCTGGCGCTCGAAGCATTGGAGGTCTTCATGCTCAGCCGCAGCCCGTCCGCCTATGCGCCGGCCTTCGCGCTGGTGCAGGCGCACTGCACCCACATCGGCCAGCTCTACCGCGAACTATGCTATCGCATCGGTGCTGCCGCCTCGCTGTTCCTGGGCTGGGAACTGCGCCTGCTGCGCCATCGGAC
>CAZFWN010000033.1:0-42079 GCA_964522745.1 uncultured Ktedonobacterales bacterium
GTTGAAGGGGTATATCAACCAGTCTGTAGTAGCGAACTTGCTTTTCATACTTTAGGATTCTATCAATAAATCCCTCAAGGTAAGTTTCTTCATAGAAATCTCCATCTGCGAGTCTTCCGCTGCCTGAATCGTAATACCCAGTATGTAAAAGCCTTGTTATTGCGTTTCTTCTTTTCCAGTGCAGCCGTTCTTCATACTTGCGGTGGCGTTCATAGGGACTATCTAGCATTCTCAGCCTCCACTTCATATCCTTGGCTTGTCTGCTAGATATTATACACTCTTTGGTTATTTGGATTTGTGGTGTTTCAGGATTGAGTTAGGGCAGAATTAGCCCATAGCAAAGTGGACTGACGAGAACCTTACAGCCGCAGTGAAAAATGAATGGGAAGGCAGAAGCTCAGCAGCACGAAACCAGGCAGAACTTGGTATGATGGCTTACAGGTGGTATTCTGAGGGGGATTCGGCAGCACCCGGAATGGAGAAATAGGCACGCAGGTCGGAAGGTACGAGGCCGCTCCAGATAAGCAAAGTACCCCCGACAGGAATCGAACCTGCGCGCCCGGCTCCGGAGGCCGGTGCTCTATCCACTGAGCTACGGGGGCAAGATGGCAGAAGGCTTTCGCGCTTCGTTCACCACTCCACTACTATACCATCTCCGCCTGTATTCGTCAAGCGGCTTTTGCCTGCTCTGCTGGTAGGTATTATCAAGAGCCGCATAAAACCCCGTGCTTTAGCACTGGGGAGAGAAGTGGCTTTGTCACGGTTGACACACACGTACTGTATATGGTATCATGCGTGTATGAAAACATCTGATTCTAAACCGATGCGCTGGACTCTCTATGCTGACCCGGCCTTGATTGACACATTTCGGGCTTTGGCCGCCGCGCATCGACGATCCTTGAATAGTGAGCTAATTTGGGCCTTGGAGCAGTATTCACGCGCAGAACAGCGGAAGGGCAAGCGCGATGCTGATCAGGAAAGCGTTTAAGTATCGCCTCTACCCGACCCCCAAGCAGGAACACACCCTGCTTTTTGTGCTGCGCCGCTGCCGGGCGCTCTATAACAGTGCCTTGGAAGAACGCAAGGCGTACTATCAGATGCGCCGCAAGAGTTTGGGATATACCCAACAAGCCGCTGAACTGGCCGAGATCAAAGCGGCGTTTCCTGCCTACCAGGACATTCACAGCCAGGTCTTGCAGGATGTCTTGCGCCGGCTGGACAAAGCCTTTGCTGCGTTCTTCCGCCGTATCAGGAATGGCGAGAAACCGGGCTATCCGCGTTTCCAGGGGCAAGGGCGCTACGACTCCTTCACCTATCCCCAATCGGGCTTTGCCCTCGCCGGGGAGGTCTTGACGCTCTCCAAAATTGGCGACCTCAAGGTGCGCTTACATCGTCCGATGGTGGGCCAGGTGAAAACGGTCACGATCAAGCGTGATGTGAACCACTGGTACGCCACCTTCTCTTGTGAAGTGGAAGAGGAACCGTTGCCGCCTTGTGAAGAGGCGGTGGGCATTGATCTCGGCTTGCTGCATTTTGCGACCCTCTCGACGGGCGAGACGATTGAAAACCCGCGTCTCTATCGCCGAGGGCTGAAACGGCTCACTTTGCTGCAACAGGCCAGGGATCGCAAGAAGCGTGGCTCGCATCGGCGCAAACGTGCGGCTCTCGCGCTGGCAAAGGCCCATCGCAAAGTGCGCAACCAGCGCAAGGATTTTCACCACAAAGCGGCACGCTCGCTGGTGAGTCGCTTTGGGCTGATCGTCTTTGAAGACTTGCAGATCACCAACATGAGCGCCGCACCCGAACCCAAGCCTGCCCCGGAGAAGGAAGGCGTATATCTGCCCAATGGGGCGGCGGCTAAAGCGGGCCTGAATACTTCCATTCTTGATGCTGGGTGGGGACAGTTCCAGCAGTTGTGCGTCGCCAAGGCTGCAAGCGCCGGACGTCGCGTGCTGTTTGTGGACCCCTCCAATACCAGCCAACTGTGCAGTGGCTGTGGTCGTCTGGTGCCCAAAGACTTGGACGTGCGGTGGCACTCCTGTCCCTATCCCGATTGCGGGCTGGAGCTAGATCGGGACCACAACTCTGCCAAAATCATCTTGTGTCGGGGCCAGGAAGTGGCCCACAGGCTCACGGGCCTGTAGAAGCCCCGCGCTTGAGCGCTGGGGTACTTCACGGACTAGGAGGCTGAGGTTGCGCCAGATCACCAGAGGTGATACGATCAATTCGATGAGATGGGGATGCAAGGATCACCATATCTTCCCACCTTTGAACGAGCAGCACCTTTTAGCCTGCCAGGCAGGCTTTTGCCGCTAGAGGAGCCAGCACACTATGTCAGCACGTTCTCCCAAATCATCTGTGGCGCCTCCCCCGGCTGAACCTGCTGGGTCGCAACCACCCATTCAGAAAAGACACGACCTGGCCCCAGGGATTCTTTCGCGCCGCATCATCCGCTCAGACAACATTGCGCCGCCCGCATGGTGGCAGCACTGGGTGAGCGGCTATCTCTTCACCATCCTGCTGATTGCCGTTTGCACGGTTGCCGCCGTCCAACTGCGGAGCGTGCTAGAACTCCATCTCGTTGCCGGCTCAGCAATGATCGTGATCGTCTTTCTGGTTGCCACATTGTGGGGCGCCGGGCCAGCAGTGTTTGCCACGATAGTGAGTACGCTGGCGCTGGACTATTATATCGTCGAGCCTGTCAACAAGCTGACCCTGTTCAGCGATCTTGGCTCGTTCCTCCCCTTTATTGTTGCCAGTCTGATCGTGAGCGTTCTGGCAGCCCAACGCGAGCGCGCCCGGCGGCGGGCGCGTACTGCGGAGCGTCTGGCAAACGAGCGGGCAAAGGCATTAGAACAAGCTGACCGTTTGAAAGACCAGTTTCTCTCGCTCGCCTCGCACGAACTCAAGACACCTATCGCGGCGATTAAAGGCTACGCCCAACTGGCAGAGCGTCGGCTTGGGCAGGTAGAAAACTCCTCGCCCGCCCTGACACGAACTCAGGAGGTCTTGGGCAGGATTAATCAGCAGGCCGACAGACTGACCGGGCTGGTCAACGATCTGCTCGATGTCAGCCGAATTCAGGCAGGCAAACTTGAACTGCGCCTGGAATCCTGCGATCTGGCTGCCCTTACCCGCCAGGCTGTCGAAGAGCAGCAGCTTGCCAGCGGGCGCGCCATCACGTTGATTAGGCCGGAAGCACCGCTCCTGCTCACCGCCGATAGCGAACGGTTGGGGCAGGTACTCAATAATCTGCTGACCAATGCACTCAAATATTCGGCGGATGACCGCCCGGTGCGCGTATTACTCTCGCGCCGGGACGATCACGCGCTTGTGCAGGTGCAGGATGAGGGCGTGGGTATCCCCAAAGAGGAGCTTCCCTTGATCTTTGATCGGTTCTTCCGCGCCCGCACGGCGCGCAACGGCCCGCAGCGCGGTCTGGGGCTGGGGCTGGCTATCTGTAAGGAAATTGTCGAGCGCCATCACGGGCACATCTGGGCCACCTCTGAAGAAGGCAAAGGCAGCAACTTCACCGTCGAACTGCCTTTGGAAGCAACATCGGTGGAGCAGCACAGCTAAGATGGATACGCCCGCGCTGCAACAAGCGCTCACCCAGCGGCTGCGCCAGATCGCGCGCACCTGCCTGCATCTGCGGCTGGAGCCAGGGGAACATTCCAGCGATGAACCAGAATCCGGCTTTGGCGGGCGGCCCTGGTGGCTGGCAGGCGAGTCCTGGCCGCTCTGCGATAGCTGCAAGGCGCCGCTCGGCTTCATTGCTCAACTGCGACTGGATGGCGGCGGCCATTGGCGGCCAGGCGCCTATGACCTCCTCTCGATCTTCTCGTGCTGGCGCTGCGCCCAGAGCGATGAGCGGGCCGGTGACGAGCGGCCCAGCAGAGACCGCTGCCGCCTGCGGCTCTCGCACCTGCATGAGCAGCCGTTGGCCCCACTGCACGTACCGGAAATGCTCACAGCGCGGGAGCAACTACGCTCCTGCCGGGTCTCCGGCACGCCGGCGCTGGATGCGCCCGGCTGGCAGGATGTCGCCGATGAGTTTGCCGAGATCGCCCCACACGCGCTGGACGACCTGCATGCCTTCTATCATCTGGCCGAGACAGCAGTGATCCATCCCTATGAAGCGAGCGCGCACAGCCAACTCGGCGGCTATCCGCACTGGCTCCATGAGAGCGCCTGGCCGGAATGCCGCTGGTGCGGCGGGCAAATGCACCTGCTGGCGCAACTGGTAAGCGAGCCACAGGCGCAGCTTGATTGGGGCAGCGGGCGGCGCGCCTATCTCTTCTGCTGCGCCGAGCCATGCGATCCCGAAGCGTTGACCCTGGTGCTGCAAGGTTAAAGAGGTGTCATGACGGATCAAGAGGCCAGGCAGCGACTCGACACCTACTACGCCGAAGCGCTCGGCCAGGAGCCGGCGCTCCTCTCTCAGCCTGGCATTGGCCTGACCACCCTCAGTCCACCGCACGCGCTCGCGCCCTTTTTCAAAAACAGCGCGCTGATTCTCCACGCTCCCAGCGCTCCAGGCCGCCAGCGTCCCTTTACCTGCATAGCCCATC
Organism: uncultured Ktedonobacterales bacterium; assembly: GCA_964522745.1. Lineage (GTDB taxonomy): Bacteria > Chloroflexota > Ktedonobacteria > Ktedonobacterales > DATBGS01 > DATBHW01. The sequence continues at coordinate 4,572 of CAZFWN010000033.1, forward strand.
CGCGACTGATCGAGCCGCTGCGCGAGACGCTCGCTGACCTGACCGACGAGCGGCTCTTTGAGGCGGCCACGTTGGAACGATTGACCCAACTGGTCTCTGCTGCGTTCCCTGATGCCTCGATCCCGCCAGGCTGCCTGCTGATGACCTGCCGGTTTGTCACGCCAGAAACGTTCCGGCCCTTTCGCGGCCCGGAAAGCGCCAGCGTGAAACCGCTGGACAAGCATGAACTTTTCAGCCTGCTGCTGCTCAGCCGCTACAGCGGGGGCGTCTACGCGCTGCGCGACGAACACGGCCAGATACTCTCTCGCGCTGGCATTCGTCAGGAATCGGCGTCTGTCTGGGAGATTGGTGTGCGCACCGAGGCTGAACATCTGCGCGGGCGAGGGCTGGCAAAAACAGTAGTAACAGCAGCCACCGAGGCGATTCTGGCCGCCGGGCGCATGCCCCTCTATGTGCATAGCGCCACCAACATCAGTTCAGAACGGGTGGCGCTTGCACTCGGCTATCAGCACTACGCTGATGAAGTGATCTGGTCTCTGCCCTAGCCCGCTGGGCTACTTGATCGCCACCATCGCCAGCATATCGTGCAGGTCCAGCACCTCAGACGAGCCGAAGCCGGCCCCGGCGAGCCAGGCCCGATATTCAGCCGGCGTGTGGCTGCGGCCTCCCTCGGTACTCAGCAGCAGCGTCAGATCAGTGAGGAGCGTTGCGGTGGGGTGGAGACGCTTATCATCGACCAGCGGGCTAGTCAGCAAGGCGCGCCCGCCCGGCTTCAGGCTACGCGCCACTCGGCGGAACAGCAGTTGATTCTGCTCCGGGCTGAACATATGACAAATCTGGCCGAGTATGACGACATCAAACTGGTTCTCCCCCAGATCGGTACTCAGCAGATCGCCCTCGTGATATTCAAACTGGGCCTCCAGCTTGTGGCCCTCAACAAACTGGCGCGTCACTTCCAGCACATCGGGCGTATCGAGCGCCACAACGGTTGCCAGCGCGTTTTGCTGGGCCAGCGCAATGCCCCAGATGCCGGAACCGGCTCCCAGGTCCAGCACGCGCGCCGCGTTGCCAATCTGGCCCCGGAAGAGATGGCGCGCCACCCGGCGCGCATCTGGCTCATGCAGCACATAGAGACCAGGCACCATATCGGCAAAATAGTTCTCGACCCCACCATGCTGCACGCCCCATTCGGTCCAGGGCTTGCCGGTTGCCACACTCTCGGCCAGATGATCGAAGGCAACCACATCGCGCACCCGCTGCTCCACCAGTTCGCCCAGATAGGTGGGCTTGCTCTGCACCAGATAGGTCGAAGCCTCCTGGGTGAGTTGGTAGGTCTCGCCTTCCTTGGTCAGCAGCTCCATCGCTACCAGGGCATCCAGCAACATTTGCATCCCACGCACCGAGGTCTTGGTGTTTTGGGCCAGCTTTTGGGGCGTATCTAGCCCCTCATCGAGCGCGTCGCATAGCTCCAGTTCGATGGCTGCGCGCAAGGCCATCGAACGCGCATAGGCTCCCGCCTGCTCAAGAATCTTTGTCGGGGTCACCGCCCTGATATGCGTTGTCGGGTCCATTACGTCTCCCCCCTGTCAGCACAATGAGGTATCGGCTCCTTCCGAGCCGCACGAGCAGGATACTCTATCCGAGCAGATGAATCAAGCCCCCAAAATCGGCGCAGGCGCTCTTTCCCACACTGCTTCCGGCAGGATAGGACAGGATGGCTATTTTCTAGTCGCAGGAGGGCACCTGAGGCGAAGGTTGTTGTTGACTGTCTACGACTGCCTCAACGCTATCTGAAACAGGTGAAGCAGACCTGGCGAAGCGGCTGGCACCAATGGTGACAACCAGCGCCAACGTCAACAGTACAGCCACCAGGCTGTACGCATGCAGAATCCCGATTTGATCGGCGGCCCAGCCAAGCGCCAGCGGCGCCACCAGCAGCGCAATGCCCACACCAAACGATATGCGGGCGCTGGCGGCATTGGATTGCGCGGGATCAATCCCAACGGCAACGGAGAGTGTCAACGGGAAGAGATTGGCAATGCCCAGCCCGGCCAGGAAGAGGCCGATCACGTTCAGGGGCGCCAGCGGCGCCAGCCAGAAGAGTGGAAAGCCGAGGATCGTAATGCCCAGGGCGCCCAGCAGCAGCCGCGTGCTGCGCATGCTGCGCGTTAGCCAGCTCGCCCCGATACGCCCGGTCAGTTCGGCCAGGAAGAACAGGCTCATCAGCGTCGAGGCCAGTACCTTCTGCAAGCCCACCACGCTTTCCAGAAAATTCGCGCCCCAGAAGACGATGCACCACTCCACAGAAACGCACAATACCACGACGAGCCAGTACGCCCAGAATGCCAGCGGCAGCGGGCGAGTGGATGACGCAGAGGTGTTGGCAGGTTGCGTAGCGCCAGGAAAAGCAACGCGCCGGAAGAAAAGGACAAAGAGCAGCAGCGCCGGCACCATCAGATAGAGCGCGGCCCGCCAGCCTAGTCCGGCATTCTGAAAGCCGCCGATGAAGAGGGGCACCAGCGTCGCCCCGACGCTTGCCAGAATATTGGCCTCGGTCAGCGCCGTTGCGCGCCGCTCGCCATGATGGTCTGCCAGCGTGGCCTGAATGGTCACCAAGAGCAGCGCGCCCAGCGCGCCCATCAGGAACGCGCCCGCAATCGTCAGCGCGGCCAGATGGCCCAGCGCGAGCAAGACAGCCCCGGCAGCCATGCCGGCGGCGCCACCCCAAAAAGCCAGGCTCCGACCCCAGCGGCGCAAGACGCGCTCGCCAGCCAGCCCACCCAGGATGGTTCCCAGCGCGAAGGCGCTGAAATGCAGGCTGCCCACCGTGTAGCTCAGGCCCAGTTCTGAACGCAGAAAGGGCATGAGCGGACCCAGCGCCGCCTCCAGATAGGCATAGAAACCCAGCATAAGATACGCCAGCCAGGTAAAACGATCACGTCTAAAGGGCGCCGTTGCCGCTAAAGCCATTGCTTCTTCCTTTGCTGCTACACACCATTGGTCATAGCATACACCCTGGCAAGTTTCTCTCCCCCATGTCTAAAATTGACAGAAACAGAAACAGGCGATAGGATGCAGTAACAGAAGCATACACGAAATATCGTGCAATTTCAAGCATTTTCACGCATCTTCAAGGAGAAAAGTGCAGTGTTGACAGCAGAGCGGCGGCAATACATTTTAGAGGCGTTACGCAGAGACGGCAAAGTGTTGGCAACTGAGCTGAGTGGAGCGCTGAGCGTTTCAGAGGATACCATCCGGCGCGACCTGCGCGAACTGGCTGATGCCGGGCTGCTCCAGCGCGTGCATGGTGGCGCCTTGCCACGCTCGCCTGCTATTGCCAGCTACGCCGCGCGCCAGCAGCAGGCGCCCTCGGCCAAGGCAGCCATTGCTCAGGCTGCCGCGCAACTGGTGCGCAGTGGGCAGACCGTCATTCTGGATGGTGGCACGACCACGCTGCAAGTGGCCCAGCGCCTGCCGCCCGATCTACGCGCAACAGTGATTACCAACAGCCCGCCCATTGCCAGCGCCCTGGCCGAGCATTCCGAAGTTGAGGTCATTCTGATCGGGGGCCGGCTCTATAAACACTCACTGGTCACGGTTGGAGCCGCTACCGTCGAAGCGCTGCGGCAAGTGCGCGCCGATCTGTGTATGCTGGGCATTTGTAGCCTGGACCTTGAGGATGGCATCAGCGTGCCCGATTATGAAGAGGCGCACGTCAAACGGGCGATGATCGCCAGCGCGGCAGAGGTCGTCGCGCTGGCCTCAGCCGAAAAGCTAGGCACGGCAGCACCCTACATCGTTGCGCCGCTTAGCGAACTCACCTATCTGGTCACTGATCGATCCGTCCCTGAGGAGGTCTTAGCTCCCTACCGCGCACAGGGGATAACGGTAATATGTGCATGATGTGGAAGAACTTTTTTATCATTTCTTTGGCCGCAGCAAATTGGCGAGTTCTCTTCCCTCATAATGAGCGAGAAGGCCGAGTGTTTCCGGCTGACCAACCTCAAAAATCAGAACCACTTCGACAGTCCCAGAGCGCCCTTCCCAGCCAGCATCCTCCACATTTTCCAGCTTCACATCCTTGATTGCTGAGCGCCAGATGAGCCGATCAGTGGTGATGAGGCAGGATTTAGTCACCAGCACTGCCCCGCGCGGGGCAGCATAGTCGCGTGTATAGGGAACCTTCAATACGATTGGTTCAGTGGGCGTTTTCGGATACTCAACTGGCTGCTTGTAGAGGGTGAGCAGAGCAGCGATGAGACGTCGTTGCGTCTCAGCATCAAGCTGCTGGATTTGCGCCATAATCTGGGGGATGCCGTCCATTAGTTTGCCTTTCCCTTTCTGAGCTTCGGCTGTATGCACCTACGCTACAAGCGACAACATAAGAGAAAGACGGGCGGGGACCACTAATCCTACAATAGATTGCCTCCCTTGATTATACCTCATCAAACAGTTCACTCAGCGGGTAGGATTCGCCGGCTTTCTTTCCGGCCAGGAAGTCACCCACCAGCACTAAAGCCAGCCCGGCAAGCGTGTTGAGAAAGAGTGGCTCGTACAGGAGCAGCGTGCTGGAAAAATGTTTCAGTCTTTTCCAGCACGCTGCTCTTGCTAGCGCTGTCTGGGCTTATAGTGCCCCGGCACAGCGCGGAAACTGATGCCAAAGCGGTTCCAGGCGTTAATCGTGGCGATCACCAGGGTCAGATTCGCCAGTTCTTCATCGGTAAAATGCGGACGCACCTGTTCATAGACCGCGTCGGGCACATGGTCGAGCGAGATCAGGGTGAGTTGCTCCGTCCAGAGGAGGGCAGCACGCTCGCGTTCGCTAAAGAACGGCGTCTCCTGCCAGACGGGCAGCGCGTAGAGGCGCTGCTCCGTTTCGCCCCCTGCGCGAGCATCCAGCGAGTGCATATCCACACAGTAGGCGCAGCCGTTGATTTGTGAGGCGCGCAATTTCACCAGATCTTGTAAGGCAGGTTCAATGCCGCAGTCGGCGAGATAGGTTTCAAGTGCATCCATCGCTTTCATCACACCGGGGGCAGCTTTCGCGTAGTTCATTCTGGTTCCCATGAAGAGACTCCTTTGTAGCTTCGTTCAACTAGCTCCTTGCATTTCCAAGAAAAGCATAGCATAATAATGGACTTGTTAAAAGAGCCACTTTCTGCTATTTTATCCATACCATTTATATGGGCAGCCTCATGTGACGCCCTACGTCTGGCAACAGGAGCATGACCATGCCAAAACGTGCCCTCCCAACGAACCTCCCAAAGATGATGGTGGATGCCAGTTTGCCGGCGCCGCTCTACAAGCAGCTCTATGCGCGCCTACGCGGGGCGATCCTGGCCGGGCAGGTGGAGCGAGGAGCGCGCCTGCCCTCGACGCGCCAGCTTTCCAGTGAGCTGGGTGTTTCGCGCACAACGACAGCTCTGGCCTATGAGCAGTTGTTATTGGAGGGCTATCTGGAGAGCCGGGTGGGACAGGGGACGACAGTGGCGCGCCAGTTGCCCGCGCCGCTCTTGCGCGAGCAGGCACTCCAGACGCGGGAGAAGCGAGCGGGAGCGCAAGAGGTGCCAGCCATTCGCCTTGCTTCACGGGTCCGCCTGCTTCAAGCGATACCCGCTCCTGAGCGCGGGCAGGGAAGGACTGGCATGGCCTTTCGCGGTGGTGAGCCAGCGCTGGACCTGTTTCCCTATGAGGTTTGGGCGCGTTTGATCGCTCGCCGCGCCCGACATTCATTACATGAGGTCGCTTCCTACCAACCACCTGCTGGCTACGCTCCGCTGCGCGAAGCCATTGCCACGCAGGTCGGCATCACACGCGGCGTGCGCTGTACACCCGAACAGATTATCATCACCGCCGGCTCACAGGGCGCGCTTGACCTTGCCGCGCGCACGCTGCTCAATCCTGGCGATGCCGCCTGGCTGGAGAATCCTGGCTATTTTGGCGCGCAGGGCGCTTTGCTTGCCGCAGGGGCGCGCCTGGTGCCGGTGCCTGTCGATGAGCAGGGACTCAATGTGGAGATCGGGCGGCTGCGCTGCCCCCAGGCGCGCCTGGTTTCAACGACACCCTCGCACCAATTCCCCACTGGAGTGACGATGAGCCTGAGCCGTCGCCTGGCACTGTTGGACTGGGCCAGACAGGCCGGCGCCTGGATTCTGGAGGATGACTACGACAGTGAGTATCGCTTTTGTGGACGCCCGTTGGAGGCGCTTCAGGGACTCGACCAGGCCGGGCGGGTACTGTATATTGGCACGTTTAGCAAAGTGCTTTTCCCGGCTTTGCGCCTGGGCTATCTGGTCGCGCCCAGTGAACTGGTCGAACCCCTGCTCGCCACGCGGCGCTTTATCGATACCCATGTCCCCCTGCTGGAACAGATGGCGCTGACCGATTTTCTGCGCGAGGGCTACTTTGCCCGCCATCTGCGCCATATGCTCCAACGCTATCGCCAGCGGCGCGATCTGCTGCACGACGCCCTGCGCGCCCACCTGGGTGGGTTGCTCGACGTTCAGACCCCCGAAGCTGGAATGCACCTCATCGGCTGGCTCCCTCCTGAGAAAGACGATCAGCGCGCCTCTGCACTGGCAGCAGGGATGGGCCTCGACGTTTCGCCCATCTCCAGATACAGCCTGGAGCCGCTGCCACGCGGGGGGCTGCTCTTTGGCTACGCCAGCACCAACGAGGAGCGCATTCTGCCAGGGGTAAAACGACTGGCAGCGGCGCTTGAACAGTTCTGAGCGATCCCACTCCTTATCTTGGGAGCGGTCGAAGGCCCGCCGAGTCCTTTTTCAGAGGTTCGGCGGGCCTTCGACCGCTTGAGAGCTTCTCTCCTATTTCACACCAGCATGCCCATTGGCTCTTCGAGCAGGCGCTTGAGGTCTTGCAGGAAGCGCGCTCCCGTCGCACCATCGATGGCACGGTGATCGATGGAGAGCGTCAGCTTCATACGGTCACGCACAACCACCTGCCCATCGACGACCACCGGCGTGGGCACAATGGCGCCGACAGCCAGAATGGCCGATTCGGGTGGGTTGATGACAGCGGTGAACTGCTCGATGCCAAACATACCCAGATTACTGACCGAGAAGGTGCCGCCCTGGAGGTCTTCGGGCCTGAGCTTATTGCTCTTGGCCACGTCGATCAGCCGGCGCGCCTCGCGGGCGATCTCCAAGATGCCCTTCTGGTCTGCATCGTGGATGACCGGCACGATCAGCCCTTGCTCCAGGGCCACCGCCATGCCGACGTTGATACGCTTCTTGAAGAGCAGCTTATCGGTATCAAAGGAGACGTTGATCTCCGGCATGCGCGTCAGGGCACGGGCGACGGCCTTGATAATCAGGTCGTTGAAGCTGACCTTGATCGGGTCTTGCTCGGTCTGGGCGTAGTCGTTGATCTGGGTGCGCAGCGCTCCGGCCTTGACCATATCGACGGACGCAGTGAGGTAGAAGTGCGGCGCCTGTTGCATGCTGGCCGTCAGCCGGCGCGCAATCGTCTTGCGCATGTTGGTCAGCGGAACGGCCTCGACCTCTTCGCCAGGCAATGCGGCGGGTCCAATTGGGAGTGGCGCAAAGCCGGGCATCGGCGCAACCGCCGGAGCAGCGGGCCTGGCCTCCTGCTCGCGCAGATAGTTTTCGATATCCTCACGGATGATGCGGCCATTGGGGCCGGTGCCCGGAATCTGCTGAATATCTAGCTCATGCTCGGCGGCGATGCGCCGGGCAATCGGGCTGATAAAGACGCGCCGGCCTTCAACAGCCGCTGTCGGCGCACCCTGCGCGACTGGCTGGGGCTGTGGCACAGGAGCCGGGGCGGGCGCCGCGCGGCCATTGCCGGCGCTGACCGGGCTGGCAGCGCCGGTCAGGCGATCCGCCTCGCGTGTGGGTGCCGGGCCGGGGCGGGCGGTTGGCGTCTGGCGATCAGGCACCGCCTCCTGGGCGGGCGCGGCAGACCCAGCTTCCAGCGGCTCATTGGGGTCGCCGACCAGCGCGATCTCGGCTCCCACCGGCACCGTCTGCCCGATTGGCACCAGAATCTTGCGCAGCGTGCCGCTGACAAAGGATTCCATCTCCATGCTGGCCTTTTCAGTCTCAATCTCAGCGATAGGCTCGCCCTTCTTAACCTCATCGCCCTCTTGTTTGAGCCACTTGAGGATCTGCCCCTCGACCATATCGCCCAATTTGGGCAGCAGCACTTTGTTCATGGCCTACGCCCTGACTTTCTGTGGCACAATCGCCCGCACCGCCTTGATCACATCGTTGCGGACGGGGAGGGCCGCGCGCTCCAGGTTCTTGGCATAGGGCATGGGGACATCGGCACCGCTCACATGCTGGATCGGCGCGTCCATCCAATCAAAAGCATACTCATAGATCAGCGCGGCGATGCCCTGGCCGGTGCCATAGTATTTCCAGCCCTCTTCCACAATCACGGCGCGATTGGTCTTCTTGAGCGAATCCAGCGCCAGGTCCAGATCGAGCGGGCGAATGCAGCGCATATCGATGACTTCCGCGTCGATGCCCTCCTTCGCCAGTTCCTCTGCCGCCTGCAAGGTGATATGCACCATGCGCGAGAAGGTAATCAGGCTGACATCCTTGCCCTCGCGGCGCACAATGCCGCGATCCAGCGGGACGGTATACTCCTCATCCTCATCGGGCACCTCGCCCTTGACACCGTAGAGCAGCTCGTGTTCAATGAACAGCACCGGATCATCATCGCGCACGGCAGACTTGAGCATGCCCTTGGCATCATATGGCGTGGCAGGCATCACGACTTTCAGACCAGGCACATGCGCGAACCAGGACTCTAAGGACTGGGAGTGCTGCGCGCCGCGCTGCGCCCCGCCGCCTCCCGGCATGCGAAATGTCACTGGCACTTTGGGCTGGCCGCCAAACATATAGCGCGCTTTGGCCGCCTCATTGACGATCTGGTCGCTCGCCAGCAGCGCGAAGTTCATAGTCATAATCTCGGCGATAGGCCGCAGGCCGCCCAACGCCGCGCCAATGGCGGTGGCTGCAATCACCTCTTCGGCCAGCGGTGTATCGATGACACGCTGCTCGCCAAACTCTTTATCCAGGTCTTTGGTGACGGCATAGGTGCCGCCGTAGCCAACCACATCCTCGCCCAAAATAAAGACCCGTTCATCGCGGCGCATCTCATCGCGCATAGCCTCGCGCAGCGCGTCGCGGTAGGTAATCGTTCGCATCGTTCCCGTTACTCCTCGTATATCAGGTTACTCCTGGTATATCAGGCGCTCGCCTCGGCGCCTGGTCTTGCTCATCTCGCTCTTACTTGCGGGGATAGCGCCAGGAAATGGCCTCAGAGTTATCGGCCATCACATCGGTATAGAGTTCTTCCAGCGATGGCTCCGGGCTGGAGTCGGCAAACTCCACCGCGTCCTGCACCTGCTGGTCTACACGATCCTCAATGGCTTTGATGTCATCATCGCTGATCAGCTTGGCCTCGCGCAGCTTCTCCACAAAGAGCGCGATAGGGTCTTGCGAGGAGCGCCAGCGCTCGGCTTCATCGCGTGGGCGATAGTGCGCCGGGTCGGCCATCGAGTGGCCCCGGAAGCGATAGGTCATGCACTCCAGCAGCGTGGGGCCGTCGCCCTTGCGAGCGCGCTCAACGGCGCGCTGGCAGGCTTCGCGGGTGGCGATCAGGTCCATGCCATCGACTTTCTCATAGGGCATGGCATAGCCGGCGGCGCGATCTTTCAAATCCTGCACCGACCAGGCTTTCTTGACCGACATGCCCATCGAATACTGGTTGTTCTCGCAGATATAGACGATGGGCAGCTTCCACAGCGAGGCCAGATTCAGTCCCTCGTGGAACGCGCCCTCATCGACGGCGCCGTCCCCAAAGAAGCACATAATGACGTTATCTTGCTTCTGATACTTGAAGGCAAACCCTAGCCCGCAGGCCAGCACCAACTGCGCCCCAACGATGGCATAGCCGCCAACCATGCCAACCTCTTCATCATACATATGCATCGAGCCGCCCTTGCCCTTGCTGCATCCGGTGATGCGGCCAAAGAGTTCGGCCATGACCTGCCTGGGAGGAATGCCCTTGGAGATAGCCTGCCCATGTTCACGATAATGGCTTATGACTTTATCTTCTTTACGCAGGGTCGAGATGGCGCCCACCCCTAGAGCCTCCTGGCCGATATAGAGGTGCATAAAGCCACCGATCTTGCCCAGCGTATACTCCTCCGCCGCTTTCTCTTCAAAGCGCCGGATCAGGAGCATCTCTTCAAACATCCCTAGCAATTGTTCGCGGCTGAGTCCAGCCAGCGTGACCTGGCGAATTGCCATTGCCCCTTGCTCCTTTTTCTTAGTTGAGGTTTTCTCCGCCACCTGGGCGGCCTGTTGCTCGTGCTTCATATCCCTGTCTGCATTCCATCCCTGAGGGGTCATCCCGCATTTTTCGTGCTTTCACCTTTCTGGCCGGCGCGCAACCCCTCATCGCGGTGCGCCTGCCAGCCCGCCCATCTGCCCTGGAAACGAGGGAAGGATGCGGATGTTGCCCCGTTGCAGCTATTTGCATCCTTTATAGTAACATTTTATTTTCCTTTATGCCTGGGCGCCTTGATTGTATCCCATCATGGCAAGCGGCAAGAACGCAAACGCCTTGCGATTTTGTCATCCACCCCTTGCCCGATCAGGCATCCAGGACATATAGTACATACTGAGAAGCGAAAGCCTGGGAGGCACAGATGCGCATTGCCGTCTTCGGCGTTGGCGGGGTTGGCGGCTACTTTGGTGGCCGGCTGGCTCAGACACAAGAGGATGTTATCTTTATTGCTCGCGGGGAGCATCTGCGGGCGATTCGTGAGCAGGGGCTTCAGGTCGAGAGCAGCACAGGAGATTTCGTTATTCAGCCGGCCCAGGCAACCGATGACCCGGCCTCGGTGGGCAGCGTCGATGTCGTGCTGGTGGCCGTGAAAGCCTGGCAGGTGCCAGAGGCCGCCGAGCGGATGCGCCCGCTGGTTGGGCCGGAGACCATTGTGGTCCCGTTCGAGAATGGCGTCGAGGCTCCAGCGCAGTTGGCGGCAGCCTTGGGCGAGCAGCACATCCTGGGGGGCCTGTGCCGGATCGTCAGCCTGGTCGCCGGGCCGGGGCGCATCCGTCATTTGAGCATGGAGCCTTTTGTCGCCTTTGGCGAACTGGATAACCATCCGAGCGAGCGTGCTGAACGGCTCCAGCAGTCCTTTCTGCGCGCCGGCGTCCGGGCAGAGATTCCGCCCGATATTCAGGTGGCTCTCTGGGAAAAGTTTCTCTTCATCGTTGCCGTCAGCGGCGTCGGGGCCGTGACACGCGCGCCAGCGGGCATTATCCGCAGCCTGCCGGAGACGCGCCAGATGGTGGAGCAGGTCATCCGCGAGACGCTGGCCGTTGCCCAGGCGCGTGGGATCACACTCCCAGAGGAGCAGGTGGGAAAAACGATGGCACTGGTGGATGGCATGGCCGGGGGCGCCACCGCCTCCATGCAGCGCGACATCATCGAAGGCAGACCATCAGAGCTTTCGTCGCAAAATGGAGCAGTGGTGCGGCTAGGCCAGGAGGTTGGTATTGCCACACCGCTCAACAGCTTTATTTATCACAGCCTGCTGCCACAAGAGCGCCGCGCGCGCGGTGAGATTCACTTTTAGGGGGACGTAAGCGATGACCTATGTAATTACCCAGCCGTGTATCGGCTTGAAAGATGCCTCCTGCCTAGAGGTCTGCCCGGTAGACTGCATTCACGCCGACGACGAGGATGAGCAGTATTTTATCAATCCAGAGGAATGTATCGATTGTGGCGCCTGCGAGCCGGTCTGTCCGGTCAATGCTATCTTTGAGGAGGGCGGCGTCCCCAAGAAATGGCGGCCTTTTATCCAACTCAATGCCGACTACTTTCTGAAGCGCCGGCAGAGTCAGAAAAAGCGCAAATAGCCCAATTGTCCTGCCCGACAATCTCCGCTTTCAGCACCCCGCGAAACACAAAAACGCCTCCCGGCAGTTCGCTGCCAGGAAGGCATTCGCGGCTACTCTAGCAGAACGGGCTACTGCGTCGCGGGAACTGGAATAGCCGAGGCGATAAAAGAAAGCAGCGTGAAGAGAATGGCAAAGACGATGGTGGAATTAAACAGCAGTTTATCGATGCCCCGGCGGGTCTTAAACACCGCGCCAGTGCCACCAAAGACGCTGCCCAGGCTCGCGCCACGCGCTTGCAAGAGGATACTGATGATGAGCGCAACCGAGACAATCACCTGCGCAACTTCTATCGCGCCTCGATAGGGACTAAGAAAAGCCAAAGCGTCACCCTCGCTTCTCAGGAATATGGACGCTTGAGAACTCTCAGCGCCTGGGCGACTCACTGCCGCCGTCGCCTGGATTATATCATCAGCGCGCAGCACGCGCAACAAGAAAGACCCAAAAGTCGCGCCAGAGCTACCCTCCAGGCGTCACCCATGCTATACTATCCCCATCTACCTCTTTCTGTCTTATTCCTTCTCTACTAAGGGGGCGGCATTATGGATATTGAAGGAACCTATACCTTTCAAGCGCCTATTGAACAGGTCTGGAACACGCTGCTTGATCCAGAGGTGCTGGCGAGAACGCTCCCTGGAGTTGAGCATATGCACCTTGTCGGGCCAGATACCTATGAAGCCACGCTGCATGTGGGCATCGGCGTGGTCAATGGCACGTACAGCGGCAAAGTGACCCTTCTGGATAAGCAGGAACCATCGCACTATCGCCTGAAAGCCGAAGGCAGCGGGGCACGCGGATTCGTCAACGCAGAGGGAACCGTCGATCTCGCGCAGCAAAACGGCAACACCGTTGCCACCTATAAAGGCGCGGCCCAGCTTGGCGGGGCCATCGCCGGCGTCGGCATGCGCATGGTCAACAGCGCAGCCAAGACGTTGATTAACCGCTTTTTCGGCTCCATCGCTCAGGAATTGCGCGCGCAGGAGGAGCCAGAAGCGGTTGCCGCCCCGGCAGCGGCCAGTACAGATCAAGCCGCTCCTACACCAGCCAGCCCTCCAAGAGCAGCAGCGAGCGGCCAGAGCCGTGTCTCACAGCCGATCATCCCGCGACCAGCAGCCGCGCAGCCCGGCTTTCTGGTTCAACTGGTGCGCATACTCAAGGTGAGCGATGGCAGCGAAGAAGATGAGCAGCGCTGGGCGCAGCGGTTGGTCATCGGCGGCTTTGCCGCCATGCTGCTGCTGGTGCTGCTGGGCGTTTTGCTGGGTCGGTCATCCAGGCGCAAGCATTGATGCTGGAGAGCGACGAGATGCCCACTCGCACGCCACTATCAGACTACCAGACCTCAGCAGACCGGCGCTCCTCTTCGCGCGCTGAGCAGCAGACGCGCTGGCGCGCCATTGCCCGGCGCATCAGCAGACGCGAACCCATGCTTGTTGCGCTCATCCTGGCGAGCGCCACAGCGCTACGGCTGCTGCTGGCTGGGCGAGGCTGGTCGTATGTCAATAGCGATGAGGGCGTCTGGGGGCTAATGGTCGATAATATACTCTGGCATGGCGCGCATCCCATCTTCCTCTACGGCGCACACTATATGGGCGCGCTCCAGACCTATCTCGCGGCGCCTTTTTTTATGATTTTTGGCCCAACCAATCTCGCGCTGCATATCACCACCACCTTTGAAACGCTGCTGTTCCTGCTCGTTCTCTATGCCTTTACGCGGCACGTCTATACGCCGGGCGTGGCAATATGCGCGCTCGCGCTGCTGGCGTTAGGCCCACAGCAGGCGATCTTTTATGAAATACGCGCGGCGGCCCATGCGCAGGATGCCCTGCTCTTTGGCGCGCTCGTGCTGTGGCTGAGCTTTTTGCGGCTGCGCCGGCCAGCAAGTCTCTGCACCTGCCTCTTGCTCGACCTGGGCATTGGCCTGGCTGCCGGGGTGGGTCTGTGGTGTACCTTCCTGACGCTGCCGTTCATTCTGGCCGCCGGAGTAGCGCTGAGTGTCGAGGCCATCCGCAGCAATCGCGCTTCGCCAGATCATCGCTGGAAGCGGCATCTCGCCGGTCAGAGTCTACTTCTGCTGGTTGGTCTGGGCATCGGCATAGCCCCATTCATTGCAGGAAACCTTGCCGATGGGGGCAGCGGGTTTACAGAGATGCTGACGGCAGGCGGCGCGCCAGGCAGCAGCGCTGCTGTCTCAGGATTGCCTAGATACTTGCTCGCGCTCGGCCAGCAGATCACGGCAACCCTGCTCATCGGCCTGCCACACCTGCTTGGCAGCACCACTATCTGCGTTCAATGCCCCATCTGGCCCGCTCCGGCCAGCACGATCACGCCTGCCGAGGTCTGGCGGGTCGTGCTGTTCTCAGCGCCGTTCTCGCTCGTGGCGATCATACTCTGGCTGGTGGCAGCGCTGCCACTCACCCGCGATGTCTGGCAGGCCATCAGGCGCAACCAGCACCCGGCAGCGCTGAATGGCAATTTCAGTCCCACCTCTTTTGATACCCGGAAGCTGTCGCCTTTTGATGCCCGCTGGTGGGGCCGGGCGATGCTTGTCTCAGGCGGCGCGCTGACGGGGTTGGTCTATGCTGCCAGCCGCTCCTCCTATCTGGTGTCCGATACCTCGACGCGCTATCTGGTGGGCCTGTATGTCTGTACCCCGCTGGTCGCGGCCCCGCTCTGGCAAAGCAGTCGCCGCCTCTGGCACTGGCTCAGCACCACAAAACCACCAGTTCAGGGAAGTTTGCGGCCCCGTTTGCTGATCTGGCTAGCAACGACCCTCCTGATCGGCATCTTCGTCCTCAATAGCGCGGGCGCGGTTAGTCTCTTGCGTGAGACGGCGAACCGCCAGTTGTACGGCATTCCCGCCGGCGCGCGCGAGGAGCAACTGCTGCAATTCCTTCAGAGCCATCAGGTCAGCCATTTCTACACCACCTACTGGGTCTGTTACCGAGTGATGTTCGCGGCGCAAGAGCGTCTGACGTGCGCCGTCGTAGACAATAACAACGTCTTCCAACCTGGCTACAACCGCGTGCCCGGCTATCTGGCCGTCGTTGCTGCCGCGCCACACCCTGCCTATGTTTTTGATCTGACCACCCATGAGGTAACGCCAAGGGTGATCGATCAGGTGGCAACGCGCATCGCAAGCGACGACCCGCGCTTTGCCGGCTATAGCCGCGCTCAGTTCGCTCAGTATGTCGTCTATTATTATGTTGGCGCGACATAGCTGGCTATAGGAACAACCAGCTGAAGTGACCAACTTCACCGCTCCACTATGGAATGTTCGACAGCAACTTTCGCCCCTCTTGTGCGTTAATAATAAGTGTACGATGCTGTGACAGCGTGTCACTGCCTCCTACGCTCGCTTGACCTGGACTGGTTAAGAGGGCACTGCGAGAGGGAACACCGATGAGTGAGAGCGACTCAGCACCTGCGTTCACATTGGCCGATGTGCGCCGCCGCCTGGAGGCCAATGAAGAGCGGCTTTCGCCTTTTGCTGCCCGCAGCGCACAGTCGCGGGGCCGAGCGCGTCCCGAAGAACCTTCGCCGGTGCGCACCGAGTTCCAACGTGACCGAGATCGCATCATCCACTCCCACGCCTTCCGTCGCCTGAAGCATAAGACACAGGTGTTCATCGCCCCGCTGGTCGATCACTATGTTACCCGCCTGACGCACACGCTGGAGGTGCAGCAGGTGGCGCGAACGATAGCGCGAGGGCTGAACCTCAACGAAGACCTGACCGAAGCCATCTGCCTGGGGCACGATCTGGGGCATGGCCCCTTTGGGCACGTCGGCGAAAAGGTACTCAAAGAACTGGTCTGGCCTGATTTCAAGCATAATGAGCAAAGCTTGCGCATCGTTGATGTCCTCGAAAAAGGCGGCGAGGGTCTCAATTTAACCTGGGAAGTGCGCGACGGCATTCTGAACCACTCTAAGGGCAAAAGCATCGAAGGCAAAGAGCGCGGCCATCCAGGCACCGTCGAGGGACAGGTGGTCAAGATCGCCGACAGCGTGGCCTATCTCAATCACGATATTGGCGACGCGCTCCGCGCCGGTATGCTCCGGCTAGAAGACCTGCCCAGCGATTGCCTGGAGATGCTGGGCGAGCGACACGCCGAGCGCATCAACACAATGGTCTGCGACATCATCGAGCAAAGTTGGGACAAGCCAGAGGTGCGCATGAGCGCGCCAGTGCTGGCGGCCACCAATCGTTTGCGCGATTTCATGACTGAGCGCATCTATTACGCCCGTAGCGCCCTGGAGGATTCGGTGCGCGCCAGCCGCCTGATGAGCGAGCTTTGCCGTTATTTCCTTACGCATCCAGAAGAAATACCTGAGGACTATCGCCGAGGGGCTGAAGCACGAGGCGAACCTTTTAAGCGAGCCGTCTGCGATTATCTGGCTGGCATGACCGATTCCTACGCCATCCGCCGCTTTTCTGAACTCTGGATGCCCAATTACCGGGCATAAAGATCTTTTTTTCATAGAAACTTTAATAGAAACTTATCCAATTCTTTACCAAGGTGAGTCACCTATGACGTATGGTGCTGTAGTGCGAGGCCAATGTGCCAGGTAGCATTGTTTTCCGCTGGTATGATCGAGCGCGGGCCGATGACATTGTGAGTA
The DNA here is from genome assembly GCA_964522745.1 of uncultured Ktedonobacterales bacterium. Classification (GTDB taxonomy): domain Bacteria; phylum Chloroflexota; class Ktedonobacteria; order Ktedonobacterales; family DATBGS01; genus DATBHW01. The sequence goes on from CAZFWN010000033.1 coordinate 21,149, forward strand.
TATGGACGGTGGAGCAATTGCTGACACGGCTGGAGGCACAGAGCGCCAACAAGGACGACCAACCTCTCGGCAGGCCGGGCATTGCCACCACCGACAGTCTGGAAAAGCTGCTGGCGGACTGGCAGCGGCAGGGCTACGGGGGCGAGCGCATCAGCCAAGTGCCAGCGGAACGAGCATCGGACAGGCTGCTGCGTTACGAGTTGATCTGCGATGCCTGTACCCAGGCGGAATGGCGGGCAAAAGAAGCGTTTTTCTCGCGCCATATCAACGGGCTGCGCGGCGCCATTGGCGAGGCAACTTCAGCGCTGCCCCTGTTGCAGCCAGATGAACTGGAGGAGCGCTACGCGGCCAGCCGCGAAGGGCGCTTTCACTGGCAAGAGTGGCCCGCGCTGGACGAGGCGTTGGAGCGGCTGACCTGGGAGCGCTGGCAGGAGACCTTTCGCGCCAGCTATGAACTGGATAAGCCGACGCGCCGGGCCGGTGTGGAGCGCGCACTGCGCGAGAACTACGCGGCATTTGAGGAGTTGAAGCAGCGATTGCAGGAGGGCGAGCAACAGGGCTGGGCGCTGACCATCTATGACGCCAACGATGAGCGGCTGCCCTTTCCGCCGCCGACCCTGCTGATGGAAGCTGTGCGCCAGACTGAGGCGGAGGTGGCCGAGGCGCGACGAGCAGCAGAGGCAACACTGGCGCGGCGACGGCGCTTGCAGCGCGTCATCGTTCCCATTGTGCTGATCGCGGTCTTTCTCTTATTAAGCTTTATCTTCACGCAATCGATTATCGGGGGGCTGGTTGGGACGGGGTTGATTCTGTTGATTATCGTTATCGTGGTCTTGCTTATCATTCGGCAGCCAGGCGGGAATGGGACCATCCATGACCATCATTGACCAGATCAAACAAAAACTCGATATTGTCGAGGAGATTGGCGCCGTCGTGCCGCTGAAGAAGTCGGGCAAGGCATATAAAGGCGCGTGCCCTTTCCACAGCGAGCGCACGCCCTCATTCTATGTCTTCCCGCAGACGGGCACCTGGCGCTGCTTTGGCTGCAACGAGGGCGGCGATATTTTCACCTTTGTCGAGAAGCAGCAGGGACTTGACTTCAAAGAGGCGCTGGCGCTGCTGGCTGAAAAAGCCGGCCTTCCGCTGGAAAGCTATCGAGAAGTGCTGCCGGGCGGCGAGGAAGAGGAAGGCGAAGGATCGGCGCGCAAGCGCCTGCGCCAGATCAACGAGGCGGCGGCCATCTGGTTCCATCATCTACTGCTGACCTCGCCCGAAGCCACCTACGCGCGGGCGTATCTGGATGGGCGCGGCGTCAATCACGAGAGCATTGCGCTCTTCCGGCTGGGCTTTGCCCCGGCAGGCGGCGACCTGCTCTGCAAATACCTGCTCAGCCAGGAATACAGCGCCCAGGAGATCGTCGCCGCCGGCCTGGGACGCGAGCGCGAAGCCAATAAGGGCGGCGGCTTCTATGACTACTTCCGCAGCCGCATTATCTTTCCGATTCGGGATACACGCGGGCGCACCGTCGGCTTTGGCGGGCGCGAACTTGGCGGCGGCCATCCCAAATATCTCAATACCCCCCAGACGCCGCTTTTTGATAAAAGCAGCATCCTCTATGGGCTGGACCTGGCCCGTGAGGCCATCCGGCGGCGCGATCAGGTCGTCATCGTCGAGGGCTATATGGACGCGCTGATCGCCCATCAGTATGGCGAAAAGAATGTCGTCGCCTGCATCGGCAGCGCCATCACCGAAAAGCACGTCCGGCAGGTGAAGAAACTCACCAAGCGGCTGGCGCTAGCGCTCGACCCAGACACCGCCGGCGAGACGGCCACGCTGCGCGGCATCGAGGTCGCGCAGCAGGGATTTGACCGCGTAATCGTGCCGGTACCCACCGCAGCGCCCGGTTCACCCAAAGATCGTCGGGGCGAAGCTCGCGGCATGATACGCTTTGAGGAGCAGGTGGATGCCGAGATCACCGTCCTGCGTCTGCCACCAGGAGAAGACCCGGATGAGGTCATCCGGCAAAGCCTGGAGGGGTGGCGGCGGGCGCTGGCGGAGGCGCTGCCTTTAGTTGATTTCTTCTTTGAGGCGCACACCGCCAACCTCAAGCTCGATACCCCGCAGGGGAAGGCGGAAGCCGCAAAGCGGCTGCTGCCCATTCTGCTTGAAGTCCGTGACCGGGTGAAGCAGGATGCCTATATGCAACGGCTGGCGGCGCTGCTGCGCACCCACGAGCGGGCACTCCAGCAAGAACTGGAACGCCTGCGTCGGGAGCAGATACGCGATGTACGTCACGGACAACATACAGCCGAGACAGGAAAAAAGTCCTATATGAATGATGGAGGTGATGAGCAAGCAGGAGATGGAAACGCAGACGAGGCACGCAGCCAGGCTACATCCAGGCCGCTCCTCAAGGCCAGCACAACTGAGGCCACTGAGGACTATTGCCTGGGATTATTGCTGGCACACCCCGCTCTGGGAACGGAGGTGTGTGGTATACTAGATGAAGCCGATTTTAGCAGAGTAGAAACGCGAGTCCTCTATCATACCTTCGTAACGACGCTTCAACCCGGAGCCTTCCCCGATACCCGGCATATGCTCTCCGCCTTGCCTGACATGGTGCAAGAAACTGCGGAGCATCTGCGACAAAGGGTAGAGGCAGGGCCTCCAATGGAGCGGGTGGCGCTTGTCAAAGCGGCAACCCAAGCGGCCTATCTGCTAAAGCTGGCGCGCCTGAAAGAGACTAGCACTGAATTAGAGTATCTCATTCTGGAAGCGAAACAGACCGGGGATGAGGAAGGCATCCGGGTACTCACCCAGCGGCTGTTAGATGTGACGCTTCAGAGACGCACCATTCATTCAGCGGTTCCGCTTCAAGTGTAGAACCTGAATCATCGTTTGTCATTCGTGAGGGGGGTTGCCTGAATGGTCAAGCGCGAGCAGTCTGTGCCGGGCCAGCGACAGGGAAAGCTGCAACTACAGGAGCGTGGCGCGCCAGCGCCGATCAGCGAAGCCAAAGATCTGGACATCGCCATTGATGATGACGAAGACGGCGATGAAGAGGATTTGGAAGAGTTTGACGACGGCCTCGATGATGAAGCCATAGCAGCACAGGAAGCTGAGGAGGAGGAAGAGGCTGAGGCTGAGGGTGAAAACGAGGAAGCAGCAGCACAGGAAGCTGAACACTTTGCCCTTGCCAGCGGCAGCATGGAAAGCGAGGACGAACTAGAGGCGGAAGAAGATTTCTTAGCCGACGAAGAGAGCGGACACAAGCCAGCGCGGGTCTCCCACTCTGGGACGCCGCGTGGGTCAGTTGCACCAAGCCAGCTACTGAATGTTGCCGGCGTCGAGCCGATCCGCGCTGAGGTGGACGCGCCGGATGCAACCCTCGACGACCTCTTCAGAGGACAGGATAGGCCAATGGTAATGGATACCCTCAGTCCCACCAAGCGAACGTCAGCCATGTGGCGTGGAGATGAAGAGCCAGATGTGGAAACGCTGACGGGACACAAGTGGGACGATCTCCACGAAGGGTTTGGGATTATCGTCGCCGATCTGGAGAGCAGCCTGGATGATCCCGTGCGGATGTATCTGCGCGAGATTGGCCGCGTGCCGCTCCTAACTGCTGTGGAAGAAGTCGCGCTCGCCAAGCGCATGGAGCGTGGTAAGCTGGAACGCCAGAAACCGTGCCCCAATGAGCGTTTCATCGATGATGGCGAAGAGGCGCAGCGCCGCCTCACCGAAGCAAACCTCCGTCTGGTCGTCAGTGTTGCCAAGAAGTATATTGGCCGAGGCATGAGCCTGCTTGATCTTATTCAAGAAGGCAATATCGGTCTCATTCGCGCCGTTGAAAAATTCGACTACAAAAAGGGCTACAAGTTCAGCACCTATGCTACGTGGTGGATTCGCCAGGCCATCACCCGCGCCATCGCCGACCAGGCCCGCACCATCCGCATCCCCGTACATATGGTCGAGACGATCAACCGCCTCATTCGCATCAGCCGCCGGCTGCTCCAAGAGCTAGGCCGCGAGCCAACCTCCGAAGAGATCGCGACGGAGATGCAAATTACCCCCGAAAAGGTCCGCGAGATCATCAAAGTCAGCCAGGAGCCGGTCAGCCTGGAAACGCCCATTGGCGAAGAGGAAGACAGCCATCTGGGCGACTTCATCGAAGACCACGCAGCTCTCGCCCCCGCCGAAGCAGCCAGCCATCAACTGCTCAAAGAGCAGGTAGAAAGCGTACTCAATGGGCTGAGCGAGCGCGAGCGCAAAGTGCTGCAACTGCGCTTTGGCCTGGATGATGGCCGCAGCCGGACGCTGGAAGAGGTCGGGCGCGAGTTCAAAGTCACCCGCGAGCGCATCCGCCAGATCGAGGCCAAGGCGCTGCGCAAGCTGCGTCACCCCTCGCGCAGCCGCAAACTCAAGGATTATCTGGAATAAGTGAACGGACTCATCAATCATTCAACGGGCTGGCCTGCACAGGCCAGCCCGTTATCTTTGCACATATCTTGCCCATGCGGAGAAAGATGTCCCTGATCCTGTAAGACTTTTCCCATAGGAGAACCTATTATTTAATAGGCGTTTTTAAGTGGTGCCCATTCTCCTGATGAGCATCTCAGATGAACTTATCTGAGATGCAGCAGAGATAACTTTCTGCTATACTGAGAAAAAAGCTCTTATCTTTGATTTGTCCAAGGTTTGAAGTACAGAACTGAGGTATCCTGCATGCAAAGCTGCCCGCGCTGCGGCACACCTATCGGGCCGGATGAACGCAGTTGCCCAAGCTGCGGCGCGGCGCTGCCTGCCGCGCCGGCTGCATTCTCCGATCTCACCGCTGATGCCGTATCCTCCAAGGCGCCTCCAGCCGCAGGCTCCGCGCAACCAAAGACCGAAAACTGGGGGCTTGGCACATGGGGGCCAGGGGCAGAGCTTGACGGTCTGATGCAGCCGGCGGCGGACCGTATCAGCCCGCCGCCGGGAAATCAACCGCCAGTGGTGCGTGAATATAGCCCAGGCATTGCACCCAGGCCCGCCCTACCATACCGCCCGCCCGCCAGACCGGCAGGAGCGGCTTATCCTGGAGACCCGCTCATCCCGCAGAATGGACAGGCGCCCGCCGCACCCAGCTATCCAGTCGCACCAGCAAGGCCCTACCCAGCCTATCCAGGCCTCGGCTCCCCCTACGGCTGGTATCCGCCACCCAGGCCACCACGCGCCCCTGGAGAGACCTATCATAAAGTCCTCAGCATTCTGACACTGATCGCCTGCTGTTTGCTGCTGCTGGGAGGATTAGGGTTGGTGGTCATCCTGGCAGCTTTGCCCCTGGCGGACAGCGGCCAGGATCTCTCCTCGGTCACCTTGCTCGCAATGGCTGGCCTGGCCGCGCTGGCCGGGGGCGGGGTCGGCTTCTACCACTCGATCCGCGCGCTCACACGCCAGCCATCGGCGCCCTTTAGCCTGCCCCACTACGGCTTTCTGGCTGCCGCCAGCCTGGCCGCGCTGGGCGGAGGACTGGCGCTGTTTGCCCTGAACCAGCCCACCGGGTCGCTGGCCCTGATCGAGCCGCTGGTCTTGCTTTCGGGCATCCTGCCAGCCTTCACCTTCCTGGCGCTGGCGCTGCAACGGATACAGATCGAGGTCAGTTGGCGGCGTATGACGCTGGCGCTCACCAGCGGCGCCACCTTCTCGATTGGCGTCGCCCTGGTGTTGGAGTTAATCATTACGCTGCTGCTGGCGCTGGGCTTCAACCTCTCCAACTTGGACCCGACCACCTTTAACCCCGGCTCCAGTCCCTCCATCGCAATCGGATTCCTGATCCTGCTCGCTCTCGGCGCGCCGCTCGTGGAAGAGACCACCAAGCAGATCAGCGGATTCTTCCTGCTGCCGCGCATCAAACGGCCCCAGGAAGCCTTTCTGATCGGCATGGCCTCCGGCATCGGCTTCGCCATCGTGGAGACAGCCGGCTATATCGGCTCCGGTCAGGCCGACTGGATCGATATTGCCATCCAGCGCGTTGGCGCCGGGCTGCTGCATGGCGTGGGCGCGGCAATGGCCGGGCTGGGCTGGTACTATCTGATCAAAGGCAGGGGCATGCGCCGGCGTTGGTTGATCGGCTTTGGCTGCCTGATCTACGCCTATGTCCAGCACGCCGTCTTCAACGGCGGCGCGGTCCTTCTCCTCATAGCGATTAAGCCGCTGCAAACCTGGTATTTCGATGTCTTCGATCTGCGCTTCGATGCCAGCGTCCTCTACGCTTTTACGCTCTACGCGGTGATCCTGAGTGTGCTGCTGGTGGTCACCTGGCGGCTTCGTCAGTCCGCGCCAAAAGTGGCCCTGGCAACCTCCTCGGTTGCCCAGGGGCAAAACGGAGCCAATCCTCCGGCCATGAATCAACCATCAACAGACGTCAGCGACTGGGCGGCACTTGAGACAAGGAACAGAGCAGCAGGAGAGAACATACTCAACTCATCGAATGGACGCAGCACCTCAGACACTGATGTGCTGCCCAGCGGCGCGCCAGACAGCAGCGACTCAGGAGGCCAGATATGATCCCAGCCTATTACAATCCGCCCCCCTATCCACCGGCGCCCTGGCCGCCGCAGCCGGCCCAACGGCAGCAGCCGGCAAAGCCGCGCAAACCCTGGCCGCTAGATACGGTGAACCGCCGGATGACCTTCGGCTTGGGCGGGCTAACCTTGCTGGCGCTCCTGCTCGCTGTGCTGGCTCCCCTGCTCACCCAGAAGCTCTCCACCGCAGGCATGACTCGTATCTACCAGAACAGCCTGACGCAAAACGATGGCAACTGGGATACCAATGATACCTGTGTCTTCAGGAGTACAGGCTACGTCGTGACCGCGCCAGACGCAGACCACGCGGCCTATTGCACCCTCCAGAGGCAAGACCTCCAGAATCTCAGCAACTTCACGCTGCGCGTGCGCATGGCGGACATCACCCAATACGCCGCCATCGAGTTTTTGTCGATCTACCGCCTCACAATTTTTGGGAGCGGGCGCTTTTCTTTGTATGAGAAGGACGACCCCAACGCACCCCCAACCTATCTGATCCCACTCAATAACGGCGCTGGCGCCGGTTCGGCAGCGCTGCATCCAAACGAGCTAGGCACCAGCGAGCGAGCTAACGAGATCACCATTCAGGTACAAGACCTGACCTACTCGTTCTATGCCAATGGGCAACTGCTAGCAACCTATACTGCGTCCGCGCCGGCCAATCCCGGCCCGATCACCCTGATCGCGCTGGGCGGGTCGCAGGCCACCTTTAGCGACATAGCGATCTACACACCAGGCTCAAGCTCGTAGACCTCAAAGCCCGTCGCGGTATCTTGAACAAGCACGCTGGGCGGTTGGCGCAGTAACACGCGCACCGCCCACAGATCGCCTGCCGCGCCCGAAAAATTGCCAATCAGCCCAAGCTGCACATATGGGGCGAGCGTCGGCGCCAGAATCATCAGGACCACGCCCGCCAGCGAGATCACGAGCAGCGGCGCCAGTCCAACAGCAAGGTAGGCGTTGCGCGTAAACAACTGATTGGGCGCGCCGCAATACAGCGCCAGCGGCAGCCTCGCCCCAAAACGAGGCCGCCCGCCCAGCGCGGCAAAGACCAACCCATGTATTCCCTCGTGCAGCGCCAGCACCAGCAGATAGGCCAGCACGTTCGTCCCCACCAGCAGCAGCACCAGCGACCAACTCAGCGAGGCATGCGTGTTGCCCGTCTCCAGCCGGTAGATCAGCAGATTCAGCCCGACAAAAAGGGCAATGCCACCCAGAAACAGATAGCCACTGAAGCGCGCCAGTTCAAGCAGGCGCTCCTGGGCCAGCGCGTCCCACGCCAGCAGTTGCCGCACCTGGCCCGCATCAACCGCCTGCTGGGCCAGCCGCCGCCGGCGCGGCTGAAAGCAGTGCGCCACGCGCAGTACCCCTGGCGGCGCGCTGGTCTCCCTGCCCATCATGACGCCGCGCCCTTTTCGCCCGGCCATTGCGCCACCAGCGGCTCCTCATCGCGCACGGCCAATGTTGCCAGCGAGACATGCTTATACACCGCCACATGCCCGCGCAGACCAATTACCCAGCCATCATGCTCGCTGCACACCACGCCATCGCCATTGGAGCGGCCCCAAATATCGCGTACCTCAAAGAGCGCATCACCGGCGCGCACCAGATCGCCTGGATTGCACAGCGCGTGCGCAATGCCGCTGGCCGGCGCGCGGGGATGACTCTCGCGCCGGACCGGAAAACCGAGCTGCGGCTGTGGAATCCAGTCGATACGCTCCGGCTCGCCATCGAGCATGCCGGCCCAGAGCAGCGCGTTGCGGATGCCGGCAATCGCTGCGCGCAGCGCGAGCGGATCGACGAATTCTGACGCGCCCAGTTCCGGCGTAATCGAGGGGATGCCAAGCTCATGTACGGCCACACCGCCAGTGGAGCGATGCAGTTCTTCACTCAGATACTTTTTGGCGCTAAATTCATTGACCACCGGCAGCCCAAACGCCTGCGCCAGCCCATCTATCTGTTCAGATAATTTTTCGGCCTTCGCTCGTCCGGCCTCATCCCGATAAAAGAGACGGTCACGGATAGTAAAGGGCACCGAGCGCAAGTGCGCGCAATGCAGATCAACCAGATAGTCCGCGCTGGCGCGGATTGCTTCCGTCAGGCGCATACTAAACTGCTCATACGGTGTGGGGAAATCTTCCTCGCTCTGTTCCTTCTTCTGCCCCGGAAACGTGCGGTTGGGGTCGGTGCTGGGGTCGAAATAGGGCTGGCGCTTGGAGACACGCAGGCCCGCCGGATTCAGCGAGGGCACGGCCACCACCGTGCCGCGCAGTTGGTCTAGTTCCCCGGCCAGCCGCTCGGTAATCGCTCGCTGGATCGCCAGCAGCCCGGTATACTCATTGCCATGAATATTGCCAGTAAACCAGAAGGTGGGGCCATCGCCACGCCCGCAGGCCAACACCACCGGCGCGCGCTCGCTGATGCCGGTGGGCAACTCCACCACCTCTAGATAGCCAAAACTGATCTCACCGGGCCGCGCAGTGGCGGTCCCAAGCTGCGAGATGGGCGGCATTACAGTTCCTTTCTCAGTATCCAATCAGCAATAATCGCATCATTTTGCGCAAAGGCCAGTTCAGGCAGCGCATCGGGCGGGAAGAAGCCAACGGCGCGTGTCTCATGGCCGGCGATCAACTCGCCGCCGGTGACACTGGCGCAATAGATCACCAGTACCACTCCACGCTCCAGATTGGTGTAGACGCCGAGCAGCCCATCCAGGCGCACCTCCAGGCCCGTTTCCTCCCGCACTTCGCGGATGGCAGCCTCTTCGACACACTCGCCCAGATCGACATAGCCAGCCGGCAAACCCCACTTACCCAGGCCCGGATCAATATCGCGCTGGTTCAACAGGATCGCGCCGTCACGAGCAATCACGACGCCAGCCGCCACTTTTGGCCCCTGAAAGACCACATGCCCACAGTTCGGGCACACGGGCCGCAGCCGGCCAAAGGCTTCGCGCTCGGCCAGATGGTGGCCGCATCGAGGACAATAGTGCATAGCATCAACCTGAGGAATACAGGGGACGTTTCGCTTCCTCCCATTATAGCGCAGTTTCGGCGATGAGCGTGGCTTCGAGTCCAACAAGTACCTCCGTACTACGCTCTTGCCAGAACCACCAGGAGCGTGTATCATCAGCAAGGCGCTTGCTCATCCGGCGTAAGCAGCATCTACAAACAGAACCTATAGGCCAACCGGGCTACTGAGAGCGCCAAACACTACCCAAAACGGACCAGATAGGGTACAATAAAAGCCATACGTGTACCAGGAGCGGGCTACCTATGGCCCAGCGGCATGCAGGTGCCGGATGCCCGTTCCCTGGAGCCGGGAGGCATATGTCGGGCGAAATTCTCGGCGGTCGCTACGAGCTGATGGAACCTATTGGACGGGGCGGCATGGCTACCATCTACCGCGCCAGGGATCGGCGCATGAATCGAGTGGTGGCCGTGAAGGTGCTGCGCGAGGTTTACAGCACTGACCGCAAATTTATCACACGCTTCAAAATGGAGGCGGAGGCAGCGTCCTCGCTCACGCATCCCAATATTGTCCAGGTCTTTGACTACGGGCAGAGTACCGATAGCTATTATATTGTGATGGAACTCATCCAGGGGGTCGATCTGCGACGCTACCTGCGCGTCCATCACATCTTGGATGTTGATCAGGCGGTTGCCATCGCGCGCGATGTCGCTCTCGGCCTGGGCGCTGCCCACCGCCGCCAGATCGTCCACCGCGATGTCAAACCACAGAATATCATGGTCAATGGCGAAGGATTGGTCAAGCTGACCGATTTTGGCATCGCCAGCATGTATAAAGACTTGAGCGCCGAGCGCCTGACCACCACCGGCATGACGCTGGGCACGGTCCAATACTATGCCCCAGAGCAGGCGCAGGGCGAGATCGTCAAGCCCGCCGCCGACGTCTACGCCCTGGGCATTGTGATGTACGAGATGCTCACCGGCAAGCCCCCGTTTGATGGAGACACGCCCGTCTCGGTTGCCGTGCGCCACATCCAGGATTTGCCAGAGCCACCCAGCCACCAGAACCCCAAGATTCCACGCGGGTTGGAGGCGCTCATCCTGCGCTGCTTGGAAAAAGACCCGCGTGATCGCTATCCCGATGGTGACGCGCTGGCCGAGGCGCTGGACACCTATGAGGATGCAGACCCCCGCCAGCCAATGACCGGCCCCTATGAGTACGGCCCCAGGAACGTGGTCCAGGCTGGGCAAGGCTCCGGCGCTGTTCCCATGTTGCCCTCAAGAGACGGCCCCCGCCCTTCCGGCCAGCGCGGCTCCGGTGGGCTGCTCAGCAGCCAGGGAGGCGGCAATGGCCTGAGCGGATTAGGTGGGCCAGGCATCGCCGGACGCCCAAAATCATCCGGCCTGGGCGTTGGGGTCGGCGCGCCAGGGCGCGCCGTATCGCGGCCTCTGCCACCACCGAAGCCAGAGCAACCCTCCGATGACGATGGTGATTGGGAAGAACCCAACGACTGGGAAGATGAAGACCGCAGCGGCCACGCCGCCAGCACGCGCCCTTTTGGCGCCGCGCCTGGCACCCTGCCGCGCTCTCCTGTGCCCACCAGACCCCTGCCGCGCCGCTCATCGCGCACCGCCATCGCTACCTCGCTAATTATTGCCGCAACGGTCCTGCTTCTGGGGTTAAGCTGCTATCTTGCTAGCCAGATTGGCCTGGGAGCTGGCTTGTTTGCCTCGCTCACCGGCGGGGCCACGCCAACAGTCGCCAAAGCTATCGTGCCCTATGTCATCGATCAAACAGAAGATAGCGCCATTGCGAAGATCAAAAATGCAGGATTGCACTCAAACATTCAGTACGGCCACTCATCAAAGGCAAATGGGTTAGTCTATGACCAGCAGCCAACCGCAGCCACGCAGGTAGCGCTCAATAGTGCTGTGACTATTTGGATTAGTCAGGGCGTGGCCGCGATTCCTATGCCGAACGAGATCGGCCAGAACGTCAACACGGCCAAGAGCGCGCTCATCAATCAGGGCTTTCAGGTAACCATTTTTTATAAAAATAGCTCCCAGAAGCAAGATACGGTGATTAACCAGGATCCCTTGCCGCAAAGCCCGGTCATTCCTGGACAGACCACCGTGACACTGACCGCCAGCAATTATGTTACGCCCACACCGACGCCGACCAATACGCCGGTGCCGCAGCCCAGCCCATCACCCTCTCCCACCGGAACACCCATAGGCGGGCAGCCGCCCGGTGGGCAGCCTCCACCCGGTGGGTTGGCCGCAGGCCGCGATCCTACCACGGCGCGAGCTGCCAGCAGCACACCAGGCATCTAAGCAGCAGGAGCAAGAGCGCGCATGTGGCATCTCTTTCATGGCAACGATGAATTTTCTGCCCGCGAGGCGCTGGCAGCCCTGCGCGCCAGCGGCGACTTCGGCTACAACCAGGATACCTTCAACGGCAGTGAGGCCGCACTGGCGGGGGTCATCGCCACCTGCGAGACCTTTCCTTTTTTGAGCGAACAACGGCTGGTTGTGCTGGAAGGCTTGCCTAAGAAGAACGCCGGCAGGAAGACTGGCGAAAGCGAGCCGGCACAACCGCCAGGCGCCGCCAGGAAAAAAGGCGGCAAGAAAGGGCGCGCTGCCGGCGCAGATGCCGCCGCCTTTATCGCCGGGCTGGCCGAGTTTCTGCCCCGCGTGCCGGAAACCACCCTGCTGATTATCCTGGCCGATGAAGCGCTGGAGGCCAGCCATCCGTTGATGCAGGCAGCTAAACAGGGCGGCTCCGCGCGCCAGTTCACCACCCCCACTGGAGCCGCGCTGGAGAAATGGACCACAGACCGCGCCCAAAAACTCGGCAACGTCATTACCGCAGAGGCAATCAAGATGCTCACGCTCTACGCCGGACATGATCTGCGCCTGCTGGCAAGTGAGCTAGAGAAATTGAGCATCTACGCCGGCCAGGGCGGGCGCATCACTGCTGAGACGGTGCGCGCATTGACGCCCGTTGCCCAGCAGGCCCGCATCTTCGACCTCACCGACGCGCTGGCGCGCCAGCAGCGGGCACAGGCGCTCGGCATCCTGCATGAGTTGCTCGATCACGGCGAAGCCCCCATTGGCCTTACCGCCTTTATTGGCTCGCAAGTGCGCAGCCTGCTGCTGGTAAAAGATCTCAGCGAGCGCGGCCTGCGCGCGCCGCAGATCGCTGAGGTCGCCGGCCTGAACCCCTATGTGGTCACGAAAACCCTGCCGCTGGTGCGACGGTTCTCGTTTCCTCAACTCAAAGCCGCCTATCGCGCCGTGTTGGGCGTCGATACCTCGCTCAAGCGCAGCCGCATGCCCGCCGAACTGGCCCTCGATCTGCTGGTGATCGAATTTGGGCAAGAGCAACACAGCACTGCCGGCTAAATCCCCCTTTGCAGCGGGGAAAGAACAGCGTATAATGGAAAGCGCATGCACCCTGTTCCTTAGCGCGGGCGCCCAAGACGCTCTGCCTGCGCTCACACATCCACTGATTGGGAGAACACACCTATGGGCGTTAATGGTATCTGGATAGCAGTTATGGGTATTCTCTTCGCCTTGCCCAGCGGGGCCATCATCACTCGCTGGATGAGTCCCATCGGAAGTAAGACATGGGGGTTGATCGCCGGAGTGATTGGCGCCCTTCTTGGCATTGCACTCCTGGAGGTACTCGGTGGGAACATCGCCGGATTACCGCCAGTAATACCAGGCGCCGATGCGTTTACCGTAGCAGTGCTTAGCTTTTTAGGCGTCTCGGCAGCCAGCGCGGCGATTGGCCTGCTGGTCAACTGGCTGCTCTATTCCTGGCAGCACAGAAGCGAAATGGAAGAGAGTTTCGTTGAGTAGAGAGGATGAAACCCGATGAGTACCGCTCCACAAGGGGAGCCGGCTGCCGAAACACCACCGCAGCCTGCCATCCCCCTTCCGCCCCCAGAGGCAATCGCCTACGCTCGGCAGCTTGCCGTTACCCTGGGCGAGACTGAGGAGAAACCAATCATTCAGATTGCGCGGGCCGTCGATCATCTGGGGCAAGACAAAGCCAAAGAGATCGCCGCTGAAGCGCAGCGGGTCTATGCCAGTGATGGCCTGCTTGGCAAGGATAAAGCGACTGGCGAAATGCGCAAGCGCTCGCTCGGTGGCACCTTCTTCCGGCTGGTGCGCGATCAGGTGGGAGAAAAAGACTGGCGCCGCAAGATTAAGCCGGTCATGAGACAGCAGGGCGCTACTGGCGATCCTGAGCAACAATTCGCCATCGTGCGCGACGCCTCGGCTAATTGGCATCCGGGCACGGCGAAAAAAGTGGAGATCACGCTGACGGGTCGCCCGACAAACGTGCAGAAACAACCCACCTTTGTGGCACTATCATTTGTCTTCCGAGACATCCCTGTTCTCCCCAAAGGCTTGCCAACCTTTGAACGCAGGGGCACAGGCCAGCCCAAAGGAGAGGACAAGCCTGAAGGGGCCGCCGAGGGCAAACCCGCAGCAGCAAAAGCCAAGGCAGACAACAAAGGGGAGACCAGATACCTTGTGCTGATTGCTACGAAGCAGTGGGCCAAGGTCGAAGATTCCATCACGAGGCATAAGGACGACAAGCTGGTCATCAAGGGCTTTAGCATGATCCAGCCAACCTTCTCCGGCATTGTGGTGCTGGGCGTCAACGTCAACAGCATTGCCATGATGCGTGGCGGGAAGGGATAATCTCAGAAATACAAGGAGTCGGTATGAGCGTCAAGATTGTCATGACGGGCCGCCCTGGCACGATTCAGAAACAGTCACAGTTTGTCACTTTCAAGATGTATTCTCAGGTGAGCGATGCCCCTGCTCTGCCCAAAGGGCTGCCTCCCCTCAGAGGCATCACCACCTATCTGGTGCTGGTCGTTCCCAAACAATGGGCCAAGGTCGAAAAGCAGATTAACGACAACAAAGAAGACCTGCTCTATATTGAGGGCCACACGACTGTACAGCCAAACTACAACGGCATCGTTGTGCAGGCCACCACTATCAACACCCTGGGCCGCATGAAAGCCAGAAAAGACGAGCAGCGCAAGCAGGCCAAACCACCAGAAGAGTAGTGGCACCCGTCGGCTGGGGCTGGCCCTACCCCGCTATGCCTCTGGCAAGCGCAGCCCCAGCACACCCGCCAGTTCGCGCAGCATCTCTATGGCGGCGGTCTCCTCGCATTTCTGCTGGCGCGCTTCCAGGATATGATCGGCCAGCGCCACCAGCGTATTGAGCGCCATCGGCGTATCCAGATCATCTTCCATTGCCGAGAGAAAATGGCGGCGCGCCGCCTCGGCCACCGCTGCGCTCCCATCCTCCGCGCGCGGCGCTCCTGCCGCGCGCTCCTTTTTGCTGACCACACGCGGCGCCGTTGCGGCAGCCAGCTTTGTCGCCACCTGCGCCGCCCGCAGCGCATCCTCTTCCTGATATTCCCACGACTCGCGGTAGTGATGGTTCAACAGCAGCAGCCGCACCGTATTGGGCGCGTAGACGCCCAGCAGGTTGCGCACCAGAATCAAATTGCCCAGCGATTTACTCATCTTCTCGCCGGCCAGCCGCACCATGCCAATGTGCAGCCAGTAGCGTGTAAAGGGATGGACACCAGTGGCGTTCTCAGACTGCGCAATCTCGCAGGTATGATGTGGGAAGACCAGATCGGCGCCGCCGCCGTGAATATCCAACTGATCGCCCAGATAGCGCGTGGACATAGCGCTGCACTCGATATGCCAGCCAGGCCGGCCTGGCCCCCAGGGGCTGGGCCAGGCCGGCTCGCCCGGCTTCTGCGCCTGCCAGAGAACAAAATCCAGCGGATCATCCTTGTGCGGGTCGTCAGGATTGTTGCCGCGCTCGTTGGCGGTTGCCAGCCAGTTCTCGTACCCAAGATAGCCGCCGGCTTCAGCCAGCTTACCAAAGCCGGGATCGCTCTTCACGCTGAAATAGACATTGCCCTCGCGCACATAGGCGTGCCCGCCCGCCAGCAGCTTCTCGATCAGTTCGATCATCCTGGGCGTCTCTTCGGTTGCCTTCGCGTAAACATCAGGCATACGCACATTCAGCGCGGCTAAGTCCTCCAAAAAGCGCTGCGTCTCGCGCCGGCCCAATTCATCCCAGGTCAGCCCCACCTGCGGCGCCTTGCGCAAAATATCATCATCAATATCGGTCACATTCTGCACATAGCGCACACGATAGCCGCGATATTCCAGATAGCGATTGAGTGTATCAAAGGTGGCGTAGACAAAGGCATGCCCCAGGTGCGTCGTATCATAAGGTGTCACGCCGCACACATACACCTTCACCACCTCGCCCGCCGGCGTAAATTCTTCTTTCGTTTGCGTCATCGTATTAAAGAGCCTCATCGATCTTCTTTTCCCTTTCTCCCGATGGCAGCCAGTGTCTTTTTGTGATGGAATGCTCGTGTTGATAAAGACTGATTTCAGGCGCTTGCGTTACACGCCCGCGTGGTTTAGCCCAAAGAGGGCACGCGCATTGCGCGTCGTAATCTGGGCAATCTCCTCGTTGGAAAGGCCGCGCAGTTCGGCCAACTTTGCCGCCGTCAGTGTCACATGCTTTGGCTCGTTGCGCCGGCCCCGAAACGGATGTGGCGTCAGATAGGGGCAATCGGTCTCCACCAGCACACGCTCCAACGGCGCCCAGGAGGCCACCTCTTGCAGCGCCGTGTTGGCGCGATAGGTCAGCGGGCCGGCAAACGAGAGATAAAAACCTTCAAAGGCCAGACATTCCTCGGCCATCTGCCGATCACCCGAAAAGCAGTGGAAGACGCCGCGCAGCCCCCGCGCATGCTCGCGCAGCATCGCCATCAGATCAGCGTGCGACTCGCGGTTATGCAGAATCACCGGCAAGCTAAGCTCACGCGCCAGCGCCAACTGGCGCTCCAGCGAGCGCAATTGCTGCTCGCGGGGAGAGTGCATGCGGTAGTAATCCAATCCCGTTTCGCCAATGGCTACCACGCCGGACTGCCCGGCCAATTGGCGCAGCTCGGCCAGCGCCTCCTCCGTAGCGGTCACAGCATCGTGGGGATGAATGCCAACGCCAGCAAACACCTGGCCTGGATGCTGCGCGGCCAGGTTTACTGCGGCGCGGCTGGAGGAAAGGTCGCAGCCGGCATCGACCAGCATGCCCACACCAGCGTCCAGCGCCGCCTGAATCACTGCCTCGCGGTCAGCATCGAACTGGCGGGCATCAACATGCGCGTGGCTATCAACAAGCAATCTATGTATATCCTTTCGGACCGCTTAATTCCTATTGCTTTCTAAAGTATAGCGAAAAGGGTGCGCTGCTGTCAAACGCAAAGAACTGGCGACAACAGCGCAAAAAAGTCTCACGCACCTTGACAAGCCTTTTCTTCCTGCCCTATAGTTTTGTCGGGAACTTACTAATGGTTTAGTAAACAGCCACTAAAGACGAGAAACGCGCAATGCAGCCAGAGCAACTGAACGATGAGGTCGTTCCTCATCACGCAGCAGATCGAAAAACGAAGCGGGACATTCTTAAAGCCGCAGAGGAACTCTTTCTTGCCAGGGGATACAAGGGCGTCTCAATGAGCGCCATCGCTGAGGCAGTTCACGTCACGCCCGCCGCCCTATACTATCATTTCCCCAGTGGCAAGGAAGAACTCTTTGTGCAGATGCTGCGGCAGGTACTCGAAGAGGCAACTGAGCAGGCCCTCCAGGCGCTCACAGCGGCAACCGATTTTCGTGAACGCCTGATCCTGCTGACCCAGAGCCTCCTGGCCTTTCCCATTGATCGCTTCTCGATGCTCTTCCGCGATGCCCGCGAACATCTCAGTCACCAGGACAAGCAAGGCCCACTTCAGGAAATTGGGAGAACCCTGACGCAGCGCACAACTGAATTTTTTCTGGAGGCGGCCCAGGCCGGCGAAGTGACCGGGCAGATTCCGGCCCCGCTTCTGGCGCTGCTCCATCAAGGCATGTGTATCGCGCTGCTCAATGGGAGACGCATCGCGCCCGAACAACTGCACGGGCACAATGCTCGCCAACTGGCGGAGATGCTGGTCTCAGCACTGCTTGATGGGGTCAGCACAACCACACCACCCAGGGAGTAATCATTCTCATCTTCTACTTATTAAATGTTCAGTAAGCACAATGGCACGTGACGCAGACTCAATGAAGAGAATATGAATGGGACTCGTCCCAAAGATGAAAGGAACCATACCCTATGCTTTCGTTCCTCACCCGGTTTGCGGTACGCAAATCGGCAGTGACCCTGCTGCTGGTCATCGGCATCCTGCTTATTGGCGGGTTTGCCACTACCCAGCTTCAGCAAGAATTGCTCCCCAGCGTTGACTTTCCGGTCATTACCATTCTGACCAGCTATCCTGGCGCCGAACCGCAGACGGTGGCCGATAGCGTCTCGGCGCCGGTAGAGCAGGCCGTCAGCGGCCTGCCGGGCTTGCAAACGGTGCAATCGACCTCGATCAATGGCGAGTCCATTGTGCTTGCCACGTTTGACTATGGCACCGACCTGAAGGCTACCCAGCAAGCTGTCAGCAGCAACCTGCAAGGGATAGCCCTGCCCAGCGGCACCTCTATCCCACAGATAAAAACCTTCAACATCCAGTCGCAGCCTATTCTCCAGTTGAGCCTCACCTCCAAGACGGAAACGCCCGCTCAGATGGCCCAGCTTGCCCGCGAGCAGATCATCCCCGCACTCAAGACGGTAGCCGGCGTCTCCACTATCGATCTGCTGGGCGGCGGCTCGCGGCAGTTACTCATCAAGCTCGATCCCACAAAGCTGGCTGCCGATAACATTTCTGTCCAGCAAATCTCAGCGCTGCTTCAGCAGAACAGCCTGACGGTCCCCGGCGGGACAGTGGATAATCAGGGCTTTAGCGTGCCCGTCGTCACCAACCACCAGTTTCAGTCGGTGCAAGACCTCTGCGGGCTGGTTGTGGGCGGCAGCGCCACAGGCACCAGCGCCAAGGGAACCGTGACCGATACGAATCTGACCGGGCTATGCCAGCCGATTACACATCCGGCCAGCCAGGTCTTGCTGGAGGATGTCGGCGCCGTTCAGCAGAGCGACACCACTACCGATGGTATCTCGCGCACCAACGGTGTGCCCAGCGTCGGCATCAACATCACCAAAGCGCAGAGCGCCAACACCGTTACCGTCGCCAACGCCATTAAAAGCAAACTGGATGACCTGAAATCCAAACTGCCCAACGACGTGAATCTGGTCACCATTCAGGATCAATCGACCTTCATCACGCAGTCGATCAATGGCCTGGTGCGCGAGGGCCTGCTGGGCGCGGGCTTCGCCATCCTGGTGATCTTCCTGTTCCTGCTCAACATCCGCAGCACACTGGTGACGGCTATCTCCATCCCCTGTTCGCTGCTGGTGGCCTTTATCATCCTCTACGCCGCCAATATCAGCCTGAACGTCCTGACGTTGGGCGGCCTGGCCATCGCCATCGGGCGCGTCGTCGATGATGCTATTGTGGTGCTGGAGAATATCTACCGCCATGTCCAGGCGGGCGAGCCAGTGCGCCGCGCAGTAATCACGGCTACGCGCGAAGTGGGCACGGCCATCACCTCCTCTACCGCAACCACGCTGGCTGTCTTCCTGCCGCTAGCTTTTACAGGCGGGCTGGTCGGCCAATTCTTCCAGCCGTTTGCGCTGGCCGTCGTGGCCGCGCTGGCCGCCTCGCTGCTGGTCGCCCTGACCATCATCCCCGCGCTGGCGAAATACATTGTGCGGCCCAGCCGCAAAGCCGTTCAGGCGCTGCGGCGCGGCCAGACGCTGGAGGAAGAGAATACCTGGCTCCAGCGCGGCTACACGCCGGTGCTGCGCTGGGTGCTCGGCCATCGCGCCATCACGCTGCTCGTAGCCGTTGTCCTCTTCTTCGCCAGCCTTGCCAGCGTCCGCGCGATTCCTACCAGCTTCTTGAACCAGGGGTCGCAGAAGATTATCAGCGTCACCGTCTCTCCGCCACCGGGATCGGACGCTCAGGCGGTTTCCGATGAAGCGGCCAAAGTGGAAACCATCTTGCAGCACGATAGCAGCGTGAAGAGCTACCGGACAACCATCGGCGGCAGCGGCTCGCAGGAGGCGCTGCGCTCAGTCGTCCTGGGCGGCGGCGGCAGCAACAGCGCATCAATCACGGTAACGCTCCAGGACAGCGCCGATCTCGACGCCACCACCACCGAACTGCGCAACAAAATCACAGACCCAGCCATCGCCGGCAAGTTCTTCATGGAAGTACAGAGCTTCAGCGCCTCGAGCAGCCAGTTCCAGGTGACTCTTAACAGCAATGACCAGCAAGCGCTGACAAACGCTGCCCAGCAAGTTTTCTCCATTGTGCAGCACGAGGCAAACACCGCCAACCCTGCCAGTGACGCTTCAGCGGTGGCGCCAACTGCGTTTATCACCGTCGATCCCAGCCGGGCTGCGCTCTATGGGCTGACCACCGCGCAGGTAGGCCAGCAGATCCGCGCAGACCTGGCCGGCCAGCCGACCATCCAGATCTCCACCAGCGACTTCAACAGCGGCCAGCCCACCAATGTGGTCGTCCAGATGGACACCTCCGGCCTGGCAACGCAGCAGGGCATCAATAACCTGCCGATCTTCTACGGCGCTGGCGGGCGCGGCGGCGTGGTGGCACTGGGCCAGATCGCGAGCGTCAGTCTCCAACAAAGCCAGGTGAAGGTCACGCGCATCGGCGGCCAGCCGGCGGTCACCATCAGCGCGGACATCACCAGCAAGAACACCGGCACGGTCTCAACCGACCTTCAGAACAAAATCAACGCGCTGCACCTGCCCTCCAGCATTACCGTCAGCTATGGTGGTATCGTGTCCCAGATCAGCACCGGCTTCAGCGGGCTGCTGCTGGCGATGGTGGCCGCCATCATTCTGGTCTATGTGCTGATGGTGATCACCTTTGGCTCACTGCTTGACCCATTTATTCTGCTCTTCTCGCTGCCGCTGGCCGCGATTGGCGCCTTCCCTGCCCTGCTCATCACCGGGCGCACGCTCAGCATCTCCTCGCTGATTGGCTTGCTGATGCTGGTGGGCATCGTCGTGACCAACGCCATCGTCTTCCTGGATATGGTCAAGCAGCGCGAGAAGCAGGGCATGTCCACCCGCGAAGCGCTGCTGGAGGGCGGACGCATCCGCGTGCGGCCCATCCTGATGACGGCGATTGCCACTATCCTGGCAACGCTGCCATTGGCGCTGGGCGAGAACGACGGATCGTTTATCTCAGCCGAACTGGGCACCGTCGTCATCGGCGGCCTGCTGAGTTCGACCCTGCTGACCCTGGTGGTCATCCCGGTGCTGTACAGCCTGGCAAGCGGGATGAAGCGCCGCCTGGGCCTTCGCCCGCCGCATCTGGATGACGA
>CAZFWN010000034.1:0-40933 GCA_964522745.1 uncultured Ktedonobacterales bacterium
CCGAAGAAGGCAACTACGACCTCGTCGGCAACAACACGCCGGTCTTCTTCGTGCGCGACCCCATGAAGTTCCCTGACTTCATTCACTCGCAGGAGCGCATGCCCGACACCGGCCTGCGCAGCAACAACATGCAGTGGGACTTCTGGACGCTCTCGCCCGAGTCGGCCCACCAGGTAACGTACCTGATGGGCGACCGGGGCACGCCGCGCACCTGGCGCCACATGAACGGCTATGGCAGCAGCACGTATCTGTGGGAGAACGCTGCCGGCAAGAAGTTCTGGGTCAAGTACCACTTCAAGAGCGAGCAGGGCGTCCAGAACTTCACCAACGCCGAGGCCAGGGCCATGTTCGCCGAAGACATCGACTACCACCGGCGGGACCTGTGGGAGGCCATCGCCCGCAAGGATTACCCGGTCTGGCGGCTGGAGATGCAGATCATGCCCTTCGAGGACGCGGCCACCTACCGCTTCAACCCCTTCGACCTGACCAAGGTCTGGCCGCACAAAGACTACCCAACGATCCCGATTGGCCGAATGGTCCTCGACCGCAACCCCGACAACTTTTTCGCCCAGGTCACGCAGGTCGGGTTCGAGGTGTCGAACTTTGTTCCGGGCATCGGGCCCAGCCCGGACCGGATGGTGCTGGGGCGGCTGGCCGCCTACGGCGACTCCAGCCGCTATCGCACCGGCGCGAACTACGATCAGTTGCCGATCAACCGACCGATCAACGAGGTGCATAACTACAACAAGGATGGCCCGATGCGCTTCCGCCACAATGGGAACCAGCCGGTCTACGCGCCGAACAGCTACGGCGGCCCGAAGGCCGACCCGCAGCGCTACCACGATCCAAGCTGGTTCGTGGAGGGCGCCGAGATCATGCGCACGGCCTACGTGGCGCACAAGGACGACAACGACTTCATCCAGCCCGGCACGCTCTACCGCCAGGTGATGTCGCCGACCGATCGGGACCATCTGGTCGGCAACATCGTCTGGCACCTGAGCCAGGGGGTGGAGCGCTTCATCCAGGAGCGCGCGGTCAACGACTACTGGATGAAGGTGGATGCCGACCTGGGCGCGCGCGTCGCCCGTGGCCTGGGCCTCGCGGCCCCACAGCCGTCAGGCACGCGGTAGCGGAGAGGATCCGCTCGATGTGTTGACAAAACGTGGCTCCTGGCCGGTCCCAGCACCGCCTGCTGGCTGATGCTCGGCGCGAGAGCGCTCGATGTTGTATGCAGGAGAAGCGGAGCCTGCGGAACAGGCTCCGCGAGCAGAGCAGCAGAGGGGACAGCATGGAGTACATCTCCCACACAGGGAAGGAGGATGAGAGCATCATGCCTACGCAGTCAATCATCCGCCGCAGCGCAGCCGAGGCGCTGGGGACGTTTATCCTCGTGTTCGTCGGCTCAGGTGCAGCCGCTGTAGGGGCGTTACGCTTCAGCAGCACCCCCGTGGTCGGTGTGTTGTTCGCAGCCATCGGGCTTGGGCTGGCGCTCTTCGTTGGCATCAGCATCGCGGGCAAGGTTTCCGGCGGGCACTACAATCCTGCCGTCACGGTCGGCCTCGCCGCCGCGCGCCACTTCGCCTGGGTGGACGTGCCAGTCTACCTCGTCGGCCAGTTCGTCGGGGCAATCGTCGGGGCGTTCGCCATCCTGATCGTCTATGGCGCGCTCGGAGCCCAGGTCGCCGGCGTGGGGGCTCCCGCGCTGGCGCCTGGCACCAGCATCGGGCAGGGCCTGGTCATCGAGGGACTGGGCACTGCCATCCTGGTGCTGGCGATCATGGCTACCGCTGTGGATACGCGCGCGGTAGCGGGCTGGGCGCCGCTCACCATCGGCCTGACCCTGACCGTACTCATCGTGTTCGTGGGAGCGGCGACCGGCGGGTCGCTGAATCCTGCCCGCGCCTTCGGGCCTGATCTGGTGGCGACAATCTTCGGCTACCCGGTGAACTGGGTCGCGTTTGTTGTCTCGTATCTGATCGGCCCGCTGGTGGGGGGCGTCGTCGGGGTCTTCGCCTACGTCGCCGTGGCGGCCCTGCCGCGCCCGCCTGCGACGGCGCGGGTGGGCGGCAGGCGCCCGCAGGCGGGGGAGGCGCCCCGCCCCGGCGAGGGCACTGGCGGCCTGCCCGCTACGTAAGCTTGCCCGCTGCATCGCTCTCTAGGCCACGCAGCGGATTGAGTGACATCTCAACGGTATAGTCGCCCGGCCTGCCTTATGGTCCAAGCACTTTGCGAGTTTCCTCCAAGTCCTTGTGGGGATCGCCGACCATATGGGCAGGCACCACGAACCTATCAAAGTCCTCGGCGCTTATGTAGCCACTCTTCAGCGCCGCTTCACGCAAGGTGGCGTTGTCATCAAGCGCTTTGTGCGCGATAGCCGAGGCTTTATCGTAGCCGATCACCGGACTCAGCGCGGTCACGAGCATCAGGGACTCGTTGACGTACTGGCTCATCCTCTCCGTATTCAGCCTGATACCCTCGATGCTAAACTGGCGCAGTTTCTCGCAGGCGTCACCCAGGATACGCGCTGAGTGCAGCACATTGTTGATGATGATCGGACGCATGGCATTGAGTTCAAAGTTGCCCTGTGAGCCAGCGAACGCGACCACACTGTCATCGCCGATCACCTGGATGCAGACCATGACCATCGCTTCTTCCTGCGTCGGGTTGACCTTGCCAGGCATGATGGACGAGCCTGGTTCGTTGGCTGGCAGATTCAGTTCATGCAAGCCTGCGCGAGGGCCACACCCCAACCAACGTAGATCATTGGCAACCTTCATCAGCGCGACGGCCAGCCCACGCAGCGCTGCACTGGCATGGACCATCGCATCCAGCGATCCCTGGGCCGCAAATTTGTTGGGCGCGCTGACAAAGGGCTGGCCTGTCAGGCGCGCAAGCTCAGCGGCGATCTTCGGTCCGAAATCGGGCAAGGTATTGAGTCCCGTTCCCACCGCTGTGCCACCAGCGGCTAGTTTGTAGAGTCCCTTCATAGCCTGTTTCACGAGGGCCAGAGCGTCTTGGAGTTGGGTCACATACCCTGACCACTCCTGCCCGACGGTGAGTGGGGTGGCATCCTGCAAGTGGGTGCGTCCAATCTTGATGACATCCACCCACGCCTCGGCCTTCTTCCACAGCGCCGCGATGAGCGCCTCGACATTGGGGATCAGGTGGTTTACCACCTCTAGCACGGTGGCAATGTGCATAGCGGTGGGAAAGGTGTCGTTGGAGGACTGCGACAGATTCACATGATCGTTGGGATGAATGGGCGTTTTGCTGCCCAGGGTTCCGCCCGCGAGTTGGATGGCTCGGTTGGAGATGACCTCATTGACGTTCATATTCGATTGCGTGCCCGAACCCGTCTGCCACACGTAGAGCGGAAACTCACTGTCCAGCTTGCCCGTAATCACTTCATCGGCGACCTTGCTGATCAGGTCCGCTTTGTCCTTGGGCAGTTTCCCCTCCCTGGCGTTGACGATGGCCGCCGCCTTCTTCACATATCCATAGGCATGGTAGACCGCTTTGGGCATGTGATCATTCCCGATGGAAAAGTGGATAAGGGAGCGCTGGGTCTGCGCCCCCCAGTAATGCTCTGCTGGGACGCCGATGGTGCCCATCGAGTCGGACTCCGAGCGTGTCCCTGTCGCTCCGGTCCCAATCGGGACGTCACGGATCGTCCGTTCCTGCTCCTGATGCCTGGTCGTCATGCGAGCGCCTCTTTTCTGACGAGCAGGTGTGGATACACCGGTTGCCACATCGTGTCCTGCACCTGCTGCACCACATCGGTGAGCTGCGCGCGCGCCAGGCCCTCAGCCGCCGCTGCCCTGGCAACCTCGACCGCTACGGTCGCTGAGACCACCCGCAGGTTCTCGACCTGGGGCAAGAGGGAGGCTCCTGGCAGATGGGCATCAACCAGACCAGCTACCGCTTTGGCGGCTGCCATGAACATCGCATCACTGATCTGCCGCGCCCGCGCCACAATCGTGCCCAGCCCCAGCCCCGGATAGAGCAGCGCGTTGTTGGCCTGGCCGATGGCGTAGGTGACGCCCTTATACGTCACTGGCCGAGCGGGGATGCCTGTCGCCACGAGTGCGCGTCCATCGGTCCAGGTGAGCAGATCGGTGGGTTTGGCCTCCATCCGCTCGGTGGGATTGGACAATGGGAAGATGATCGGGCGCTGGGTGTGCGCAGCCATCTCCTTGACAATGCCTTCTGTAAAGGCGCCTGAGGCGGTGGAGGTGCCGATCAAGATCGTGGGATGGATCTGGCGCACCACCTCAGCCAGGCTGATGCCGCCGTTGGGAAGGTCGTGGTTCCAACTGCTCACCTCGCTTCCGGGCCGAGCATAGGGCACCTGAAAATCGCGCAGGGCGTTGCCCAGGTTGTCCGTCAGTAAGCCCTGAATATCGACGCACCAGAAGCGTCGCGTCGCCTCCTCTTTGGACAAGCCTTCCTGGATCATGGCCGCCCGAATCTGATCGGCATTGCCGATCCCTGCCGTCCCTGAGCCAAAGATCACTACCCGCTGCTCACGCAACCGTTGCCCCGTCACCTGCATGGCCGAGAACAACGCCGCCAGGGTGATGGCTCCGGTCCCCTGGACGTCATCATTAAAGGTGCAGACCTGCTGGCGGTAGTGTTCCAGAATGCGCCGTCCATTACCGGGTCCAAAGTCTTCCCAGTGCAGCAGCGCCTGGGGGAAGAGCCTGGTGGCGGTCTTTACATAGGCATCGATAAAGGCATCGTAGCGCTCGCCGCGCACCCTGGAGTGCCGATTGCCTAAATAGAACGGGTCATTGAGCAGGCTTTCCCGATTGGTTCCCACATCGAGCATCACCGGAATCACGCGCGTCGGGTCAATCCCGGCAGCAGCCGTGTAGACGGCAAGCTTGCCAACGGCGATGTCGATGCCGCCCACCCCCCAATCGCCAATGCCCAGGATTTCCTCGGCATCGGTGGCAACAATCAGATCAATCTCCTCCGGTCCAGCGCCCACATCCCGGAAGGAGGCTTCGATGGCCTCTGGGTGGTCAATCGAGAGATAGACGCCCCGAGGACGGCGGTATTCGTGACTGTACTGTTCAATGGCCTGCGCCACAGTGGGATCGTAGACCACCGGCAGCATCTCAGACAGGTGTTCCGAGAGCAGCCGGTAGAACAGGATCTCGTTGCGATCATGCAGCGCAGTCAGAAACACATTCTTACTGAGATCATCCCGTTGCCGCTGGTACTGGGCATAGGAGCGTTTAACCTGCTCCTCCAGGGTCGTGACGACCGGCGGCAGCAGCCCAACAAGGTCCAATGCCTGGCGTTCCTCCGGGCTGAAGGCGGTCCCGCGATTCAAGATAGGATCGCCCAGCAGCGCAAAGCCGGTGACCAGCGGCTCCAGCCGCCACCGTCCGGCGGACGGACTAGGAAGCTTGCGGTAGTTTCGCTTCATGTGATGGTGTTCCTTTGCTTCTCTAGAACCAGATGGCTGGTCGAATCTCTAGGCCAATTATCACAGCTATTGCAATTACAGCTAGTGCAAACCGCAGAGAGTGCTGCATATTATGGGCCGCTGTGAAGCAAGAACATACCAGAAGCATGGATACCGCTACAACAGACCTCTACGAACCAAACTGCTGCATATGTCTTCGTTCTCGCTCCAGCGCGTCAGCGGGGAAGGGTTGCTCGCCGCCCAGAGTACGGGCAGCAAGCGTCATTTCAGCAGCTTCTTCCAGAATGACGATCACCTGTGCCGTCATGAGCGGCGTGCGCCCGAAGGCCAGCAACCCATGATTTGCCAGCAGCACTGCTGGCACTGTCGGGTGCTGTTGGAGTTGTTCCACAATGTTGGTCACGGATGCTTGTGAGCCACGCGGCGCCCACGCGGCAACGGGAATATCCTCTGTCACTCCGAAACGCAAGAAGGCTTCATAGACACATGGCAGCGGCTGATGCGCCAGCGCAAAGCTCGTCACCTGCGGCGAGTGCGTGTGCATGACCGACCCCACATCGGGGCGCACGCGATACACTCCCGCGTGCATGGCGACGATCTCTCGTGTGGCCGGGTCGATCTTTCCCTCAACCAGGTCACCGTCAAATGTGACCAGCGCTATCTGGTCCGCTGCCAGCGTGTTCATGCGCCCAATGGAGGCCAGCAGCATTTGCTCAGCTTCCGGCACGCGCGTGCTAAGATTGCCATGCCCGCTGTGGGACATAACCCCTGCCTGAAAGAGAACCTGGGCTGCCTGGACCAGTTGTTCCCGCAGGTCATGATAGCTTGTTGTAGTCATAAGTTCCTCGCTATTTCTTGAGGCTCAAATGCAGATTAGAGCGAATAGTGAGCGTGGATAGTTGGCTGCTCGACGCGCAGGCCGCGCTCCTGAAGCGTTTTTGCCAATTGCTCGCGGGCGCCCTCTTCGCCATGTACCAGAAAAGTGATGGCTGGTGAGCCGCTGGCCTGGTGCCATTCCAGCAGTTCTGCCTGATCGGCGTGGGCTGAGAAGCCGCCAATGGTATAGACTTGGGCCGCGACCCGGACGGTTTCGCCAAAGATATGAACCTCTTTGCGCCCCTCAATAATTTGTCTCGCGAGCGTGCCCTCCGCCGCGTAGCCCACGAAGACGACGCTGCTCTCTTTGCGCCAGAGGTTATGCCGGAGATGATGCAGCACGCGCCCGCCCGTTGCCATGCCTGAGCCGGCCATAATCACGGCGCCGCCCCGGATGGTGTTGATTGCCATTGATTCAGCGGTGTCACGCACCATATGCAGCCCTGGCAGGGCAAAGGGGTCTTTACCATCTGCGAAGAGGTGATGCGTCTCTGGATTAAAGAACTCTGGATGGCGGCGGAAGACTTGCGTGGCCGAGATTGCCATCGGCGAATCGAGGAAAACGTTAAGATAACGCGGAAGCTCGTGCTGTTCGATCAACTCGCGCAGGAAGTAGAGCAGGTCTTGCGCGCGCTCCAGGGCAAAAGTGGGAATGACAACGTTGCCACCATGCTCCAGCGTGGTGAGAATGGCTGTCTTTAGTTCCTCCACCGAGGAAGCCAGCGGCTTGTGTTGCCGGTCTCCGTAGGTGCTTTCCATGACCACGTAGTCCGCCTGTGGAGCCGGCGATGGGCCGTTAATGATCGGCTTGCCCTGATTTCCCAGGTCGCCAGAAAAGACGATGCGTTGCGTTTTTCCGCCTTCCTCCACTTCGAGCAGCACCCAGGCTGACCCAAGGATGTGCCCGGCATCGCCAAAGGTTGCCCGGATGCCTGGTGCGATCTCGATGGGCCGCTGATACTGCGCGGCGCGCCCAAAGCGCTCCATTGCATCCAGCACATCGGGGACATCATACAGCGGACCTGCTGCGGCCTCGCCGCGACGCTGACGGTGGCGAGATCGTCGCTTGCTGTCTTCCACCTGCAAGTTGGCGGAATCCATCAGCACCAACTTGGCAAGATCACGGGTGGCGCTCGTGGTGATGATTTCTCCGCGAAACCCGCGTTTCATCAGGAGCGGTATCCGCCCGCAGTGATCGAGGTGAGCGTGCGTCAGAATCAGCGCGTCAATCTCTCCAGGCTCAAAGCCAAAATCATCGGCGTTCTCTTCTTCAAGATCATGGGAACCTTGGAAGAACCCGCAGTCGATCAAGATGCGTTTGCCGCGCGCCTGCACCAGATGGCACGACCCCGTAACATTGCCTGCGGCGCCATGAAAAGAAACATCCATTCTGGCCCTCCTTTACAATCGCTGGGCTGGAAGTATCCATTGGCCGTATTATCACATATGCAGCAACCAGCATTCCTGTCTCAAACGTTCGCATTTTCTTTCGCTGGCGTTTGAAGACCAGCAGATTTGCGCGCTTTTGCTTTGCCCGGTATAGTGAAGAGGGCGCTGTCATGCTCTGACCCTTCCTGCTGTGCAGGCTAGAAATAAGGATATATGGACCAGTATCACTTTTCTGACGCAACCAGCTATTCGTTGGCGCAGATTACCGACATGCACAACGCGAGCTTTAGCGGCTATTTTTTCCCGCAGATAATGACTTCCCAAATGACCGCCGATTTCTGGCGTATTCATCAGATCGATGCAAACCGCTCGGTGGTGATGCACGATCAGGCCGGCGCTTTCGTTGGCATGACCCGCATTGGCGTGCGAGAGAGCCGGGGCTGGTGTGGGGGCTTTGGCATCGCCCCGGAATTTCGCGGCAGGGGCGCCAGCAAGCTGCTGGCGGTGGAGATGGTGCGCGTGGCACGCGACACCGGGTTGAAAACACTCCATCTAGAGGTACTGACCCAGAATGAGCGCGCCTTCAAGGTCTACGAGGGCGCAGGATTTGTCACTACCCGCCGGCTCTTTGGTCTTCAAATGCAGATTGATCGATTGCCGGTTGGCGCCAGCATTCAGACGCAGGTGGGGCCGCCAGAGCTGCTGTTGCCCTGGCTAGCGGGAACAGAGCGCCCAGTGTGGGGGCGCGAACTGCCCAGCCTTCTGACCCTGGAGACGGAGTCCATTCTTATTCCTGATACTGATGGTCGGGTGAATGGGCTGTTGGTGCGGCGTGTCGGCGAGCGACTGCTGGTGCAGGCTGCTGTCCTACAGCCTGACTTTGCTGCTGCCGGACTGGTCGCGCTCCTGCGTCATGCAGCGGGCAATGCGACAACGATTCAGGTCTATAATGAGCCAGAGGGCAGCGATTTCCTGGCTCGCTGCCGCGCGCTCGGCTTCGAGGAATTCTTTAGCCAGTATGAGATGTATACACATTTGTAGATAAACGTTGGTAATAAATGTACCCACAAGCTGAACAGCGCACGGTACTTTTGGGCTAATCGGTTGGAAAGAAGACGGGTGGGTGTGCGATACTCCGGCTTGTGTGCGCGTCGCACCCTATTTTTGTGCGCCCTGCTGAGTCAGGGCAGAGAGCGAAGGTATGTACAGAGGCGGGCCATCTGTGCCCGTCATGGTAAAGATGTGTTGAAGACGCGCCGCTGGGAGGCTTCTCACGAACGGCCCACACTCATCCACAGAAACATCGCTTCCAGACGATCACAACCAATCCTCTCTTCTTTCGGATACTTCCCCTTCTTTCCCCTCTTCAGATCAGTGGAGCAGCAGCCCGCAGGAAGCTGTGCTGCATGGAATGGTGCTTGGCCCATCTGCCCCGCCGGCGCGCCCGGCGATGCGGCGCTGGTGGAGGCCAACGCTCGTTCACTGGCTGGGGTTATTCATGCTGCTGGTACTGGTAGTTGGCTTCTTTTTCGGGGCGCCAGCGCTGGGCGGCAGCCAGCAGGCATCGCTCACGTTCAGAACAGGCATTGGAGGGAGCGCGTTGCTGCCCACTGCCACAACGCCCCCCACTCCAACAGCCGCGCCGACCCGTGCCCCGGCTCCTGGTGGGAATGGCTCGGTGGTCAGTATTATTCAGGCAGTATTTGGCGGCTACGCCAACGCGGCCTTGGCGGTGGCGCGCTGCGAATCCAGCCTGAACCCGTCGGCTATCAACCCTACCTCGATTGGGGGCAGCCATGCCGAGGGGTTATTTCAGATTCTCTACCCCTCGACCTGGCGCACCACCGCTCAGGCGGGAAACTCGCCCTATGATGCGCAAGCCAATACCCAGGCCGCCTATCAAATCTTCCAGCGCGACGGCTATAGCTGGCGCGAATGGAGTTGCCAGCCCTAGCGTCGATGCGATTTATTGCCAGCCTACCTGCCAGTGCTTACGAGCCGCATCTGGTCTTCTTCACGCAGGGCGCGGCGGATGCGCTGCTCGGCAGCGCGGGCGGTAGGAAATTCGCGGAGCCAGGGCGGCAGGCTTCGGATGGCTCGCCTGGTAGTCTGCACCCAGGCATCGAAGAGCAATTGCTGGCCCGTCCCCCAGCGATAGCCGTACTGCTCGCGCAGGCGCGGGGGCAGCAATCCGATGGTAACCTGGCTGGTGGCCTCGAAGAGCGGCCAGGCGAGCGGAGTGATTGGCGGATGCAGCACGTGCGCCGCCAGTGTGCGGGCTGCCGGGCTGACCGCAACCTTGTCGCTGGCGAGCATGGTGTGCATATAGTCATGGAATGCCGCGAGCGTTGACGGCGCGTAATCCGGCGGCACGCCGAGCAGCCGCACCGAACTCAGCGATTCCAGATAATAGGCTTCCTGCTCGGCGGGCGCCAGGGGCGCGATCAGCAGCGGATAGAGCCATAGAATAGTATCGACCAGCGTGGCATGCACCCAAAATAGCAATGCGGGGTCGCGCGCCTGATACGCTGCGTCGCTGGAGAAGCTGCCGGCTGTCGTGCCAAGTGTGCCGCGCACAGGCTGGTGTCGCCGGTTGATGGTCTGCGCCGCTTTTCGTGCCTCGCTGCGCGTGCCAAAGACGAGCGCTTGCGACAACACAAAGGTGCGACGAAACCGCCCGGCGGGATCGCTGGTATAAGCGCTGTGCTGGCTCACGCCAGCGGCGACCAGCGGATGGGCCAGCTGCATCAGCACCGCCCGGCTCCCGCCAAGTGCCAGCACAGCCTCCCGGTCAATGCGCCAGGTAATGCTGCCCGGCCCATAGTAGCCGGCCAATTCGCTCAATGCTCCAGGATCCATAGAATACTTCTTTCTTCGTTGGCGGGCGTCATCTGTCCCTCTTCAGAAGTATAGTTCGGGCCATCGAATTTGTGTAGCACTCGCGTGCTTGTGGTCCTGACGCGCTTGCGTTCGCTCATCTGGTTTGGCGCAAAAGTTGCACGTCAAGGGCGGGCAGAATGGTTCAACCAGAGAGTATCAATAAAGGAGGATATGCTGTATGAAAGCTGTGGTCTTTCATGGAATTGGTGACATTCGCATTGATGATGTGCCGGAACCAAAAATCAAAGAACCAACGGACGCGGTGGTACGTCTGACTTCCAGCGCGATCTGCGGCACTGACCTGCATATGATTCGAGGCTCGTTTGCGGGAATGCAGCCGGGCACGATTCTAGGGCATGAAGGCGTTGGCATTGTGGAACAGGTCGGCTCGGATGTGCGCAACCTGAACGTTGGTGACCGAGTGGTCATCCCTTCAACTATCGCCTGTGGAAACTGTGTCTATTGCCGCGCCGGGTACTATTCGCAGTGCGATAACGCGAACCCAAATGGGAAACAGGCTGGTACGGCGTTCTATGGCGGACCGAAGGAGACAGGGCCGTTTGATGGCCTCCAGGCGGAGAAAGCACGCATCCCCTTTGCTAACGTCAATGCGGTAAAGCTGCCTGAGAGCATCACCGATAATCAGGCCATCCTGCTCTCAGATATTTTCCCTACCGGCTACTTTGGCGCCGACATGGCGAACATCAAGCCGGGACACACGGTTGCCGTGTTTGGCTGCGGGCCGGTGGGCCAGTTTGTCATTGCCAGCGCCAAACTGATGGATGCCGGGCGTATCTTTGCCATTGATACTGTGCAATCTCGGCTCCAGATGGCGCGAGCGCAGGGCGCTGAGGTCATTGACTTTAATGTAGAAGACCCGGTGGAGGCGATCATGCGTCTGACGGGCGGCATTGGCGTTGACTGTGCGATTGATGCGGTAGGCGTTGACGCCCAGCACGCGCAGAGCGGCCCCGCTGCCACCCAGGCGCAGCAGAAGGCTTCACTCTATCAGCAGGAACTCCAGCAGATCGCGCCGCAGACGAACCCACAAGGTGCAAACTGGCATCCTGGCGACGCTCCCTCCCAGGCGGTAGAGTGGGCGGTGCAAGCGCTGGCGAAGGCCGGAACGCTTTCGATCATTGGCGTCTATCCGCCAACGGATAACGTTTTTCCGCTTGGCATGGCGATGAACAAGAATCTGACCATCAAGATGGGCAACTGCAACCACCGCAAGTATCTGCCAAGGTTGATCGAGCTGGTGCAGATGGGCGCGATTGACCCTGCCAAGCTTCTTACGCAGGTTCACCCCATGACCTCAGCGATTGATGCCTACAAGGCGTTTGATACACACACCGAGGGCTGGGTCAAAGTCGAGCTTCAGCCCGGCATGTAGCGCTGCTTACTATGGCGCAGGCTCAGAGGAGCGGCTCAGGGCACATCATTTTGCCCTGAGCCGCCTTTTCTTGGCATCATCATCTCCTCGTCCGACGTTGCCAGTGCAGAAGTGGGCTGGCGGGACTATAATATAATGAATAGAGAGCAATCGAGACGGCGCTTCATCGTAAGAGGCGCTGCCTCTCGAAGAAAGATATAGAAGTCCGCAATGAGGAATGATTTAACAGCATTTTATGGACCAAATGCCGGCTATGTGCTGGAACTCTATGAGCGCTATCAACAGAATCCGGCATCGGTAGACCCGACGACCCGCGCATTTTTCGAGCAGTGGTCCCCGGATGGGGGCATACCCGCTCAAACGCTCGCGGCGCCCACAGTGGTGGCCGCGCCGCCAGCATTCAATGTCAATCAGGTGATCGGGGCGACAGCGCTGGCGCATGGCATCCGCGCGCGCGGGCATCTGGGCGCGCATCTGGACCCGCTGGGCGCCGAGCCTCCGGGCGACCCGGCCCTGCTGGTAGAAACCTATGGCCTGCGCGAAGCAGATTTAGCCAGCATCCCGCCGCAGGTAGTGGGCGGGCATGCTGCTGAAGGTGCGCGCAACGCCCAGGAGGCGATCAGCCGGCTGCGCGCGATGTACTCTGGCACGATCAGCTATGAATTCGATCAGGTCAAGAGTCCAGATGAGCGTGCCTGGCTGCGTGATGCGGTGGGGTTGGCGCTCTATCGCCAGATGCTTGACCCGCAAACGAAACGCGCACTGCTTGAGCGGCTGACTGAGGTAGAAGCCTTTGAGCGCTATCTGCATCAGACCTTCCCCGGCCAGAAGCGCTTTTCGATTGAAGGCGTCGATACGCTGGTGCCAATGCTGGATGAGATCATCAGTCGGGCAGTGGAGCGTGGCACGCGCGAGGTGACGATGGGCATGGCACATCGTGGCCGGCTGAACGTCCTGGCGCATATTCTCGAAAAGCCCTACGCCGCCATTCTCGCCGAGTTCTCACATCCCAAGCGCGATGAGGCTTCGGCCCCTTCGGAGATGACTGATGATGGCTGGACCGGCGATGTGAAATATCATCTCGGCGCGGAGCGGGTGCATCGGCAGAGTGCAGCACGTGGCATTCGGCTAATTCTGGCCTCGAATCCCAGCCATCTGGAGTTTGTCAATCCGGTAGTAGAAGGGATGGCTCGCGCCGCGCAGGAGGACCGAAGCCGACCTGGCTTCCCAACCCAAGACGAGGAGCGGGCACTGCCCATCTTGATTCACGGCGACGCCGCCTTCCCTGGCGAGGGCATCGTGGCCGAGACGCTGAATCTCTGGCGGCTGCCCGGCTACTGGACCGGCGGCACCATTCATATCATCACTAACAACCAGCTTGGCTTTACGACGGAGGCCGTCGAGGGCCGCTCCACGCATTTTGCCAGCGATCTTGCCAAGGGCTTTGAAATTCCCATCATCCACGTTAATGCTGATGATCCCGAAGCCTGCCTGACAGCGGCACGCATGGCCTATGCCTGGCGCGAGCGCTGGCACAAAGATATTCTGGTGGAGATCGTGGGCTATCGCCGCTGGGGGCATAACGAGGGCGACGAGCCGGCCTTTACCCAGCCGCGCATGTATGAGATCATCCGAACCCATCCGACGGTTCGGGCGCTCTATGCCCAGCAGTTGGAGCGGGAAGGGGTGGTCTTACATGAGACCAGCGAAGAGATGCTCAAAGCTGTCCAGGCGCGTCTGGAGAAAGCAAAGCGCGACGTTGAAACCTGGCAGATGGAGGCAGCCAGTGGCGAGCCAGTTGCACCCAACGGGCGCTATAGTGAGCCGCCTAGATTGCCTGCCGTCTCAGCCGAGCGCCTGACCGAGTGGACTGAGGAGCTTCTTTCCCGGCCTGAAAGCTTCACCCCAAACGCCAAGCTAGAGCGGGTCTTGCAGCGTTATCGCAATAATCTCGGCGCGGAGGGTGGCATCGATTGGGGCCAGGCCGAGGCGCTGGCCTTTGCCTCGATTCTGTCGGAGGGGGTTCCAATTCGCCTGACCGGCCAGGACAGCGAGCGCGGCACCTTTAGCCACCGCCACGCAGTGTTGCACGACGAGAAGACGGGCGAGACCTACATTCCGTTGCAGCATCTTTCGACCTCACGCGCCTCGTTTGCCATCTACAACAGTCCACTTTCTGAAGCGAGCGCGCTGGGCTTTGAGTATGGCTATAGCATTCACGCGCCAGGTGTGCTGGTGCTTTGGGAGGCGCAGTTCGGCGATTTTGCCAACTCCGCCCAGGTGATTATCGACCAGTTCATCGTCTCCGCTCGCGCCAAATGGCGACAGGAACCGTCGCTGACACTTCTGCTGCCGCATGGTTACGAGGGCCAGGGGCCGGAGCATTCGAGCGCGCGCCTGGAGCGCTACCTGCAACTGGCCGCTGAGGATAACCTGCGGGTGGCGAACTGCTCGACCTCGGCGCAATATTTCCATCTGCTGCGCGAGCATGCCGCGTATCTGCATCATGACCCGCGCCCGCTGATCATCATGACGCCCAAAAGCCTGCTGCGGCATCCGCACTCTGCGGCGCGCCTGGAGGAACTGGCGCGGGGCGCTTTCCAGCCGGTGATCGACGACCAGGAGGCATATACTCATGCAGAGCGCATCACACGAGTGGTTGCCTGCACTGGCAAAGTCTCGATTGATCTGCTGACCAACCCGGAGCGCGCCCAGGCCGATGAGGTCGCCATCGTCCGGGTCGAACTGCTTTATCCCTTCCCTGAAGAGGAATTGACGCGCGTGCTTGAGGGCTATCCGCATCTGCGCGAGGTAATCTGGGTGCAGGAGGAGCCGGAGAATATGGGCGCGTGGACCTTTGTGGCGCCGAAGCTTCAGGTGCTGGCCGGGCGCGGCGTGAAGGTCAGTCATATCAGCCGGCCAGAGCGCGCCAGCCCAGCCGAGGGGTTGCTGGAACTCTATCAAACAGAACAAAGCCGCATTATCAGCCAGGCGTTGAAGGTGCCTGCCAGGCAGCGTGGAGGCAAACATGGCAGTTGAGATTCGCGTCCCATCGCTGGGAGAATCGATTGTTGAGGCCACCGTCGCGGCGTGGCGCAAACAGGAGGGTGAGCAGGTCGCTCAGGGTGAGGTGCTGGTTGAGCTTGAGACTGATAAAGTCAATCAGGAGATTTCCGCCGAGCAAAGCGGTGTGCTGCAAAAGATTGTCAAGCAGCAGGGCGAGACGGTTAGCATTGGCGATGTGCTGGCCGTAATCGCTGAAGGCGCGAGCGCCGGAGCCTCTGATGGGCATCCTGCGGCGCAGCCTGCCGCCGCGCCGAACGCAGCAGCGGCGCCGGCTGCTACCGAGCAAGCATCCGCAGGGGCATCTTCTGCCACGCCGCTGGCCCGGCGCATTGCCGCCGAGCATAACCTGGACCTGGCGCAGATCAGGCCAGAGCATGGGCGGGTGACCAAAGAGGACGTACTAGATTATTTGGAACACCGCCCGCAGGATGCGCCCAGCCCCGCCACTCCGGCGGCGCAACCCACGTCTCCCGCTTCGGCGGTTTCAACCGCCGCTAGGGGCGTACCGCCGCCAAGTCCCTTTTCAGGGACTCCCCCTGCCCCAACAGTACCCGCCCCGTCTCAGCCCGCGAAGGGCGTGGCACCCATTGGGCCGCCTCCAGGCGCGGCTTTCGCCGCCAGCGAGGAGCGGGTACGCATGACGCGCCGCCGCCAGACGATTGCGCAGCGGCTCGTGCAGGCGCAGCATAACGCCGCCATGCTCACAACCTTTAATGAGGTTGATATGAGCGCGATTCTGGATGTGCGCAAGCGCCGCAAGGATAGCTTCAAGGAGCGGCATGGCGTCTCGCTGGGCTTTATGTCGTTCTTCACCAAAGCGACGGTTGGCGCGCTCAAAGCCTTCCCACGCCTGAACGCGGAGATTCAGGGCGACGAGATGCTGCTGAAGTATCACTACGACATCGGCATTGCTGTCGGCGCCGAGGAGGGGCTGGTCGTGCCGGTGGTGCGCGACGCGGACCGCAAAGGCTTTGCCGAGATCGAGCGCGAGATTGCCGATCTGGCAAAGAAGGCCCGCGAGAACACGCTGACACTGGCCGATCTCCAGGGCGGCACGTTCACCATCACCAATGGCGGCGTCTTTGGTTCGCTGCTCTCCACGCCCATCTTGAACGGGCCGCAAGTGGGTATTCTGGGCATGCATAAAATCGAGGAGCGCCCTATCGCCGTCAATGGGCAGGTGGTCATTCATCCCATGATGTATCTGGCCGTCTCTTACGACCACCGCATTGTCGATGGCCGCGAGGCCGTGCAATTCCTGGTGCGCATCAAAGAATTGCTGGAAGACCCCGAAACGCTGCTGCTGGAGGGCTAATGATTGGTTTCGGCTGGAATCATCAACGGAAGAGTGAACCAGAAAGTGGCTCCGGTGCCTGGGAGACTCTCGACGCCTACCTGGCCCTGATGACGCTCGATGAAACTCTTGCTGATGTACAGGCCGAGTCCCAACCCTACCCCTGAGCCGCTCAGTACCTCAATGCCTGCTACACGATGAAAGCGCTCCCAAATATGGGCCTGGGATTCGATGGGAATTCCAGGCCCATGATCGCGTACCCAGATGCGGGCCTGCTGCTCGTCCGCCTGCACTCCGACCTCGATGGGCGTCGTTTCCTCTGAGTATTTGAGGGCATTGGTGAGGTAGTTCGTGACCACCTGCTCGATGCGGTCAGAGTCTGCCCAGACATAGACTGGCGTTGGCGCCTGCTGGAGCAAGTAGAGGCGTTCTGGCGCCATCTGTCGTTGTTCTTCAACAGCAGCGGACACGAGCGCCATCAGATCAGTGCGTTTGGGGTGAAGTTCCAGCCGGCCCTCTTGCAGTCGGGCATCGTCCAGGAGATCATTGACCAGCCGGCTCATGCGGTTCACCTGGGTTTGGATACCAGTCAGATACTCCTGGAGAGTGGCGAGTTGTTTCCTGCCTTCAGGTGGGAGCAGTGTTTCCCAGCGTTGGAGGTGGTGCAGGGGTCGCTGCACCATCTGGGCCTGTAAGGTCAGCACGGTGAGGGGCGTCCTCAGTTCATGACTTGCGATGCTCTGAAAGATTTCTATTTGCCGTTTAGCCTCGCGCATGCCCCATTCGTTCGCCAGCGCAACTGCTCGCTCGCGCCGCAGGTGAGCATTTTCCAGGACAGAGAGGCCCTGGCGAACGACAACCAGCAGCACCAATCCCGATGCCACGAGTATGGGCAGCAAGGGGTGCATGGCCTTCATGGGAAACAGCAGTGCCCGGACGAGGAGGAGCGCGCTGGTGAGTAACGCTGCTACAAAAGGCAACAATACCCGAAACACCTCGCTGAGAGCGCTCTGCGGGGAGTACGGATGCTCTTGCTGCTCAAGCGGTGGCTCTCGTCGAGGGAGCGTCTCGTGCTGAATCAGGCTGAGGTGAACTAGCCCAGCCAGAGGCGCGAAAATCGACGCAAGCATCCAGAATAAAGCTGGAGGAGTGGCAGGGGCATAGTTGTTAGAGAGGTTGAGCCAGGCAAACCAGGTATCCCCAAGAATGAGCATCACTGCGGCCAGGATAAGGATTACGAGTGCTACCTGATCTGCCTGATCTCGGCGTTGACGCCTGGGCACCAGAGTGAGGATCAGCCCAAAGAGGACGCCAAGATCTCCTGAGGCATACGCCACATTCACTACCTTGCCGAACAGTGGCTCCTGACTTTCCAGATAGATGGGCGCCAGAATAAAATACCAGGAAAGGGCAGTGGCAGCCCCCATCAAGAGCAAGCTATCGAACACCACTTTCCAGTTAATAGCCCCTCGCCTGTTTCTGCGTGAAAAACCGGGCCAAAGAGCGAGTGTCAGGAAAAAACAGGGATACTGGAGAAGAGCCAACAAATCCGTCCACCAGGGGAAGGGAACCGCACGAGGAAAGAAGACCAGTTGGTACGCTGAGGTAAGGCTCTGCGCAAGGGCATAGAACAGCAGGGCCAGGCTCAAGATACGCCAGGGCCATGCGCGCGCCCGATCAGTCTGTGTGAACCGCCGACTCACCAGTGTCAGAGTCCCAAAGGCCAGCCAGGCCACCGCAGCACGGAGCCAATCGGTGACAAGATTTGCCCATGCTGGTTGCAGCAGCGTAACTGCTAGCTGATAGCTCGCCAGTACCCCGCTGACCAGAAGGGCGCTTAGCAGCAGTGGATCACGCCAGAGGCGCTGGCCCAGAGAGAGCTGTTCATAAGGAGAATCCCTACTCAGCAGTGGGAAGCCTTGTCTTGTGGTAAAGCCTGGCATTGTGGATGACCCTCCTGACACGAGGACTGCTCCAAAGACTGTGCCAGGCTAAAACCATCTCTAGTTTTGTCGCCAAGTATCAGCCTTACTGGACTGGCATGCTGCTACCAGGCTGCCAACATATAA
Source organism: uncultured Ktedonobacterales bacterium (assembly GCA_964522745.1). Classification (GTDB taxonomy): domain Bacteria; phylum Chloroflexota; class Ktedonobacteria; order Ktedonobacterales; family DATBGS01; genus DATBHW01. Next base: position 18,402 of record CAZFWN010000034.1, read on the forward strand.
CTATGCCGGGCCGGGTTCATGACCACTTTGGGCCGGTTTTTCCGATAGGCGATAATGACATCATCGCCGGCATGCAGGTCAAAGTGCGCCTCCTGGCTGGGAAAGTCTATGTGTTGCTCAGAGGTATCGGGTAAGGTAACGCGAATCTGATAGCTCCGCATATTGTGGGCGCGCAGCCTGGCATAACTGCGCTTGCTCTGTGTTTTAGCAAACAGCGCCAGGAAGGTTTTGCGCCTGTTGGGGCAGAGGAGGGTGCTGTAGCCAGGGCCGAGCGGGTAGAGGTGCTGCTGCAAGCAAAGTGGGCACATTACCATCACCAGGGGTATGCCTGGTGTGGGCTGCAATGGAGCCACCGGCGGCATCGATGATTGGGTCGGAATCGGGGCAGCAGAGGGTGATTGCAGAGGTTGTTGTGACCCTCTTCGAGAAGAGGCGACCTGCTGCTGCATGACTGCGGCCTCACTGGCGATACGCTGCAATTGCTGTCTGACGGCTGCCCCCAGGCTGGCGGACCAGCGGCGCTTGCGCTCAGCGTGCTGCTCGCCCGCCATCTGCTGTAACTGCTGCTGCACCGCACCAATCGTTGCCGGGCGCTTCTGCGGGTCGCGCTCCACCATCTGCAAAATCAATGGCTCCAGCCCGGCAGGTTGTGGAAGATTTAGTGGGTGAAAGACGAAAGGATGGTCAGCAGGATCATTGCCGCTGAGCAGGTGATGCAAGGTGGCGCCCAGGCTGTAGATGTCGGATTGGATGGTCGTTTGCGTCTTGCCGTATTGCTCCGGCGCGGCATAGCCGATGGAGCCAATGGCGGTGGTATCCTTCGCCTGCCCCGGCTTGAAGAGGCGCGCAATGCCAAAATCGATCAGATAGAGTGTGTTCCTGGGCGTCAGCATGATATTGGCGGGCTTGAGGTCGCGGAAGATGATCGGCGGCTGCTGGCTATGGAGATAGCCCAGCACGTCGCAGAGTTGCAATCCAATCTGCATGACTTCCGACACCGGCAGCCGCCCGCCCGGCGCTTTGACAAGATGGGCCTCCAGCGTTTCGCCCCCGATAAATTCCATCACCAGATACCAGCGCCCGGCCTCGCTGAAGTAGGCATAGATGGCAGGAAGGCCAGCGTGCTTGAGCCGAGCCAGCAGCTCTCCCTCGCGCTGAAACGCCTCGGTGGCGTTTATCAATTCCTGCGACGTGAGGCCGCGCTGGCTCATCTCCTTGACTGCTACCAGCCGGTTGCTCTGCTGCGTATCCTCTGCAACGTAGACGGCGCCGAAGCCGCCCTTGCCGACCTGCGACAGCACGCGATAGCGCTGCTTGAGCAACGAGCTTGCGGGCAACAATCCCGTCAGCGAGCCAGAGGGAGCAGTGAGCGGCTGCCCGCACGAGAAGCAAAACGCCGCTTGTGGAGGATTCTCCCCGCCGCAGTGATCACAGGTGATGGTTGCGCTGCTCATACTGACCGGCCTTGTAAGAGGCGTGGCCTTGTTCCAATGTATTCACTCTAGCCCCTCCAAGGGGTCAATGTACCGCTCAAATTCCTCACCCAATACCTTCAGAATAGCATCTGGCGCAAGGCGCCGGCCAGCGCGCTGGCTGTGAATCAGGTCACGGGGCCAAAAAAGCTTCTTGGTCAGTCTTCAGTATGTGGCCGGCATGCCGCAATGGCTTCCTCAAGCATGCTGTAGGGCCAGTCCTTGTCATCGCTCCACTCTTCTTGCAGCCCCACAAGCACCGGATACAGGCGCGGGTCGGCAATCTCCGTTGCAGCTTCAAAGAGGAGGCTTCCATACCACCCGGCTTCTAACTCTGCAAGTATCGTCTCGACAACACGCTCGTCATGGCGGCGCGCCAGACCCACCATTGCCTCCCCTCTCGTGGTGCTATCCTCATCAGTGAGGCGGGCCATCAGGGCCGCGCGGATTGCTGGCGTGTCCGTCTCACTCATCGAGCCTATGCCAAACGTTGCCCAGTCGCGTACATGGGAATCAGAGTCGGTAGAGAGTTCAATCAGGGTGTTGATGGCTCGCTCATCCTCCTGGGTCCAGAGGCCAAAGACGACCTGTGAGCGCACATCCTCGTCGGGATGATTTTTGAGGCGCACCAGCGGCTCAATGGCGCGTGGGTCTTTGCGATGCCCCAAAGCTACCGCAACGGAGTTTAGCACGTCGGTGTCTTGTTCGTGTTCCAGTAGCTCCAGCAGTATCGTGACAGATTCTTCATGAAATTTGTTCTCTTCTTTTCCCAATTGACCAAGGATGTCAGCGCCCACGCGGCGCTCGTTCGCATCCTCAGAGGCGCAAAGTTGGCGCGCTGCCTCAAAAGTGTCTGGGCTGCCACGCAGATGCAAGGCCGCAATGGCATCCCAGGCCAGGTCTTCGTCCTCCTCGGTCAGGGCAACATGCAGCAGCTCCTCGTCGGTGCGAGGGTCATTACGCCAATCCTTCAACGGCGTTTGTGCGTCGTCAGCGTTCTCAATCATATCAATCCTTGAAACGTGTCGTTGTCGGGTTAATCGCGCCTGGGGCCGGCGTCGCCAAACATGCGGCGGGAGATGACCAGCCGCTGTACCTGCGCGGTGCCCTCAAAGATGTCGAAGACTTTGGCGTCGCGGAACCATTTCTCGACCAGCCGCTTGCAGTCGCAATCCTCTGCCGGTGCCATGATGCGCACCGCCGCGCTGGTGACCTGCATGACCAGTTGCCCGGCGTAGGCTTTCGCCATCGAGGCTTCCTTTGAGTTAGGTTGGCGCTGATCGGCCATCCAGGCAGCGCGCCAGCAGAGCAGCCGCGCCGCGTCGATGCGCGTGCCCAGGTCTTCCAATTCCTCCACAATGGCATCTTTGCGGCTGAAGGGATAGCCCTGCGGCAGTTCATCGCGCACCCAGGCGGTGGCGACCTCATGCGCGGCCCGCGCAATGCCGACGGCCAGCGCGCCAACCATCGGGCGTGTGGCATCCAGCGTGCCCATCGCGGCTTTGAAGCCGGACATCGACTCAAAGGCGCGCCCGGCCAGCAGATGATCTTTCGGCACGCGGCAATCGCTGAAGAAAAGCTGCGCCGTCTGCGAGGCGCGCAGTCCCAGCTTCTTCTCGATACGCCCGACGGTGAAGCCCGGCGTGCCCTTGGGCACCACAAACGGGCGGATGCCGGCGCGGCCCCATTCGGGATTGATGGTGGCAAAAACGACAACCAGATCGGCCCGCGCCCCGTTGGTGATGTAGTGCTTCTGGCCGTTGATGACCCAGTCGTCGCCATCTTCAGTGGCTCGTGTGGCGATAGAGGAGACATCCGAACCAACGCCCGGCTCGCTCAGGGCCAACGCGCCCCAGCGCGGCTGCTCGTCGTTATAGATGCCCAGGAAACGCGCCCGCTGCTCATCGGAGCCAAAGGCCATGATGGGCGGCGCGGCCAGGCCAGGGCCGGGGATGCCCGTTGCCAGCCCGGCGTCGCCCCAGGCCGTCTCTTCACTTGTTACCACGCCCAGCACGCTCCAGCGCCGGACATCCTCAGAGTCGCGGGGGTTGGTGCCCGCTTGCGAGCGGCGCTTCATCCGCCGAAAAAACTCCTCAGGAATCGACTCGGTGCGGTCACATTCCAGCGTAATCGGGCGCAGTTCTGTTTCGGCAACCTCGTGCGCGGCCTCGCGCGCAGCCAGTTCGGCCTTGCTCAGTTGGAGGTCAATCATGGCGACTCCTCTCTACTAGCCCAGCGCGGCCAGCGCGGCAGCGTTGCGCATCCACAGTTCGACGGGGTGATCTTCCAAAAAGCCGGCGCCACCGAGAATCTGCACGGCATCAATGGTGACGCGCTGCGCCGTCTTCACCGACTGCATACGCGCCCGCTCAGCCAGGCGCAGGGCATCGGCGCCAGTATCCCATGCCTGCGCGGCGCGCCAGATAAGCAGTCGCGTGGCATCAAGCTCCATTGCCATCTCTGCTGCCATAAAGGCGATAGCCTGGTACGATGAGATGGGCCGGCCAAACTGAATGCGGCCCTTTGCATAATCGGCGGCGTAGTCCAGCGCGGCGCGGGCTGTGCCGACGGCCAGCCCGCCGAGCAGGATATTCGCCAGCGCCAGGAACCGCTGCGCGCCTTCCGCGCCCATATCGGCGCCGCCCAGGATGGCATCCGGCGGAATGGCAACATCACGCAGGCGCACCTGTGCGCGTGGCGCGGCCCGCAGACCCAACGGCGCGGTTTCTGGCGTGACTTCAACCCCAGCAGCATTCTCTGGCAAGACAACCAGGCGCAGCCCATCAACGCCCTCGCTGTCTTCCATGCGCGCCAGCACGACGCGCAGGCCGCTGGTTTGCCCATGCACAACGGCGCGCTTGACACCTGATAGTACAAAATCTGGCCCATCGCGGCGCAGCGTGGTGAGTGTCTGGCGCACGTCCAGCCCGGTGGCCGGCTCGCTCACGGCCAGCGCGCCCGGCGCGCCGGCGCCACCGTCGGTGCAGTAGGCTGGCAGCAGTGTCTCGGCCAGCGCGTCCGTTCCGGCAATCAGCACGGCCAGCGGCGCCGATACGGAACCAACCACATGCAGCGCCAGGCCGCCATCGCCGTAGGCCAATTCCTCGGCGATCAGCGCGTGGGTTACGGCATCTTGCTCGCCGGAGCCGCCGTAGTTTTCGGGGAAGGGCGTCAGCAAGCCAGTGCCGGCTAGCAGCCGCCGCAGGTCCGCCGACATATCGCCGGCCTCCTCAGCCGGGCGGGCCAGCCGGCGCAGTTGCTCCATCGCAAGCTGATGCGCCAGATCACGGATGGCGGTTTGTTCCTCGGTGGGCGCGAAGTCAATCATATCTTTTGCTCCCTACTTCTGTTGGGTCCGTGTGCTGACTCTACGAGGTATCTGGTTTTGCTGGTATCAGCATGATAACGTGCTTTCGGCCAGATAACAAGCTGTAGCTGGCAAACACATTTTGAGCGTCTACTGCTGCTGAATCCAGCCGGCAATGTCCTCAATCACCTGCTGGGAAACGTGGCCGGGCGTTTGATATTCAGCGGGGGTGATCTGGCCTTCGCCCTCGATAAAGAGGTGATTAAGCTTGGGATAAATCTTAAACGTGACCTCTGGCCGAGGCGAGAGGGCATCTTGCCAGCGCCGGAAATCCTCCCGCGTGACCTGATAATCTCGCCCGCCCTGCAAGATCAGCATCGGCTGAGGGAGAGTTTTGGCGACTGCTGGCGGGTCATAGTCTTGCAGGTCGAGCCAGTAGGCGGCTGGAACACCCAGCGGCAGGTCGGCGGGCGTGGCGGGCGTCTCGTACAGGTGTTTGACGCGAGCCACCTGCTCTCTGATCTGCTCTAGCTGCTTCTGCTGCTCTTCGGTTGGCCCGCCGCCGAGCGAGAAGATGTAGGTCATCTGGTCGAGGTACGTATCCTCCAGGTTCCTGGTGCCGCCAGCCAGCATGATGAGGCCGGCAAGATGCGGGTCGGCTCTGCCAATACGGGGGAGGACCGACCCGCCCTGGCTATGGCCCAGCACAAAGATGCGCCCGGCATTAATCTGAGCCGTCAAGCGCAGTTGCACCACCGCCTCAAGCGCATCCTCGATGTATTCTTCCTTCACGGTAAAGGTGCTGAGCAGCGCCGCCGCTTTGCCTGGATGAACCTTCGTGCGCTTATCGTAGCGCAGCACAGCCACGCCGCGCGAGGCTAGCCCCCAGGCCAGGTCTTTGAAGGGCTTGTTTGGGCCAATTGTCTCATCCCGATCACCCGGCCCGGAGCCATGTACCAGCCCGACCACCGGAAAGGGGCCATCGCCTACCGGGCAAGTGAGCGTTCCAGGCACCGCCCACTCGCCTGTGCCCACCTGCATTTCTTCTTCGCGGAAGGAGCCAGGCGTAATATACGGCGGTGGCGTGTACTCAACTGCCGCCGAGACTGGTGTGAAGAAGAGGCCACTAATCTGCCCAGCGCTGTTAAAAGCAACTTTAGCCGTCAGGGTGGCGTGCGCAAACTGGCAGGCGATCAGCACCAGTTCATGCTGTTCTGCCTGTTCTGTATGTGCCTCGCCCTGCTGCTGGAAGGGACCAAACTGGCTCGTCAGGCTCTCCCAGACGGATTTCAACTTCTCTGCTGGAAGCGCTGCTCGCATGGTGCTGTCAAATAGCTCTGTTGCCACCAGGAATTCGTTGAGTGCCAAAAGATCAATCAAGTGTTGTGCAGAGAGGATGAGGTCATCCACTGACAAGCCTCCTTGTATGTATCGCTGATTGGTGCAAATCATTGGTTCTTGAGCGCACTCACAAGTATGAAGTCTCTCAAGGAGGCTTATCACAGAACATGCCAGATTAAGCGCGATCCAGCCCATTGCGGGCGATGACCTCACGATACCAGTGGCCGCTCTGTTTGATGTGACGTGTCTGCGAGGCGTAATCGATGTAGGTCAGGCCAAAGCGCTTGGAAAAGCCGTAAGCCCACTCGAAGTTATCCATAAGCGACCAGACGAAATAGCCACGCAAGGGCACGCCTTCCTGGATGGAGGCATGCGCGGCGCAGAAATGGCCCTCCAGATAGCGCCGGCGCGCTTCGTCCTCCACTGTGCCATCCTCGCGTAAGACATCGTCATAGGCCGCGCCGTTCTCGGTAATATAGACTGGCGGAAGCTTGTATGTCTGGTGCAGCCAGATGAGCAGATCATGCAGCCCTGGTGGATAGACTTCCCAGCCCATCGCGGTATACTCTGCCCCTGGGAGCCGCTCTTGGGACGTTTTGCCAGCCGCGCCGGCAGCGCGGTGCGGGCTGTAGTAGTTCACGCCAAGAAAATCCATCGGCTGAGCAATAATGTGCAGATCATCAGCTTCAATAACCGGCGGCTCAATGCCAATAGCTAGAAGCTGTTCAACGGGGTAGGCGCCGTTGAACAGCGGTTCGGTCATCCAGGTGAGCGAACGAGTTTCGGCGCGTTTAGCTGCGACCCGGTCTTCTTCAGCACCGCTGGCGGGATAAACTGGGTGGAGGTTAAGGACAATGCCCACCTGCGCCGGCTGTTTTGCGGCAGCGTGGATGGCCTGCATCGCCAGCCCGTGCGAGAGCAGTAGATGATGCGCTGTATGCGAGGCGGCGACGGGATCGCGCAGACCAGGCGCGTGCATCCCAAACCAGTGTCCGGCCATCACGGTGACCAGTGGCTCATTATGTGTCATCCAGTGCCGGACGCGATCACCCAGGCGGCCCGCCAGCACCTCTGCATAACCGGCAAAAGCCGCGCAGGTGTCGCGGTTGGGCCAGCCGCCCTGGTCTTGCAGCGCCTGGGGCAAATCCCAATGATAAAGCGTGAGGAAGGGAGTAATGCCCGCAGCCAGCAGCGCATCGACCAGCCGGTCATAAAAGTCGAGACCGGCGGGGTTCACCTGGCCGCGCCCGTTGGGCAGAATGCGCGGCCAGGAGACCGAAAAGCGATAGGCGTTCAGGCCCAGCGATTGCATCAGCGCGATGTCTTGCTCATACCGGTGATAATGATCGCAGGCCACATCACCTGTCTCGCCGGTGATGATCTTGCCAGGCGTGTGTGAGAAGGTATCCCAGATGGATGGGCCTTTGCCATCCTCACTGGCCGCCCCCTCGATCTGGTAGGCAGCGGTTGCTGCGCCCCACAGAAAGTCTTTAGGAAACTGAAGAAATTCGGCCACGTCTGTTCCTTTCATTGCATTATTTAGACGGCACTACCAGCAGCATTCCACAGGATTGGGTGTCAGGCTCTCTTAGGGCGCCGCCGACCTGGACGGCGCTCTGGGCGTGCTGGCCGGCTGGCTGGTGCTGGCGGCTCTGTCACTGGAATGAGTGTAATCTCCAAAAACGCCCATTTGCGGCGCAGCAGCCCGTTGGCGAAAACTTCGCTGAAGCGGAAGGCGAGCGGATATTTGCGGCGCAGCGCCCGGCGCGCCACGCGCTCCTCCTCGCGCGGCAGGATGCGGGCGCTGGCCTCCATCGTTGGCCCTGTGACCCGGCCTGTGCCGGTGCAAGCTGCAACCTGCGCTTTCTGGCTGTTGCGCAGGCGCTTGACCTTGCCGGCCTTCTCCAGCGAGAATGCATAGAGATGCTTGCCCTCGCGGCCATACCAGACCGGCGTAGGCACGGCCTCGCCGGTCTTGCGAAAGGTGGTAAGTAAGATATGATTACCTTGCAGGGAATCTAGCCTCTGAGTCTGGCCTGCCTCGGTTTCCATCTATTACTCCTCAATAGGGAGAGATGAGTATTGTTGTGCTGAAAAGGGGTTCCCTGTAATTATGATGTGTCGCTGGCGTATAATGCCAGATGCTCTGTGCTTGAGCTAGATATAGAAGTATAGCAGATAGGAGCCAGTGATGCAGCAACACTATTGGGATGAGGCCATAGAAACGATGGAGCCGGCTGCGCTGCGTCGGCTGGAGAACGAGCGCTTGCAGGCGCAGCTTGATTACATCTGGGCGCGTTCTGGCTTCTATCAAAAGAAGCTTGCCGGGGCTGGCGTCAGGCGCGAAGCCATCCGCGATCTGGCCGATCTGCCGCTGCTGCCCTTTACCGAGAAAGACGAATGCCGGCGCAGCCAGGCGGAGCATCCCCCGCTGGGCAACTATCTGGCGGCCAATCCGGTGAATATCATCCGCATTCACAAGACCTCCGGCACGACGGGCCGGGCGCTCTATGTGGCCCTGACGCAGCGTGACCGCGAGACGATGACCCAGTGTGGCGCTCGCGCGTACTGGGCGTCTGGTCTGCGCCGGGAAGATCGCGTGGTGCATTGCCTCAACTACCGGCTCTGGGTCGGTGGCTACTCTGACCACGACAGCCTGGAGCGCACCGGCGCAGCCGTCGTGCCCTTTGGAGTGGGCGAATCAGCATTGCTGCTTCAGACCATCCGCGAGCTACATATCAACGCCATCAGCGCGACGCCGTCCTATATGCTGCCGCTGGCTGAGGCGTGCCGGGCGCAAGGACTGGAGCCGCGCGATCTGGGCTTGCGCAAAGGCTTCTTTGGCGCCGAGCCAGGAATGAGCGAGCCAAGCGTGCGCGCCCGCATGGAGGAATTGTGGGGGCTGCGCGCAATGGACGCCAATTTTGGCATGGCCGATGTCCTCAGCATCATGGGCGCAGAGTGCGACGCCCGCGATGGCCTGCACTTTCTCGCGCAGGGCGCGGTGGCGGTGGAGTTGATTGAGCCGGAGAGCGGCCAGCCGCTGGCGATCACCAACGGCGCGGAGGGCGAACTGGTCTACACACATCTCTTCAAAGAAGCGCAGCCGCTGGTGCGCTATCGGGCGCGTGATGTAGTGCGCGTCCTGAACACCGGGCCGTGCGCCTGTGGCCGCACCAGCTTCCGCTTCCGCATCCTGGGGCGCAGCGATGATATGCTGCATGTGCGCGGCGTCAACGTCTTCCCGACGGGCGTGGGCAATGTGCTGGCGAAGCTCTCGGAGCGGCTCTCTGGCGAGTTTCAAATCATCGTTGATCACGCGCCGCCGCATCAATACCTGCGTGTGCGGGTAGAACTGGCGGAGGGTCTGGCGCCCGACCAGGCCGGCGATCTGCCACAGAGCATTGTGCTGGCGCTGCGCCAGCAGCTTAGCTTCCGCGCCGAGCCGGAACTGGTGCCCTATGGAACCATCCCCCGCACGGAAGGCAAGGCCCGACGGGTACTCAAGACCTACCAGACGCCATAATGGTGTGCTATCATGGTGTTGAGAGACAGACATCACAAGTACCGATGGGAAGCGAGGGCAAGAATGATCGACGCATTGCAGCAGGTGGTGAGTCAACTTGAAACGTTCTCCCCAGAAAAGCAGGCTGAACTGGCAGAAGAAATTCAGGCTCTCCTTGGCGAGTATCAACGCCAGCGAGCCGAGCGGGCGCGAGTTTCGCAGATGTCCCAGGACGAACTTGCTGCCTTCCTGGCCGAGCGGCAAGTGAGCAAGCCCTACCTCGCTCCAGGCTATCGGGGCATCTACTACAGCGATGATGAGTTCAACGAGGCACTCGAAAATAGGGCTGGGCCTGAAGACCAGGAGGATCATTGATGAGTGATGAGCCAGTTGTTCTCTACACCGTTGCCGAGAAAATCGCGCGGGTGACGATGAACCGGCCCGCGTCGATGAACGCGATGAGCCGGGGGATGATTACTGAACTGCGCCAGGCCATCGAGCGCGCCCAGGATGACCCTGCCGTCTCGCTGATTATCCTCTCTGGCGCGGGCGGCAATTTCTGCGCGGGCGATGACCTCAAAGAGTCCGAGCATCAGACGGCAGATGACTTTCTGGCGCTGATTATGGACCTGCAACGACTGACGCGCCTGCTGCTCTTGCGCGAGAAGCCGGCGATTGCTGCTGTAGATGGCTACGCGCTGGGCGGCGGCTTTGAATTAGCGCTGGCCTGCGACTTCCGCGTTGCCAGCACGCGGGCACGCTTTGGCTGCGTGGAGGCGCGCGTGGGCATGGTCATCACCGGCGGCACGACGGTGCTGCTGCCGCGCCTGGTTGGGCAGGGAGTTGCCCGCGAGATTATCTTGATGGCTGAGGTCTTTGAGTCAATGCTGGCGCAGCGGCTGGGGCTGGTGCATCGCGTGGCCGAGCCGGAACTGCTCGATGCCGAGGCGCAGGCGCTCGCCGAGAAGCTGCTCAGCCGCGCCCCGCTGGCCGTGCGTGAGAGCAAACGCCTGCTCAATCTGCCGCTGGAGCCGGAACTGGAGCGCGCCTTCCAGAACGAAATTGAGGCGATTATGCGCTGCTTTGGCACCGTTGATGCCCGCGAAGCCGCGACGGCCTTTAGGGAGAAACGTCCGGCGATCTTCCAGGGAAAATGAGAGATATGTCTCTCCCCGTCGTCTCTGTCGTCTCTGTCGTCTCTTCATTATTTTTGAGAAGTATTAGCGGGAAGAAAGCAGAATAATTTTTCTCAAGAGACTACGGAGACGACAGAGACGACGGTAGTGTGGGAGACGAGGCTGATAAAAGAACCGTGATGCTTCAAACGCTGTCAGCTATTCTACCGGACAAAGCGTTCGTACCAATAGACGGCCTGCTCCTGCTCAGCGGTATCGATGGAGCCGGGCCGAGCGGCTCGGACGCGCCTGATAGCCGCTTCGGCTGTGGCGCCCTGGCGGACCAGATAACAGGCCAGGATGGTGCCGGTGCGCCCGATGCCCAGATGGCAATGTACGGCCACCGGCAGCCCGCGCGCCAGAAACGCTTTGATGATGTCCAGCGCTTTGTCGATCTCCTCTATCCTGGGTGCGGTCATTGCAGAGAGCGGCAGATGAATGGCCTCAAGTTCTCGCCGCCTGAGCAGGTGAGCTGGCACTGGCTGCTCAGAGAGGCTGAGCAGCGCCCGCACACCCAGCGCCTTCAGCGCCACCAACGCCTCCTCCGACTTCGGATAGGCCACGCCCGCAAGCTGATGTTCTATCAGCCAGCTAAAGTTGCGCACCTGTTTGAGTAGCTCCTGCCGCGCTTCATCCTGCATTGTTGGCTCCTTTTCTGCCTCTGCTGATGCTCATCTGCCAGTATTGTATCCGACTGGAGCCAACTGTAAGATATTGGCGCGGCGTGTTTCTCGTACTTCAGTGGATGTGGTATAGAAGATGAGAAAGGGCCAGGTATGAGCATTGCCTGCTTTGGGCACGGCAGATGCTGTGCTTATTCTTCAGATTATGCTCGCAGGAGGTTTCATCAATGAGTACGCAGGAAGGGCAGCAGAAACCGGCAACAAAGCCAGCGCCAGGCTCGGCGCCCGGCGAAAGTGAGGGCATCCCCGATTCGGCGCAGTTGCTAGTGGCAACAGTGGGGGCGCTGCTGATCGGGGTGCTTTACCTGGTGCTACCAGAGCAACTGACCATTGGACCAAGCTGGCTGCTGCTGGTGATTGAGGCGGCCTTGCTGGCCCTGCCGGTGATTTCGGCATTCTTTCTTCGGCGCCGGCTGCCACATCGCCTGGCGCGTGGGCTGGCGATGGGCCTGCTAGTGGTGGTAACAGGTGCGCTGGTGGGGTCGCTTTTGCTGCTGGTGAATAACCTCTCCTTCTTCCATCAGGGTAGTCTGCTGCTGCGCCCGGCCTCGCTGCTGTGGGGCATCAACGTGCTGGTCTTTGCCGTCTGGTATTGGGAGATCGATGGTGGCGGACGGGTGAGGCGGCACGAGGCCGGGCATCAGGCGGCAGACTTTCTCTTCCCTCAGCAAGTGGGTGGCAACAGGAGCGGGTGGAAAGCCGGCTTTATTGACTACCTCTTTCTGGCCTTCTGCTCCGCAACGGCGCTCAGTCCGGCTGATACACAGCCGCTGACGCGCCGGGCTAAGCTGCTGATGATGGTCGAGGCGCTGATCTCCCTGCTGATAGTCATCCTGCTGGTGGCGCGTGCCGTGAATATCGGCTAATCCTCCTTGACGGCGCTTTGCTTCCCCGCTATACTGGTTGAGCAGACATCCTCATTTATCTCATAGCTTCATCTGCAAACTCTGGCTCCTGGCACGTTCTTTTAAGGCGAGGCACCACTCTGGTGATCTTCTTGGGTAGAGCCAGAGTGGCCTCCCTGCGCCACATGGGGCGGTGCCCCGACTACTCGTATACGACAGTGGGAGGCAAGCAATGCAGTACCTGAACCTTGATCTGAAGATTCAGCCTGCCAGTGGTGGTCTCTATGCAGTGACGGCCCATTCTGATGTCGGGGATGGGCAGATGCTGGTGCGTTTCCCTTTTGATAGCGCCATGCTGGAAAACATCCTCCTGCGGGTGCAAAATGCGCTGCTGCGCGCGGCGGCGCCGCGTCGCCAGGTATTGTCACCAGAAGATCAGGCGGTGCAGGAGTTTGGCCGGCGGTTATTTGAGACGGTGCTGGCGGGTGAGGTTCTCCGGCTCTATGATGCCAGCGGAGCGCTTGCGGACCGGCAGCGCAGGGGGCTGCGGGTGCGGCTACAAGTGCTGGCGCCGGAGCTTGCCACGCTGCCCTGGGAGTTTCTCTATGATCCGCGCCAGGGCGAATACCTCTGCTTCTTGCCCAACAGGCCGGTGATTCGCTATCTAGACTTGCCTCAGCCGCCCCAGGCGGTCAGCGTCGAGTTGCCGCTGTTGGTGCTGGCTATGGTGGCTTCCCCCAGCAATCTTGACCCGTTGAATGTGGACTATGAGCGCAAGCGCTTGATCGATGCGCTGACTCCGCTAGAGAAACGCGGGGCGCTCAAGCTGCGTTGGGTGCAGGGGCAAACCTGGCGCGATCTGCAAGGAGCGCTCTGGCAGCGCAACTGGCATATCGTGCATTTTATCGGGCATGGCGGCTTTGACCAGCGCAGCCAGGAGGGGGTGCTGGCGCTGGCAGACGAGCAGGGCAAGGCGCATCTGGTGGGCGCTACCGATCTGGGGCGTCTGCTCTCGCAGCGCCACTCACTGCGGCTGGTGGTGTTAAATGCGTGCCAGGGGGCGATGGGCAATAAGACCGATCTCTTCTCCAGTACGGCGGCCACGCTGGCGCGTCGGGGCATCCCTGCCGTGCTGGCGATGCAGTATGACATCACCGATCAGGCCGCTATTGAGTTGACACGCGGATTCTATGGCGCGCTGGCCGCCGGCATTCCGGTGGATGAATCGGTGACGCAGGCGCGCACCTCGATCAGCCTGGGCCAGAGTCGCACGTTGGAGTGGGTGACGCCGGTACTCTATATGCGCTCGCCCGATGGAGTCCTCTTTGATCTGCAACCCCTCACTACCTCGGTAGTCCCTCCTGGGTCGCAGCCCATGTCAGCGCCACCTGCCACTGGAAAGCCACCGGCGCAGCCTGCTGCCCCACCATCCACCAGACCATCCGCTGCCACGAGCGGACCATCGGCGCCGCCTCCCTGGCAGCAACCAGCGGGGGGCTATGCCGGCGCATCAGGCTCTCAGCAGCCAGGGGGGGGGTATGGAAGCCTATCTGGCCCGCCGCGAGCGCCTGCCTTTGCGCCAGAGGCGCCGCCGTTGAGGTCTGTACCGCCACCCAGGCGTGGTGGGGCTGCCAGAGGTCTCACTATCGGCCTGGTGGTCATCCTCTTGATCGCTGCCTGTGGCGCAGCAGGGTTCGGCGTCTTCAAGCTGGTTTCTGGCGCTGGTATTTCTATCCCTGGCGTTGGTGGCTCAACGGCGCACCTCCATGTGACCCCGACCAGCCTGACCAGGTCTGATTGTTCCCAAAGCGGCTCTGCACAAATATCATGCCAGGTCACTCTCGTGAATGATGATGCCAGCCAGATGCTAAACTGGACCGCAACCAGCAGCGATCCCCGGATTACGTTTGAACCCAACTCATCTGGCTTTATCACTGGTGGAGGCTCCTGGTCGCCGTTTGTTGTTGTTCCCACGAATCCCTGCCCGCCTTCGGCGACGTTGACGTTTCATGGGCCGGTAAATACTGCAACGGTCTCGTGGAGTTGTACCTGATCGGTGCTTTTTACTTTTTATTTATCGGAGGTGTCTCTGTGGTGAATCCTGAGGCAATCGTCAATCAGGTCTGGCAGGGGCGCGTCCCTGCCGACTGGCAGGTCATTCATGGCAAACGGCGCTCAGCCTTTGCTGTTGGCTTTCTTGCCGCCTTTTATACGCTGGTTTTGGTTTTCATTCTCTCCATTGGGTCGGTAGTGGTGATTGGGTTCTTGCATGTTGGGTCGGGGGCGACTTCTAGCCCCTTCCCCGGTCCATTTGGGCCGTTCTCAGAGATGATTGCTGGCTATCCGGCTCCGGCGGTGATCGGCGGCGTGGCGCTGGTGATCGCCTTGTTGGTAGGCATCATTGCCGGGTTAATTGCAGGCAGAGATTCAGGCGACCCGGACCCAGAGTTGGTACTCCTCCCCAATGGTTTTGTGGAATATGTCAGCCATCGGAAACCGATCATCAGTATTCCTTTTGCCGAGATTGCGGATGTGGATTTGAGGGTGAAGACGACCACCTACCGCTCTACCAATACGAACCCGAACACCGGCTTTAGCACGACCACCACGCGCACGCGGACGGACATCTGGCTAGACCTGTATTACCGTAATGGCAACAAGGAGCACTGGGCGCCGCGCGCGAACTTTGGCCCGAGCCAGAGCATCTGCCAGATGATTATTAAGGCCCATTCGCGCTATACCGCCCTGCGGGAACGTCGCTAGTAGCGCCTCTTTCGCGCTTTGCTGGGATGTTGGCATACGCCCTGCAACAATGGAACCTGAGTGGGTAGAAAGGAACCCACCGTTGATGATTCAGAGCGAACATCCAGGGAGAGAAGGAGATATCTCGCATGAGTACAATGGGACAAACCCAACAGAGTCAGGGGATGGGCCAAAGCCAGAACATTGGTTCACCAATTAGCAATGAGGCGTATAATGTTCTTACTACGCTCCAGAGCAAGTTGAAGGGGTTGGAGACATATCGCCAATTTGCGCAGACCGGCGGGAATCCACAGGTCTGGCAGTATCTGAACCAGATCGATACCCAGGCCGTGCAGTTTCTGACGCAGGAATTGGAGAGGCTCGTCCAGGGAGGGCAGTTCCGCCCCAGGCAGCCCGGCCAGATGATGGGCCAGCAAAGCCAGATGGGCCAGCCCGGCCCGGTAGTCTAGCGAACTGCCGCCCTGGCTTGGGAAGAGCAACACGGACACCGTCGAATTCACTCGGCGGCGTCCTTCTTTTTTGCCCATGTTTTTGCCCATGTTCCTCTCCCAGCGCATCTCTGCTATACTTTCCCCTGGCCTCTTTCTTCGGAGAAGATGGTTGGCAAGAAAGCGCAAGCTGCACATGACGTGGCGATGGAAGGAGACGAAGCGTGATTGAAGTGTATCCTGGCCTGTTTGTCGGCAACCAGAGCGAATGCCCGCTGAACAGAGCGCCGCGCACTGGGCGCTGGGCAACGGTGCATGCCTACCCGCCCTGCCACCGCGATGTCCTGGGGTATACCACGCTGGGCGCGCCAGAGGGGCCAGAGCATTATCTGGCGAGGCGCGAGGCCCATCTGCTGCTCAATCTGCCGGATGCTCACCGGCCCGAATTCATTCATAAAGAAGCGCAGATCGATCCAGCGCTGGCATTCATCGACGAGCAACGCGCAGCGGGAGCCAGCATTCTGATTCATTGCGAACAGGGCTGGTCGCGCTCGCCGTCGCTGGCGCTGCTCTATCTAGCAGCGCGGCTGAGGGTGCTGCCCAACGAATCGCTCTCGGCAGCCGAAGAGCAGTTCAAGGTACTCTATCCACGCTACTTACCTGGCTATGGCATATGGGCACACCTGCGCGACTATTGGGCGCAGTATTGCGCCGATGGGCGCCAGAGCCAGACACAGGCCGACGCCGAATAAGCTGGTTGTGCCCGGCTTTTGCCACAGCACGAGCCGCTGAGGTACTATATAGCCCATGAGATCGATTTCCTACTCCCTTAGGATGAGGTGTTGTCCATGATAAGCGCGACGTCAGCTAGCCGCGAGCCAGGCCAGGCCAGGGCAACCCGTGTCTGGGGCGGAGCCTGGCTTACGCTGCTCCTGATCCTCCTGACCAGTTGCAGCCGGAGCGTTGCGCCCGCCCAGCCGGTGCATATCACCCCCATTTTTCTGACTCCTGGCACAATCACGCCTGCCCCACTGACCAGCGATGATTGGCCCATGTACCACGCCAACCTGGCGCGAACCGGCGAGGCGTCCACAGCGCCAGACCCGCAACGCCTGTCAACCCTCTGGCAGCGCTCCCTCGATGGGGCCGTTTACGCGGAGCCGCTGGTTGTCAATGGGCGGGTACTCGTGGCGACAGAACACGACACGCTCTACGCGCTCGACGCCCGAACAGGGCAGGTGCAGTGGAAGACGAACGTGGGCACGCCGGTGCCGCTCTCCGATCTGCCCTGTGGCGATATTGATCCCCTGGGCATTACCGGCACGCCGGTCTACGACCCGGAGACCGGGCTGGTCTTCGCGGTGGCAGAAATCCAGGGGCAGGCCCATCTTCTCGTCGGCCTGGATGTCACCACCGGGCAAATCAAAGTCCGCCGCTTGGTGGACCCTCCCGGCATCGACCCGCAGGTCGAGCAGCAGCGGGCGGCTCTGGCGCTCTTTGGAGGCCACGTCTATATCGCCTTCGGTGGGCTGGATGGCGACTGTGGCGACTATCATGGCCTGGTGGTCGCCTCGCGCACCGATGGAACTGGCAGTTTACTCACCTATCAGGTGCCAAGCTCCCGCGAGGCCGGCATCTGGGCGACGCCTGGCCCCGCCATCGACGCCCAGGGCAATCTCTACGTCTCCGTTGGCAACGGCGCCGCGACAGATGGGGATTGGGACCACAGCGATTCAGTCTTGCGGCTCTCGCCCACCCTCCAGTTGGAAGATGGCTTCGCTCCCCAAAGCTGGCCGGATGATAATGCCTCCGATGCCGACCTTGGCTCGATGGGGCCAGTTCTGCTGCCTGGTGATCTGGTCTATGCTGATGGGAAGTCGGGCCAGGGCTATCTCTTGCAAGCCAGCCATCTGGGAGGTATCGGCGGCCAGCTTCAGACGCTCTCGGCCTGTCGTGCTTATGGCGGAGCAGCGGTCAGCGGACCGTTCCTCTTTATCCCCTGCAATGATGGTCTGCGCCAACTCACGCTCACATCTGGCTCGCGCCTCGCCACTGGCTGGCACGCGCAGGCGCAAATCACCGGCTCACCCGTGATCGGCGGCCAGACGGTCTATAGCCTCGATCCCGGCAATGGTGACCTCTATGCCCTCGATGCCGCCACCGGACACGTGCTTGCAAGCCACGCCGTCGGCCCGGCCTCGCGCTTTGCCACGCCCACGCTCTCCCAAAGCAGCCTGTTTATTGGTACCCTGACAGGAGTTGTAGCAGTGAGCCTCACCTGAGTGTTGGCGCCTTCTGCTTGACCCACTGTCACCGCTATGGTAGTCTCTTGCACAAGAGACCAAAAGGTCTCTACACATGCAGCCGGAAAGAAGGCAAAGGCCGATGGCTGATGATCCCTCTGATGATCTGGCGAGTTTGGATGCTCACCAGTTAGCTCAACACTGCGCTGCCGAGCAGCAGCGCTACCACCAGCACCAGCCTTCCGATGATCGCTATTGTCTGGAATTATTCCTCCGCGCGCTCTACCGGCGCGATGATCTTGCCTGGTCGCTCGTCTATCAACAATTTTTGGGGACGGTGCTGGCCTGGGTACATCAACATCCCTGCGCCAATCTGGTACTGGCGCATGAAGAGCCTGAGACCTATGCGGCAGAGGCATTCAGTAGATTCTGGGTGGCGACACGTCCAGGCGGTGAAGCAGCACCGCGCTTCCTGACGCTGGCGAGCGTCCTGGCCTACTTGAAGGTGTGCCTCAATGGGGTTATGCTTGATAAGGTGCGCTGGCTTCGCACGCGCCAGCGTGAGGGGCCGCTTGATCAATCGAGCAGCATGCCAGCTTCACAGGCAGGTGACCATTCTGCTCAGGAACTCTGGTCACTCGTTGAGCGTGCCTTGTCAGATCGACGCGAGCGCCGTCTGGCGTACCTGCTCTTTGTGCTTGATCTCAAGCCGCGTGAGATTGTGCGTGCTGCTCCGCAGGATTTTCCGACGGCGCAGGAGGTCTATCGCCTGACGCGCAATATCCTGGATCGGCTGCGCAGGAATCCGGCGCTGCGCCTCTGGCGAGCGGGAGATGAGGCATAATATAAAGAAGATCAGACACAAAAAGTATCGTGGTGTGCGTTCCTTGTTGCAAAGGACTGAAAAAGAGAAGGAGGGACCAGCCGATGGATTGTCGTGCCCCAGACGCTATCCACGAAGACGATCTGGTCATCTATGCGTTAGACCCCGCTGAACTTTCTGCTGAAGTGCGCCAGCACCTCGCCGAATGCCCCGCGTGTGCCGAACGGGCCGCTGGCTATCAGCGCTTTGCCCATACACTTACAGGCCGCCTCTACCGCTGGGATTGTCCGACGACGCAGGAAATCAGTGACTACGTCGCCGGCTTTCTTTCTGGCAAGCGCAAGCGTGAAATCAGTGTTCATCTGCGGCGCTGCCCGCGCTGCGCCGAAGAGGTGGAGATCAGCCGGCAATTCCTGGCGTCCACGCCCGCGTCTGCTCCAGCGCGCCCGCGCCTGCTCGCGCAGTTGCTCCCTCGCCGTATTGCCGAAGCGGCGGGGGCCAGCGTGCGCGGCAGTGGAGATGACGAAGGCTGGCCGCGCCAGTATCAGGCGGATGGCATCTCCCTTTCTTTGCATCGCGCTGCCTCGCCGGTGGGCGGCGCCGGCGCGATGTTGCTTGGCCTGATTTCGCGTGCCGACCCTTCCTCCGAAGACCTCGCTGGCGTCGAAGTGCGCCTGCTGGCCGCCGATGCCCCCAATCAGCCCCCGCTGCTGGTTGAGCAGATAGACGATCTTGGCAACTTTGTCCTCAGTCCTGTCCCGGCTGGGCGCTATGATCTGCTGATCGCGCTGCCGGAGGGCGATCTGGTGATTGAACGGTTGGAATTGAGCGGATAAACACTGATGGATGCGCAGAGCTTTGTCGCTGGCCTCCTGCCCCTGCGTGGCGAGGAGGTTGAGCGCTTTATAGCCGGGCACGCTGGCGAGGTCGATGACCTGGACGCAGCCGTTGAACTCTTGAGCCAGCAAGCAAAAGAGCAGGAAGGGCTTGACCTCGAACTGCTGGTGATCTATGCCAACCAGATGTTGGCTCTGGCTCGCTGGACAGGCACTCGTCGCCATCGCGCATTGGGTTTGCTCACATTGGGTAACAGCTTAATGTTTCAGGGCCAGCACCAGGAAGCTATCACGTACCTGGATGATTCTGGGGCTGATTTCCTGGCTGTTGGCGACGAGGTTGGCTGGGCGCGCACCCGTATCCCCTATCTCTGGAGCGCCTCCCAGATAGGAAAAACTGAACAGTCGCTTGAGCAAGCCGAGCAGGCACGAGCGATCTTTATACGTCATGGCGAACACAAGCGCGCAGCAGACCTGGACATCATCATAGCCCACGCGCTAACAAGCATTGGACGTTACCAGGAAGCTCTTGTACAATACGACCGTGCGCTGATGGCCTACCAGCCCGGCGACCCAAAGCAGGCTGCACATCATAAAGCGTTTGTCTTAACAAACAAAGTCACTGTTCTGGAGATGCTGGGAGACTTCCGTGTAGCTATTCTCTGTGTGCAGGAAGCGCGCGCAATCTTTGCAGAACAGGAACTCTTCCTCCGTGTTGCCTGGGCCGACCACGACCTGGGTGTCCTCCGGGCTGGTCTGGGACAGTACAGTGCAGCGCTCCTTCTCTACCATCAGGCGCTTGAGTATTATAAGCGGCGCCCTGATCTTCGTAATTGGGTGGCCCTCTGCAACTCTAATATGGCAGATTGTCTGCTGCGCTTGAATCGCGGAGCAGAAGCGCGGCAATTGGCTCAGGAAGCGGTCTCCATCTATCGTACCCTGGATGAAAAGTCTAATCTTGGCTGGGCACTGGTCCGGCTGGCACGCGCACAAACCGCTTGCAACGGGATCGAAGCCGCGTTGTATACACTGGCAGAAGCTCGTGAGCAGTTCGAGGGCATTGGCGCTGTTGCGACTACCGGGCTGGTGTTGCTGGCTCTGGCTGAACTGATGCTCCTCTCGAATCAGCCTGCACAGGCCCTCACAAACATTCAGGATGCGCTTGACATCTTCTCTGCACATCAGATGGAATCCTGGATTGCTGAAGCGCATCTCCTCCAGGGCCGCGCTTTTGAGGCATCGGGCGATCTGGACCAGGCGGAGACGATCGGTGAGCGGGCAAGTCAAGAAGCCCGCCTGGCGGACCTTCCCTGGCTGGAATTTGGCTGCGAGCATCTGCTGGGCCGCCTTGCTGAGTACAAGGGAGACCTGAACGATGCCGAGCGCCATTATACATCTGCGCTCAATCTGCTTGAAGGGCTGATGACCTGGCTGGTGCGTGACCAGCGCAGCACCTTCCTGGCCGACAAGGAAAACGTCTTTAATGCCCTCATCAGCCTTTCGCTGCATCGTCATGACGCCAACACCGCGCTGGAATATCTGGAGCGCCTGAAATCGCAGGTGCTGCGCGAGTATCTGACTCGTTCAGCAGAGATTCGCCTCAAAGCCAGCACTCCTGACGAAGCGCGTTTGCTGGAGGAACTGCAACGCCTGCGTGAAGAACTGCATGGCTATAGTTCTCAAGTTGGCGCGCTCGAAAAGGCGCTGGAAATTGAGCAAGGGCAAGCCGTCAGGGGCGGCCAGAGCAGCGCTGCCATTGAGCAGTTGCCCCAGCACGACCTGCTGGAGCAGCAAAAGACCGAGCAGCACAAACGCGAGCAGGCCATTCGTGACCTGCTCGAACGCGCCTTTCTTGAGCATGAGAGTTCCCGCTTCAATCTCCTTGTCAGTTCTGAGACAAAGCCTAGGTCGCATGCTGCTCGCGCCCCTGTCCTGGTTGAGCATCTGGCCGCCCTCTTACCAGCAGAATGTACGTTGTTAGAATATTTTCCTCAGGGTAACGACCTGCTTATTTTCACCCTCCACGCGCAGCATCGTCGCGTGGAGGTAACCCCTGTTCCGGGCGCCGTTGCCAGCCTAAGCAAACTGCTGCCGCTCTTTCGCTTCTATATCGATCTGGTGGCGCATCAGCCTGGCGCCCGCTCAAATGAAACACCGTTAGATGCCGTGCTGACGGCCAACACGCATCGCCTGACACGCCAGCTTTACGACCTGCTGCTGCGGCCCGTTGAGCAGCATATCCCGCCAGATGGGCGGCTGCTGATTGTGCCCTATGGCGCGCTGCACACCGTGCCCTTCCACGCACTCCAGAGCGAGGCGGGCTATCTCATCGAGCGCTGCGAGGTGGCCTATCTGCCGGCTGCCGCGATGCTCCCGCTCCAGGAAGCCAATCGCCTGAAGGAAAAAACATCTGGCGATGAGCGACGGCAGGCGCTTATCCTGGGGCACTCCTATGGTAAAAAGATTCCTCACGCGCTTCGTGAAGCGCAGCAGGTCGCCGCATTGCTGAGCGGGGATTGCTATCTTGAGAAAGAAGCGACCATTGAGCGATTGAACAGTGCAAACAGCAAGTACACCATCATCCACGTTGCCGCGCATGGCAAAAACCGGGCAGATGCGCCCGATTTCTCCTATCTCCAACTGGCGGATGGACAACTGAACATGGTGGATGTCTTTAACCTCGATCTGCCTGCTGAACTGGTCACGCTCAGCGGCTGCGAGACCGGTCTGGTCACTATTGGCGCGGGCGATGAGCTGCTGGGGCTGGGGCGCGGCTTCCTCTATGCTGGCGCGCGCTCGCTGGTCATCAGTCTTTGGCAGGTCGAGGATGCCAGCACGGCTCAACTGATGGAGCAATTTTATCAGGGATTGCTTGGCGGCAAATCGCGGGCTGGAGCGCTCAGAGCAGCCCAGCGAGTGCTGCTAACATCTGCGCGAAAGGGGGAAAATCCCCCAGCCTGGGCACACCCCTATTTCTGGGCATCGTTCCGGCTGTTGGGTGCTGCTGACCCCATCGCTTTCTAAGCGATACTTCATCTGCAAAAATCTCCGTCGGTCACGTTCTTTCTCTTGAGAACAAAGGCTTTAGAGAACCTCGAAGGAGGACTTTTC
>CAZFWN010000035.1:0-32183 GCA_964522745.1 uncultured Ktedonobacterales bacterium
TTGTTTGCTCCGGCATCTCCATCGCAATCCCAATCTTGCTTAGGATTGCTGAGTATCTCATTCAGCTTGATGCTGCTTGGGTCAGCCGGGGGCGCCGCTGTCGGTGTGGGGGGCAGGCCGCTGATCGGGCAAGTAGTGGCGGCGAGTGCTGGAGCCGTTGTCGTCTGGGTTGTCAAGAAGAGGAGAGTACAACCAGTGAGGATGAGGAGAAGTGTGGCCCCCATGCCACAGAGAACACGTAAACGACCATCCATAACACACACATCCCTTCTGCCGCCCCGTCTCGAAGGAGAAGAGCGGACAATCTGCATGCGGGCACTATAGCATGCAGATTGCCTGGGATGCAAGCGAGGAATGGTGATGATGCGCTGTTACTGGAGCAAAAGCTCAAAGCGCACATGCTGCGGTTGACGAAAGATTAATCGATTGGCGAGTCGTCGTGCTGTGCTGATGCCATCAGTGCCAACCTGGAATGCGATGATTGTGCCGATGACGATGCCACACACGCCACCCAGCACCAGACCCTCAACGAAAAAACGGTTCCGAAACGTCGCCATCGCCAGTATACCTTTCTTCAGAGTTATTGGAGATAGACCACCGTTTTTGCCGTGTTCCAGAGGCGCTCCAGCCGGTAGTATTCTCGCTCTTTGGGGCTAAAGATGTGGACGATCACATCGCTGTAATCAAGCAAGACCCATCCAGTATCTGCTGCCCCTTCATGATGAAAAGCTGGGCACCCGTGTTCGCTCAGTTTTTCATCAATTGCCGAAGCGATAGCGCGAATCTGGCGAGGGTTCGCGGCGGTACAAATCACAAAGTAATCGGCGATGACTGAGACCCCTCGAATATCGAGAAGGACAATATCAGTTGCTTTTTTATCGGAGGCAACCTCTACTGCAAGCCGGGCAATTTGTCCTGGTTCCAGTTGTTGCTCTATGCTCGCTTGAGCCACTCGTCTCTCCATCCAGAAAGCTTCTTGTACCTGTTGCTCACTTCCCTTGCATTATAACACGCGGTTTTCCCTGTTGGTAAGGGCAAGCTGAGCTAGGCACTTCCTATTCCTTGTCGGGCTTGATTTGCCTGGTTGCGCAAGCTGCGCGTAACCCGCGCAGCGGCTTCCGCAAAATCGTGACCATTACTCGCATAGAGGACAGAGCGCGAGACGGAAATGATGGCTCGCTCTCCTGAAGCATCAACGCCTGCTCTTGCTGCCTCTTGCAAGTCGCCTCCCTGTGCCCCGACGCCGGGGATCAAGATGGGGAGTTCAGGAGCAATCTGGCGAATGCGTTGCAGTTCTGCCGGATAGGTGGCTCCAACCACTAAGCCAGCGTTGCCAGCGCTGTTCCAGGTGAGTACCTGCCGCGCAATATATTCGTAGAGAGGTTCCTGTCCGCCGTGTCCGTCATTGATACGCACGTCCTGAAGGTCGCGCGCGCCTGGATTGGAGGTGCGGCAAAGCACCAGGATGCCCTTATCCTGGTAATCAAAGAATGGCTGTAGGCTGTCCTGCCCCAGATACGGATTCACAGTGACGGCGTCAAACTGATAGACATCGAAGAGTGCGCGTGCATACTGGCGGGCTGTATTTCCCATATCGCCACGCTTGGCATCGCCGATCACCGGAATATGGGCTGGGATGAGCCGTATGGTCTCTTGCAAGGTCACCAACCCAGCCGGTCCGAGCGCTTCATAGAAGGCCAGATTGGGTTTATAGGCGCAGACGAGATCAGCCGTAGCTTCAATGATCTCGCGGTGAAATGCGAGAACAGGGTTGGGCTGATCGAGCAGATGCTGGGGCAGTCGCTCATATTCAGGATCAAGTCCGATGCAAATCAAGCTCTGATTACGCCGTGAGGCCGTCAGCAATTTTTCAAGGAAGGTCATACTGGTTGATTTGCTCCTTCTGCTACTCATCATGACGGAGGGAGAGCGGCGGGACGTCTGGCTCATGCACTGGCACATCTGGTGCCAGATGGACAGACTCCCAATCATAGAACGTTTGCATGCAGAGTGTCAAGAGTCGCGCGAATGCTTCCAGCACGGGTGGGTCTTCGTAGTGAAAATAGTCGGGCTGCGGGCTGGTGATAACCAGCACTCCTGCCACTCTGGTGCCGAATTTAATAATCGGGGTTGCCAGCCCAGAGCGATGGTTGCCAAAGTTCATAAAGGGCACGCGCAAGTCAAGCTCGCGGGCCATCTGAGAGATGCTGGAGGTCTCTTGAGCCGCGCTCCCCTCCCACGCTGGCTCAAGGCCGCGCTTTCCCAGCGTCATGCGCGCGTGCAATACCTGACCGCAGAGGCTATTTGCCCCCAGCCGAAAGCCAATGGCGAAGTGCATGGGGGCATCACGGCCAAAGGTTTCCGTGATTTGCAGGCGGGTGATCGTGCCGTTGTCTTCATCGCGCAGCCAACAGCGAGCGATATGAGCGATAGTTGAAAGCATCTGGGAGTCAAAATAACCACACAGCCGCCGCAGCACCCGCATGCTGGCGCGATGTTCAGCGCGTTTCGGATTAGATTCAGTAGCGATGACTTGCGCAATTTCATCGGCCAGGTCGCCCAGGCTGGGTGGGCCGTAGCGCTGGATGCTGCGTGCAGCACGTGCCTGCTGAGAACTTGTTCGCCAGCGAGCCGGAGTGCTGATTGAGGTATTGTGCGCTGTGCGGGTTTCTGTCCCTGTCGCATCCGCCCTGGTAGGAGCGTTCCCTGGAGGCGTCTGGTAGCTCAATGCCTCTGAGGCAACAAGCGTGTTACCGGCAGCAATATCGCTCAGAGCGGCTGGTTCTACTTGCAACGCGGCACTCAACCGGCTGAGGAGGGCCGGCGAGGCATGGCGCGCGCCCTGTTCCAGCAGAGTAATGGTTGCGCTGGAGACACTGGCCCGCCGGGCCAGTTCATTGACACGCAGCCCTTGTTGCTGGCGCAACCGTCGAAGAATGGTGCCATCAGAGATTGAATGCTGATCGATAGGCATAACTTGAGCCTCCTTCGGGTCGGGAGTAGCGCGCTAGAACCACCTCCATTGAAAGGGCGCGAATGGTACTATCAGTTTACTTGATATTTGCACCGTTTGTCAATATTTTACTGGAATTGCCACGCATATTTCTGTTTACTTATCTGGGTAGTAAATAACGAGTAACTGAGGCAATATCTGCTATAAGGCCGTATTTTCGGGTGAGTAACGGCGTTTTTGAGACAAGTTTGATCGTGAGGGCAGAAAACACGTTACTAACCGTTGACTTTTTGCTGGTAATATGTTACTTAATAGAGGGTGATAGTAACCGGAATAGTAAATGCTGCATTGAGCCATGCCAGTTGATAGCCTGGAGGTTCTCAGGAGATGGAAGCATTCTTTCTCAGCATAGCCTCGCTCATCGCGTTTTTGGTGATTGTCACGGCCCTTTGTGTCATGCTTCGCTTTGGCACGACGCAGCGCGCAGCAGCGTATCAAGGGGTGGCACATCTCGCGCACTCCCGCCGCCGGCACCATCTTGTGGGTGGAACGCTGGCAGTGGGTCTCATCCTCTTGTTTAGCGCGACCCTGATGATGGCGATCCTGTCGAAGTAACGCTCTCTCTGAAGGCCCACAGCACACGCTGTGGGCCTTCAATCTTTATCGCCTGCCGGAGCGCTGGCTTCGGCTGACGATAAACCAGGCGCCCAGGAACAGTCCGATCCCAACACCAGCGCCGATCATGATAGTGCTGCTCCGCTTCCCAGATGCCAGCTCCGGCATCGTATAGGCGCCACCGGCACGGTAGGCTTCATCGAGCAACTGGACGGGATGGAGCGCCTCGATAGGCAAGCCACGCTGGCGCGCGCCAAGGGCGATCTGCAAGATGCAGCCGGGATTGCCGGTGGCAACGACTTGCGCGCGGGTGTTTTCGATATTCCCCATTTTGCGCTCCAGAAGCTGCCCGGCCATCTCCTGATTGGTCACGTTATAGATGCCGGCGCTGCCACAGCACCAGTCCGCTTCTTTCAAATCGACCAATTCCAGACCTGGAATGCGCTTGAGCAGCGCGCGCGGCTGGCTTTTGATTTTCTGGCCGTGTGCCAGATGGCAGGCATCATGGTAGGTCACGCGGCGCTTGATCTCGCCCATCTGCCCATTGAGGTCGATCATCGCTAAAAATTCGCTGATGTCTTTGACCTTGCTGCTAAATGCGTCGGCGCGTTCTTGATAGTCCGGGTCGTCTCGCAGCAGATGCCCGTATTCCTTGAGGTTGGAACCGCAGCCGGCGGAGTTGATGATAATATAATCGCAGGCCCAATGCTCAAACGCATCGATATTGGCTCGCGCCAGTGCCTGGCCTGAGTCTGCCTCGCCAGAATGAACATGCAGCGCGCCGCAGCATCTCTGCTCAGGCGGAATAACCACTTCGCAGCTATTGGCGGCCAGCACGCGGATGGTGGCCTCATTGATGTCGCGGAAGACCTGATCCATAATGCAGCCCGAAATAAACCCGACGCGATAGCGCCGCTTGCCAAGGGCAGGTGTGATGGTTGGGAGTTTAGCAGGCAGCAATGGGCCGCTGATGCGTGGCATCAACGCTTCTGGCTCTTTGAGCTTACCGGCCAGTGGGCCTGGGATATGCTCAAGCACCTGCAACTGACGAGCCAGATATTGGGCGCCACTGCGCTGATAGAGTTTGAGTCCGGCGAACGCGAGCGATGTGAGCAGCCGTGAGGGGAGAACCGCGCCAAAGAACACGCGCCGGAGGAGGCGCTCGGTGGCGCTGTGCTGCCGGGGGGCGCTGAGTTCAATTTCTTCGCGCGCGCTCTCGATCAGTTTGCCAAACTGGACGCCAGAAGGGCAGGCCGTTTCGCAGGCGCGGCAGCCCAGGCAACAATACATATGCTCAACAAACTCTGGGCTAATCTCGACGCGACCATCGGCGACGGCCTGCATTTGGTAGATGCGCCCGCGCGGTGAATCCATCTCGACGCCAAGCACCGAGTAAGTAGGGCAGGTGGGCAAGCAAAAGCCACAGTGGATGCACTGGCGCAGGAGATCATACGTATGCGTGCCCCGGCGCAGTGGCCCCTCGCTGGTTGGGGTCATTGGTTGCAGGGCTTTCGTCTCCAGGCTCATGATTGCGCTCCGTTCTAGTGATTATCTTCAATCATGCTCTTCATCGAGATTAGAGGCCGCCGATAAAACGGCCCCTCACCAGGGTGCCAGTGGGGTCAAATTTTTGCTTGAGCATCTGCATCAGTTGCACGTCCGGGCGAGGCGCTCCCCAAACGTTGACCCGCGCTTTGAGGGCAGTTGGCGCGTGCGTGACGACCAGGCTCCCTTTATTCCGTTCGGCCAGAAGGCGTAGCTGGCTGATGGTGCGGGCCAGCGGCTCGATTGCATCTGGCGGACCAAGCTGGAGATAGACGATGCCGCTGCCTGCATGGGCGATGGCGCTGGCTTCGAGCAGATGTTCCTGGCAGATGGTGTGCGCGCTTTCTAAAAAATGCGCAACCTCGTTGATGAGCAGCGAAACTTTACAGGTGATTGGCCCGGTTTGCTGGCGGCGTACAGCCTCCCAAAAGCTGGTATGTGTGTCAGCTTCGAGCAAGCCGGAGGGGGTGCCCTGGTGGGTTGTTGCTGCTCGCTGCGTATCCTCGATCTGGCGAGCGACTGCTTTTGCAACGCCAGCAAAGGAGATCGCCAGCAGCCATCCTGCACTCGGAAGTGTCTGCTGTGTTTGCTGCTGGAGCGCTTTTTGTGCAGCAGGATCGATCAGTTCAAGCGCAACAGGCATTACCACCGAACTGAGGAGGTCGGTTACCATTTCCATCCCTGCTAAGGAACTCTTGAAAGAGACGAGCAAGGTTTGCTCCTGCTCCGGCTTGGGGATCAGCTTAAAGTTCGCCTCTACGATGATGCCGAGTGTCCCAAGCGAACCAATATAGAGCTTGTTGAGATCATAGCCCGCCACATTCTTGACCACTTTTCCTCCGCTGCGCGCAAGGGTGCCATCACCCAGGACAACGCGCAATCCAATCACCAGATCGCGGGCTGACCCATAGCGTAGGCGCTGCGGGCCGCTGAGATTGGCCGCGAGCATGCCGCCAATCGTGGATCGCTCCGCGTTGGGCAGATCAAGCGCGAGAAATTGGCCTTTAGCCCCAAGGCGCTGTTGGAGGTCTGCCAGGGTGATGCCCGCCTGTGCGCTGCATGTCAGGTCGGCGGCCTCGTGTTCCAGCAGCGCGTTGAGGCGCGTGGTGCAAAGCGCCAGATCATACTGCGTCGGTGGCTGGCCGAGCGCCAGGTCTGTGCTGTTGCCAATGGGGAGAACGGCCACCTGGCGCGCGCTGGCAATCTTCATGATCGCCGCTACCTCTTCTATGGAGCCTGGCAGTGCAGCCACCTGCGGCGTCACTCCATCAACGGCAAAGTGAGCCAGGTCTACGGGAGTGGTCAGCAATTCTGTCTGAGGCGCTGCCGTATGCAGTTGATCGGTGAATTGGCTGACATCCATCGTTGGCCGCCTTTCCTCTGCTTAGTGCCACGCGCCATCGGCTTCGGCTTGCGCGTAGGCCGGGCTGCGTTGCTGGCCGATGACCAGTTTGATGTCGGCGCAGCGCCCCGGAGTGGGGAAGATTTTTCCTGGATTGCAGAGGTTGCGTGGATTAAAGGCGTCGCGTACCCGTGTCATGACGGAGAGATCGTCTTCGTTAAAAATCAGTGGCATGGCGTCACTTTTTTCCATGCCGACGCCATGTTCGCCGGTGATCGTGCCGCCAGCGTCGGCGCAGACCTGCAAGATTTCAAAGCCAGCCTTGCGCACGTTTTCTACCTGGCCGGGGATTTGAGAATCGAAGAGAATCAGCGGGTGCAGGTTGCCATCCCCGGCATGAAAGACATTGCCCACGCGCAGCCCGTAGCCGGCGCAGATGGCATTGACACGGTCAAGCACAACGGGTAGTTTGGTGCGCGGCACCACCCCATCTTGCACATAAAATTCGGGTGACACGCGACCAACGGCTCCAAACGCCTCTTTGCGCCCGGCCCAGAGCAACTGGCGCTCCTGCTCATTCTGCGCGATACGAACGGCGCGCGCGTGGTTTGCTTCGCAAACGGCAGTGACCTGGCGTACCTGCTCATCAACCGTATCGTGCAGTCCCTCGACCTCGATCAAGAGGACGGCAGCAGCATCGCGCGGGTAGCCGGCGTGAATATAGTCTTCGACGGCTTGCAAGATGATCTGATCCATCATCTCTAGTGCAGCAGGGATGATACCTGCCTCGACAATGCCGGAGACGGTGTTGGTGGCGTCATCGACGCTGTTGAAAACGCCAACCAGCGTTTTAACTGCTTCGCACTGATGAACAATGCGGACGGTAATACTGGTAACGATGCCCAGCGTCCCCTCGGAGCCGACGAGCAGGCCAGTCAGATCGTAGCCGGGCGTATCCAGCGTCGGGGCACCCACCTCAATAATCTCGCCGTCTGGAAGCACCACTTCCAGGCCAAGCACATGGTTGGTCGTCACGCCATAGATCAGCGTATGTGGCCCGCCGGAGTTTTCGCCCACGTTGCCGCCGATAGTGCAGGATTTCTGGCTTGATGGGTCAGGCACGTAATAGAACCCCTGCGGGGTCATGGCGTTGCTCAGATGCAGGTTGACCACCCCTGGTTGGACTATCGCGCGCATGTTCGTATAGTCAACGCTTAGGATGCGGTTCATGCGCTGGAAGGCGATAATAATCCCGCCGTGTAGGGGGACGGCGCCGCCGGAAAGGCCGGTGCCTGCGCCGCGTGCAGTAAAGGGAATGTTGTGCTGATTAGCCAGTTGAACGATGGCGCTAACCTCGGCGGTGCTGGCTGGGAAGACAACAACATCGGGCCGGGCGCGATCAATCGAGGCATCGTATTCATAGAGCATCAGGTCATAGTCAGAGGAGAGAACATGGCGGGAGCCGACGATTGTGCCAAGTTCGTCCACCAAGGTTGCTTTTTCACGGGTGTCCATTGCCATCGAGGTCGCCTCCTTCTTATAGAACCCGCCTGGCCGCTCTCACACGGATTGAAGGATAGAATGGTGCTTGTCTACTGAGGGTGACTCTAAGGATATGATACCATGCCTGGGCATGAGCGACAATTGGCGCCTGATCGATGGCTGAGAAAAGCGGCAGCGCGGATAGCGGATAGAGGAAAAAGTAGCGCCCAGTGGCTCAAATAGATTTCTAGTGGTATCTGGTGGTTGCCAAGGAGCAAACGTGTGCGCATCGTGATGGCTCATTCCCACCTCACGACCTTCGGTGGGGGAGAGCGCTTTGTAGGAGAGGTCAGCCGGCGGCTTGCCGAGCGGCATGAGGTCGTTATCTACACCAGCACCTATCTGCCAGAATCAACCTATCCTGATCTCGCCAGCTTTGAAATAGTCAGGGTCTCTCCTCTGCACTGGGCTACACTGCGTATCAAGGCCGATGCTATCGTTACGCATACCTTTGGCGCAAACTTGCTCGCCTACAGCAATACCAATGTAGCCTATTATGTTCACTCGCTGCGCAGTCGCTACCTTGGCGGGGGAAAGCGCCCGGACCTTCTCCTGCGCCGGGGGCTGGATAAACAGGCGATCAGACATGACCGGCGGATTATTGCTAATAGCCATTTTACGGCGAACAAGTTTCGCAGCCTGTACCAGCGGGATGTTACTGATCTGATCTATTGTGGAATAAACCCGCCCCTGTTTGAGCTACCCGAATCCGTCGGCGATCATGCTCTCTATCTTGGCAGGCTCGCCCCTGAGAAGGGGCTTGAGCGCCTGCTCGAATGGTGGAAGCCGATTGACTATCCGCTGCATGTGGTTGGCAGCGGCGATCCGGCCTATGTTGAGTCGCTTAAACAACGAGCGGGCCAGCAGGTACGTTTTCTAGGGCCGGTGAGTGGCAAGGAGAGCGTTGCAGCCTATCAGTGCTGCCGCTTTGTGGTGTATCTGCCCTTTGAGGAGGAGCTGGGGATCGTGCCATTGGAAGCAATGGGGGCGGCGAAACCTGTCATTGGAGCGAATGAGGGTGGTCTCACCGAAACTATCGTCGATGGAAAAACGGGGTTTCTGGTCAATGATGCCGCAGCGTTTCAGCGGGCTGTGTCTCAATTGATTGCCTCGGATGCGGTCTGTACAACGATGGGCAGTGCCGGGAGAGCGCGCGCCCGGCCCTTTACCTGGGAGCGCACAGCAGAGCAGATTGAACAGATTTGCGCAGAGATGACCCAGGGTCAGCAGACGAAAACCCCATAGCCAGGACGGGTATGCCTGACTATGGGGTATCTCTAAACGGTGAGGCGTTTTGCTCTACTCGCAATTAGCGCGGCAGATTGGCCGGCTCGCCCCAAACGCCTGGATCGGCAACGCGCGTTTTATCTACCTCACCCTGCGCTTCCAACCAGCGCTCGGCGTCGATAGCAGCGCGACAGCCATCGCCAGCCGCTGTCACTGCCTGTCGGTAGCGATGGTCGGTGACGTCGCCAGCGGCGAAAATGCCTGGTACATTGGTCATGGTATGCTCGCGCTGGATGATATAGCCTTGCTCATCCATATCGATGTGGCCCTGAAAGAGCGCCGTATTAGGCTGGTGGCCGATAGCAATAAATACGCCCTGCACAGCCAGCGTGCTTACCTCGCCGGTTTTCAGGTTGCTCAGCCTCAGCCCATCGACGGCCTGCTCTCCCAGCACCTCATCCACCGCCGTATCCCAAAGAAAGCTAATCTTGGGATGCTTCAGCGCGCGCTCCTGCATGATCTTGCTGGCGCGCAGGCTATCCCGCCGGTGAATGATGGTCACATGAGAGGCATATCTGGTCAGAAACAAGGCTTCTTCCAATGCCGTGTCTCCGCCGCCAATAACGGCCAAATCCTTTCCCTTGAAGAAGAACCCATCGCAGGTGGCACATGCGCTGACACCCCGCCCGCGCAGTTGCGTTTCGCTCTCCAAACCCAGCCAGCGCGCGCTGGCGCCGGTACTGATGATAATCGAGCGAGCGAGCGCCGGCTCATCTTGACCATCGGGATAGAGCCTGAAGGGGCGCTTGCTGGTGTCAATGCGAATGATCTCTTCATCGCGCATCTCGGTCCCGAAGCGGCGCGCCTGTTTTTCCATATGTTCCATTAAGTCTGGGCCAAGGATCGCCTCTTCAAAGCCAGGATAATTTTCGACATCACTGGTCAGCATCAGTTGGCCGCCAGATTCCAGCCCCCGAAACATCAGCACAGAAAGATTTGCGCGCGCAGCATACAGCGCCGCCGTGTAGCCCGCTGGACCAGAGCCGATAATGATTACATCATACGTTGTCGCCATGTTTGTTATTCTCCCGGAGTGATTTCAGCCATCATCAGCACAGACCTGAATACGCATCTGGCAGAAATCGCCTGCTCTCATCGTTGTTTAGACTATATCATACCCTGGGGGGGTATGTCAAGGGGATGTATCGATTTGCGCCTTGGGTCAGCTTGGGTGTACAATTAGGAACGAACTGGCCGAACGCATTCCCGACCGAAGGAGGGAAGCATTATCATGGTGGAGATGACTGTCGAGAGCGTGCGCATTAATCTGGCAACAGGACAGCGGGTAGTCATCCTGAAAGACATGAAGGTGGACCGCTACCTGTTTATCTGGATTGCTAACGCCGAGGCATATGCGATAGCAATGGAGCTGCAAGGAACAACAGCTCCGCGTCCGCTCACACATGATTTACTCAAATCGGTTATTACCGAACTTGGCGGTAAGATGACCAACATTGTGATTTCTGATCTGGTTGACGATATTTTCTACGCGCGCCTGGTAATCGATGCCAATGGCCGGCACGTAGAGGTCGATTCGCGCCCAAGCGATGCAATTGCATTGGCGGTCCGAGCGAAGGTTCCTATCTATGTGGAGGAAACCGTTTTGGAGCGCGCAGGAGTCACCCTGGAAAGTACGGAAGAGCAGCAAGAACAGCAAAGGCAGGAGCAAGATAACCTGGACGTCTACCGCGACTTTATCAATAGCCTGGATGTCCTCGATGAGTTTGGCAAGGATTAACGAGCCTGCTCTATAGACCAGATAAAGAAGCGAGGCTGACGCAATGCACGCGCAAGAACGGTTGATCCGGCGGCTATTTACGACGCACGAGTGCAGCCATTGCCAGAGTGTGTATCGAGAGGAGAACGTGACGGTGCTGGCGCGGCGGAGCGAGGTCTGGATGGTGATGGTCAGCTGCGATTCCTGCGGGCGAAAGGGCATTTTTGTGGTCTCCTTCCCTGGGAGTTCGCGCAGCGAGCGGCGCAAGGCAATTCTAGAGGCTGAGGCACTTGGGGAGGGGGCGCTGACAGAGGCCGTCCTGGCCGATGAGCCATCGGAACCATCTCCACCAATACCTGTCACCGTGGATGATGTGCTTGATATGCACTTTTTCTTAAAGCGCTTTGACGGAAACTTTGCTGCGCTCTTTGCTTCGCCTCCCGGCGGTGAGCGCTATCTCGATTGAGGTCTCCTCACTTTCCTCATTGAGCCTTCCTGTAGGGCATGTCCGCTATAGGGACGCTCGCCTGTTTGCCTTTATAAGCCTCAACCGTTTCTTCCCAGCAGTGCTGTGGGAAAACTTGCCATTTCTCTGATAACAGGCTACAATCACGCGCAGAGAACCGCCCGGCCAGATGACGGGCGTTAGGAAGATTTTTTATCTGGAGGCATCGTGTGAATGTGCTTGTATCAGGTGGGGCCGGGTTTATCGGTTCGCATCTTTGCGCCCGTTTGCTAGAAGAAGGGCATACGGTCCTGTGTGTAGATAACCTGCTGACGGGATCGCTTCGCAATGTTGCCGCGCTTCAAGGCAGGCCAGGCTTTCGCTTTCTCCAGCATGATGTGACTGAGCCGCTGGCTTACGAAGCGGAGGTCGTCTTTCATCTCGCCAGCCCAGCCAGCCCGGTTGGCTATATGGAGCATCCCTTCGAGACGATCCTGGTGAACAGCCTGGGGACATATCGGCTGCTTCAGCGGGCAAAAGAAGTAGGCGCCCGCTTCTTACTTACCTCAACCTCTGAGGCCTATGGCGATCCGCTGGAACACCCGCAGCGCGAAACGTATTTCGGCAATGTGAACCCCGTCGGTCCGCGCGCCTGCTATGACGAGAGCAAGCGGCTGGGCGAAACGATTACGATGGAGTTTTTCCGGCAATATGGCCTTGACGCGCGTATCGTGCGTATTTTCAATACCTATGGCCCGCATAGCCAGATGGATGATGGGCGTATTGTGCCGAATTTCATTACTCAGGCGCTCAATGGCGAGCCGCTGACCATTCATGGCGACGGCTCACAGACGCGCAGTCTGTGCTATGTCTCTGATCTGGTGGATGGCTTGATCCGCGCGATGTTTACTCCAGAAACAGCGGGTGAGGTCTATAATCTTGGGAATCCCGAAGAGCATACGGTACGTGAATTTGCGGAATTAATCATTCGCCTCTGCGACTCTTCCTCAGAATTACGCTATGAGCCAAAGCGGCAGGATGACCCAGAGCGCCGCCGACCAGATAATAGCAAAGCCAGAGAGAAACTGGGCTGGGGGCCGACAGTGAGCCTGGAAACTGGTATGAGCGAAACCATTGAATGGTTCCGGCAAGAGCGCGCCCGTCGAGCGGCGGAGATGCGAATCTCGGTACGCTAGCCGGAGGCCCAAATGGCACGCGGGCTGTGCTGGATGTTACTCCCTCCTCTTTGAAGACGTCGTTTCTTGAAGAAATACTGGAATCGTAGCATACTGACTGAGAGGTGTTCCCATTTCTCGCCATCTGCAAAAATCAGAGAGAACGACCTCAAGTAATGTTGATGAGCCTGATTTGCTCGCCGAGCAGGGTTCTCCAGAACCACCCCCAGGCGATGAATTAGACGAAGATGGGGCAGCGCTGAATTCGGACCGACTCTCCATTGGCAAGCGGCTCCTCAGCTGGCGAACGATTGTGCCGCTGGTGCTGGTGATCGTCGTCTTTGTTCTGGTGGCCCAGCACTTGAGCCTGGAATTAGACCCGAAGACCATCGGCGCGGCGATGACTCACGCCAATATCTGGTTATTTCTCGCCGCTTTTGCCGTTTATTATGGTTCTTTCCCGATCCGTGTCCTGCGCTGGAAGCTGCTCTTAGAAAACGTTGGCTATCGCAAGGAACAAGGAGTCCACCTGCCTAGCTTCTTGCACCTGACGAAAATCCTCTACCTCTCGTGGTTTGCCAATGTGATTGTTCCGGCAAAGTTGGGCGATCTCTATCGCGCCTATCTGCTGCGCCAGGACGCGGATGTTTCAGCAACACGCTCGTTTGGTACAGTATTGGCCGAGCGTATTCTTGATCTGATTGTGTTGCTCGTCCTGTTTATTTCTGCTGTATTAATAAGCCTGCATGGGCAATTACCCACACAGCTAGAGTTTGCGCTACAGGTGTCTCTGGTGCTGGTGGGTGGTCTCATTGCAGGTTTAGTTGCGCTGCGTGTGTATCGCAACAAGATTGGGCAGTTCGTGCCGGGGCGTTTTCGCCCCCACTATGTTCATTTCCAGGAAGGGACGCTTGGCTCATTTAAGCGCTTGCACCTCCTGGTGCCGTTGACTGTTGTTGTGTGGTGTATGGAATCGCTGCGCTTTATGCTGGTGGCTCTGGCAGCCGGATTGCTAAGCGGTGATCCGCTGCATGTCTTTGCAGCGGCGCTCTTTATTGCTCTGGGCGAGTCGCTGCTGACGACGGTGCCGTTAACCAGTGGTGGCGTTGGCTTTGTTGAGGCTGGCATGTTGGCGATGATCTTGCTCTTTACCGCCAATACAGCAGCAGTGCATAATCTGGCGTTAGCCACGATCCTGTTGGACCGGCTGATAAGTCTGGTGAGCGTGCTGGTCTTTGGGGGTATCCTCTTTTTCTTGGTCATCGTGCTGGGGAAGGCTCTGAATAAAGGCGGCAAGCGTCGCGGTACATCAGGAATTATAGCTGTGCCAGAGCCAGCTACAGGGCTTTGATGTCGCCTGTTGCGCAGGTCTGTTTCATTCAGAGGAGGGCATATGGCGCGCTACCAATACGATGTGACGGTTATTGGAGGAGGGTCTGGTGGGCTAACGGCAGCGCGGCTGGCCGCAGCGCTGGGTGCCCGCACGGCCTTGATTGACAAAGAACGCCTGGGCGGCGATTGCCTGCACTATGGATGTGTGCCTAGCAAGGCGCTGATCCATGTGGCGAAAGTGGTTGCGCAAGCAAAGTCCTCGATGGACCTGGGGCTGGTGCCCGCCGATCTCAAGGTGGATATGGCGCGTGTCTCGGCGCATGTGCAGCAGGTGATTGAGCGAGTCAGTGAAGGCGAGAAGGTCTACGTCGAGGATGTGAGTGTGCGCTTTGGGCAGGCTTCCTTCCGCTCGAAGCAGGAGATGGACTTAAACGGCGACACTCTAGCCAGCAAACAATTTATCATTGCAACTGGCTCGCGCCCGCAAGTTCCGCCAATCGAGGGGTTGAAAGAGGCTGGCTATCTGACCAATGAAGATGTCTTTGACCTGCAACACTTGCCCCCGTCGTTAGTCGTGGTGGGCGGCGGACCAATCGGTGTAGAGATGGCGCAAGCCTTTGCCCGGCTGGGCAGCCAGGTGGCAATCATTCAGGGGCCTGATCGTGTACTGCCCAAAGAGGAGCCTGAAGTCTCAGAAGCCATTGCCAGGGGACTGATGCGCGATGGCGTGCGGATCGAACTGGGCGCGCGCATGGAGCGAGTTCACCGGAATGGCAATAAGAAGATCGTTGAGGCGCGCCAGGGGGATCAGGTCATTGCGGTTGAAGCGGATGAGATTCTTCTTGCCCTGGGCCGCTCGCCCAACGCAGAAGGGTTGAACCTGGAAGCTGCTGGTGTCAGCTATGACAAAAAAGGCATCAAAACAGACGATTACCTGCAAACAACGGCTTCCAATATCTATGCCCTTGGTGATGTCATTGGCGGCTATCTCTTTACGCATGTAGCGGCCTATCAGGCTGGGGTGGCTGTGCGCAACGCGCTGGTGCCGATTGGGCGGAAGAAAGTGGATTACCGGGTCTTGCCCTGGGTGACCTTTACCGACCCGGAGGCCGCACGGGTGGGCATGACGGAAGAAGAAGCGATGAAGAAGGAAAAGCAGATTCGGGTGGTTCGCTTCCCCTGGCATGAGATTGATCGGGCGCAGACAGAAGGCGATCTTGAGGGATTTATCAAGGTCATTCTTCCCCAGAAGGGCGATAAGATTCTGGGGGCGCATCTGGTTGGTGGCCGTGCCGGCGAACTGCTTGGCGAATTGGCGCTGGCGATGCAGCACAATCTAGGGCTGCAAGATGTGCTGGCAACGATTCACGCCTATCCAACGCTCAGCACAGGTATCCAGCAGGTGGCTTTTGAAGCCTACCTGGAATCAACGGCTTTGAGCAATGCCCGCAAAATTATCCGTCCCGTCCTCTCCTTGCGTGGATGAAGAGAACCTCTGGCTTGCACCTACAAACGAGAGAGGCGCGCTGCTAGCGAAGGAGCCTCTCTCTTCTTGCTTTTTCCTAGTGATGGTTCACTCCACAACCAATGCCTCAACCAATGCCGCCTCCCGATCTTTCGTGCTGGCATCCTCCGGCAATTCGGGTAGGAGCCAGCCGTTACGGCTGGGAATGTCAAAAACCGCCAACGGCCAGTCACGGATGCAGAGGGCGACGCGCTGCCCATGCTCGGCCCAATAAATCTGGATATGCTCCTCCCGCATAGGAACCGGAAGGTCGGCAGTCTGGTAGATTTCAACGTGGCTAATAATTTCTTTGGGGTTCAGCGAACACAGGTAAAAATACCCGTGTTTGCCATCGTCCTCAAAAATTGCCCCAAAGCTGCGATCACCATTGGCGCGTGCCACCCAAACATCCGGCTTGCGGGGTGGGGTGCGTTTGCCCTGATTGCGTACTTTCTGCATCGTCAGTTGCTCCTTTTTGGGTAATCTCTGGAAGAGGCCAGAGATCAGATTTATGGGGTGGAAAGAGGTATTGAACAAGGCTGCCTTGTTACTGGACCCAGCGCACGTACCCGCGCCAGATGTTCTTTATCTTTTGCCCAATCGAGGCGGCTTTCGTCATTTTCGAGCGATTGAATCGGCGTTTCCAGAATGAAAGCGGCCTCTTGGAGCGCTGGATGGGTGAGCAGCGCTCGGAAGCCTGCCTCTGGGATGATGCCCTCTCCGATGCGGGCGTGCAGATCGCGGTGGCTGCCGCGTGCTGTCTCAGTGTCATTCAGGTGGATAACCGGCAAACGGCGTATTCCAACCAGACGATCAACGCTGGTGATGATCTGTTCGACCTCCTCTACATCGCCAAGGTCATAGCCGGCCCCCCAGAGGTGGGCAGTATCAAGGCAGAGACCTAACCGCTGCTCGTGTGCTGGCAGGAGGTCCAGCGCGGCAGCCAGATGCTCAATGCGAGACCCTACCTCATAGCCGGCCCCCACGTCGTTCTCTAAAAGGACCATCACCTCATCGGGAGTTTCTGGCAGCACTTGACGAAGGCCAGCGGCAATGCGATGGATGCCAGCTTCAATGCCTGCCCCGCGATGGCTTCCGATATGGAAAACAACATAACGCGCACCAAAACGCGCAGCGCGCTGCACCGTCCCGCGCAGCAGTATAACAGACTTGTCAAAAATCGTCTCATCTGGAGAGGCGAGATTGATCAGATAGGGAGCGTGAACGACAATCGGCGCCAGGCCGCTGCCAGATACGGCCTGGGCAAACGCCACTGCTTGGTCGAGCTTGCCTGGCTGGAGTGGTGGCGATTGTGGCTGCCGCCAGGAGGTAGGATTGTTCACAAAGATCTGGATGGTCTCGCAGCCAAGCGACTGAGCGATCTCTATCGCCTGAAGCGGTTTGGAACTGGTGGGCATATGGCGACCAAGCTTCACTCGGGCTCCTCCTCGCGTTCCTGATGCTCCTGATCGGGGTGGGGAAGCGTCAATTGCGTATAGGCACCTGCTATTCCGCCTGCGGCCTTGGAGAATTCGCCATGTCCATTTGAGGCATTTGTGCTTGGCCGAGTCTCTTGCTCACTAGAGCCTACTTCAGACAAGCGCTCTTCAGGAAGTTTAAGCTGGGGGAGCGCATCCAGGCTGCTCAAGCCAAACTGCTGGAGAAATTCAGGCGTCGTGGCGAAGAGGGCGGGCCGTCCAACGGTTGGCGCGCGTCCCACCTCGTTGACCAAGCTGTGCGCAACGAGGCTGGCAAGCGCCCGATCACTATTGACGCCGCGAATAATCTCGATCTGGCTGCGCGTGATTGGCTGGCGATAGGCAATGACGGCCAGCGTTTCCAGCGCAGCGGTGGTCAGCTTCGCCTGGGTTGGCAGCCCCAGCAGGGCCGCGATATAGCGGGCATTTTCTGGGGCTGAAACCAGTTGTACTTGCTCGCCCAGGCGCTGCACTCGCACGCCGCGCTGCTCGCAGTCTGCGGCCAGGGCCACCAGCGCTGCCTCAAGCTGGCTATCGGTGGCTGTCAGCAAACGACGCAGCTCGGCCCGTTCCAGCGGGCGACCAGCTACGAAGAGCAAACTTTCCAGAGCGGATTTCATCTGTTCTGGGGTCTGCCACTGGATTTCTACATTGTGGGAGTCGGCTATCTGCATGGTTTCGGATGGATACCTGAAGTTTTTCGGCGTGCGGTTGCAGCAGCGCCATAAATGTTTACCCCGATTATAACACTGCTCATAGGTGAGAAGCCAGTAGTAAGAAGCCAGCCCGTTTGGAAGATCGGAGAGGTGGGCGTATGTCTCCAGGGCGTGGTATAATCAGGGGAAGAACGTGATACGCGCTCTGCTTCATGCGCGGGCCACCGCCCCCTGATCTGTGGGAGGCGGCGCTTTTGTTGTGCGCGAAAAGATGAAAAAGGGTGAATTGCAAGCGGTGAAGATGATCGTGGGCCTGGGCAATCCGGGCAGAGAATACGAAAAGACGCGCCATAATGTGGGCTTCCATGTGGTTGATCTGCTGGCGGAGGCCGAAGATTGGAAGTGGGATACCAAACATGGCAAAACGTTGCTGGCAACAGGCCAGGTGGAGGGCGAAAGGGTCATCCTGGCAAAACCTCAAACATTTATGAACCTGAGCGGTCCTGCGGTCGCTGATGTAGTGCATTGGTACAAGCTGGACGTGCCTGATCTGCTGGTGATCTGTGATGACCTCGATCTGCCATTTGCGCACATGCGCCTGCGCGCGCGCGGGGCGTCTGGTGGACATCATGGGCTGGAGTCGGTGATTCAATCGCTGGGCACACGCGACTTTGCGCGCCTGAAGGTCGGTATTGGGCGGCCCGCCGTCAATCCGATGCAGACGGCGGGCTATGTCCTTCAGGTGCCGCGTGGCAAAGAGAAAGAGACGTTGGAGGCGGCTGAGCGGCAGGCGGCAGATGCCGCGCGCTGTTTCATCCGCGAGGGGGTGCTGGAAGCTATGAATACATTTAATGGCGTCAAACCGGAAACGCAGTTGTAAGTAGTTACGGCAGAGAGGAAGGGGCATGTCTTTACAGGGTTTAGTCCCGCTGATGGTAGAGCGGCCAGAGTTTCGTCGCTTGATCGATCAATTACAACATGGCGAGGCGCCGCCAGAGCTACATGGAGTCAGCGAGGCCGGCAAGCCGTATCTCCTTGCGGCGCTCGGTATGGTGCTGGGTCAGCCGCTCTTGATCGTTGCTCAGGAGGAGCATCGTGCCCGCGAGGTGGCCGAGGAACTGCGCCTTTTGATGGGGCATGCAGAGCAGGTGGTCTTCTTCCCAGATCGTGATGCCCTGCCCTATGAGCGCTTGATTGAAGATGCTGAGACGATGCAGCTTCGTATGGGCGCGCTCGCGCAACTGGCCTCTGCCGGACATGGACCGCGCCGACCACTGCCGTCCTCCAAAAGTGGGCAGGCCGGCCCGGCGTTGGTGGTGGTTACCTCGATCCGCGCGTTGACCCAGCCAGTCATTCCGCCAGATGAATTACGCGGGATGCTGGTGGAGTTGCGGGCAGGCGAAGAGATTGATATGGAACTGCTGCTGGAGCAGTGCTATCACCTGGGCTATGAGCCGGTGGCCGAGGTCGAGGAGCCAGGGCAGATGACCCATCGGGGAGGCATTGTTGATATTTTCCCACCAACGTTGCCTCGTCCGGTGCGTATCGAGTTCTTCGGCGATGAGATTGATTCCATCCGCACCTTTGACCCGGAAACCCAGCGCTCGCTCAATCCCATTGATCGGGTCGTGCTGGCGCCCTCCAGGGAAGCGTTACCCAGGCGTGGGCCAGAGGCGGCGGCTGAGTTGGAACGGCTGCCAACCGAAACGTTGCATTATGATGCGGCGGACCGCTGGGCACGCGATCTGGACGCGCTGCGCGGTCAACAATCGTTTGATGACCTCGTATTTTATCTTCCCTATC
This sequence comes from uncultured Ktedonobacterales bacterium, assembly GCA_964522745.1. GTDB lineage: Bacteria > Chloroflexota > Ktedonobacteria > Ktedonobacterales > DATBGS01 > DATBHW01. Next base: position 19,395 of record CAZFWN010000035.1, read on the forward strand.
TGCATCGGCCTGCCACGATTCTGGACTATCTGCCGCAGGATGGTGTGCTAGCGCTGGATATGCCAGACCGGCTGGAAGAGGTGGCGCTGCATCTGGCTGAGCAGGCGGAGGAAGTACGCGAGTCATTGGAGCGCCAGGGGGAAAATCCGCCTGGTCTGCGTGCCGCCTTTGTTCCCTGGCATGACCTGCGGCGCCAGTGGGAGGCGCGGCGGCATCTGCACTTTGCCAGCTTTCTAGAGGATGCGCAGGAGGGCTTTGAGGCGGCTTCACCGGCGGTGAATGGCCGGCGGCCCCGCGATGATGGGCGCCTGCTGACGCCTGATCTGCACGCGGCCAATTCGTATGGGGGTCGGCTGAAGGCGCTGGTGACCGAGACTCGCCGGGCAATGCGCGAGCGGCAGCGGGTGGTGGTAGTGACGGCTCAGGCGCGCCGGCTCTGCGAGGTCTTTGGGGATGAAGCCCAGTTTGGCGCGGATGCGGTACAGGTCTCGCCGCTGATGAAGCTTGCGGAGGCGCCGGAGCCGGGGACGCTGGCGATTGTGCAGGGACATCTGGCCGAGGGCTGGACGAGCCGTTCGCTCGCGCTCACCATCTTGAGCGATACGGAAGTCTTTGGCTGGTCCAAGCGCCGCGACGCGACCCGACGCAAGCCAGTTACGCCGGCCACGTTTCTGGCCGAGGTGCATCCAGGGGACTGTGTGGTGCATCAAGATCATGGAATTGGGCGCTTTGAGGGACTGATCAAACTCAATAGTACGGGCGTGGAGCGCGAGTATCTGCTGATTCAGTATGCCGGGACTGACCGACTCTACATCCCCACCGATCAGCTAGATCGCGTGACCAAGTTTATTGGCATGGGCGAAGCGGTGCCCGCGCTCAGCAAGCTGGGCAGCACGGAATGGACGCGCGCCAAGCAGCAGGTCAAAGAGAGCGTCCAGAATATTGCCAAAGATTTGCTGCGGCTCTACAGTGTGCGCGAGGCGTCTGAGGGGCATGCCTTCCCGACAGATAGCGAGCAGCCCTGGCTGCAAGAACTGGAAGAGGCGTTTCCCTATGAGGAGACGCCCGATCAGGAGCGGGCTATCGACGAGGTGAAGGCGGATATGCAGCGCCCTCGTCCGATGGACCGGCTGGTCTGTGGTGATGTGGGCTATGGCAAGACGGAGGTGGCGCTGCGAGCGGCCTTCAAGGCGGTACTCGATCAGCGTCAGGTGGCCGTGCTGGCGCCGACGACAGTGCTGGCGCTGCAACACTACAATACCTTCAGCGAGCGGCTGCGTGCGTATCCAATTCGGGTGGAACTGTTGAGCCGCTTCCGCTCGGAGAAAGAGCAGAAGCACATCCTGGAGGAGTTGGCGCTGGGTCGCATCGACGTGTTGATTGGCACCCATCGCCTGCTTCAGAAGGATGTTGTCTTTAACAATCTAGGGTTGTTGATCATCGATGAAGAGCAGCGCTTTGGGGTCGTGCATAAGGAGCGGCTGAAGCAACTGCGCATGGAGATCGATGTGCTGACGCTGACGGCGACGCCCATCCCACGCACGCTGCATATGGCGCTGGTCAATGTACGCGATATGAGCGTGATCGAAACGCCCCCGCAGGAACGATTGCCTATTCGTACCTCAATTCGTGAGTGGGATGACGCGCTGATCCGCGAGGCGATTCTGCGCGAAGTGGATCGCGGCGGGCAGGTCTTCTTTGTGCATAATCGGGTGCAGGGCATTCAGTCTATTGCGCAGCGGCTTCAAAGGTTGGTGCCAGAGGCTACCTTTGCGGTGGCGCATGGGCAGATGGCTGAGGATTCGCTTGAGCAGATCATGCTCTCATTCTCAAGCGGCGAGTATCAGGTGTTGGTCTGTACGACCATCATCGAGAATGGGCTGGACATTCCCAACGCCAACACGATTATCATCAACAACTCGGCCAATTTTGGCCTGGCGCAGCTCTATCAATTGCGCGGGCGCGTGGGGCGCGGGACGCATCAAGCCTATGCGTACCTGCTCTACAATAAGGAAGCCAAGCTCACCCCGATTGCCGAGAAACGGCTGCGAGCGATCTATGAGGCGACGGAACTGGGCGCCGGGTTCCGTATCGCCATGAAAGACCTGGAGATTCGCGGCGCAGGCAATCTGCTGGGAGCCGAGCAATCAGGCTTTATGAATAGCGTCGGTTTTGACCTTTATAGCAAACTGCTGGCGGAAGCCATTCAGGAATTGCAGGGCAAGAAGGCGGAAATGGCCGCACCACAGGTGACGGTTGATCTGCCGGTGGATGCCTACCTGCCTGATGAGTATATCAATGATCGCGCCCTGAAGATGAACTTTTATCAGCGGCTAGCGAATCTGACGGCACGCGAGCAGGTCGAGGCGATGCAGGCGGAATTGCAGGATCGCTTTGGCCCGCTGTTGTCGCCAGTTGAGCATCTGCTGAAGCTGCTCTCTCTCAAAGTGGAGGCTGCCGAGATGGGCTTTGAATCGGTGGCAGTGAAGGATGGAGAGGTAATCCTCAAGGCCCGCCGCAGTATGACGCCAAATCGGGTGGCGCTCTACCGGCGTTTTCGCAATGAGGTGAAGGTGCAGCTTGGTGTGGTTCATATTCCGCGCAAGCTGTTTCCTGACGAGCCGCAGGCGTTTATCACAGCGCTATGGGAGCTGATTCCGCAGATTAGCACGGTGGGTGGATCATTAGCGCAACCTGTAGAGGCTGGGGCGACGCACTAATCCATAGGGGCTGTTATGAGCATGAGCCGCAGCCAATCAAAGGAGTGAAAATGTCTGAGCAACCGGCTTTTCCAGAGCCGCGCGTCATTGTACTCGATGTTGGCAATGTGCTGATCAGCCTGGATTTTGCGCGCTCACGAGCGCGCTTGAAGGGCTATTTCCCGGCGGCTGAGGAGCTTGCCAGGGCACAGCGCTGGATAAGAGAAACGGAAGAGCAGTACGGGCTTGGTCTGATAACGACTGAGGAGTTTGTTGCGGCGGCTCGGCTGGCACTTGGCCTGGACCGCGATAGTTTTGTGACGCTCTGGAATGATATTTTCGTTGAGCGGGCCTATATGCTGCCCTTTGTGCAGGAACTGCGGGAGCAGGGCTATACGCTCGCTATTTGCTCAAACACCAACGAGCTGCACGCAGATTACTTTCAGGAGCGCTATCCATACTTCAAGTATATTCACCATCCAATTTTTTCCCATGTGGCGCATGCGTTAAAACCTGATCCAGCGATCTATCGGGCCGTTGAGGCGGCGACTGGCCGGCCTGCCGCTGAGCATCTCTTTCTTGATGATTTGCCAGAAAATGTGGTCGGCGCTCGCGCTGTTGGGTGGGATGCTATCTGCTTTGAGTCCGCTGAGCAGGTGCAGGCAGAATTGGTAGCGCGTGGCATCAAGTTTTCTCCCTGGAATGTGGCGGGTGAGTGCTGAGCAGGTGAATTGCCAGAGGCTCTGTGAAGAGTACAGACAAGAGTTACCAGGAATTATGGATCGGTAACTCTTGTCCACACTGTCAGAGCAGGAGCAGAGCGGCCTGGCGAACCAGAGTTACAGAGTTACCGCGATCAGATGCTTTTGGGTCTGCAATGGTTTCTGGAATGCAAGGGGTAGAGAGAGAGGCAGCGCGTGTGCGGAAAGCAGTGCGCTGCCTCTGCTGATTAGCGACGGCGCAGGAAGGCCGGGATTTCGATGCCGTCCAGCGGCCCTGTCTTGCGGGGATTCTCCGGGACACGCTGAATAATGGGCCGAACGGGCTTGGACGGCGACTGGTTCTGGCTCGGTAGTTCTGGGCGCCCGGTCTCTGGCGGAGGGGGCGGCGCTACCCGCTCCTCGTCATCTGATTCGATTGGTGGGAGGCTTGGCATTGGGCGTGTGTTACCGATCCCAACGCCAGGCCGGCTGCCAATGGGGCCGGTAGGCTGCCGAGGCAGCCCGCGCAACTGGGCCGGCTCTGGCATGGTTGCCGGGGCTGGCGGCAGATGGGCCGGTGGCGGCTGATGCTGCGCAGGAGCCGTCGGGCCAGGATTGGCCGGATATGTCGGGCGCTGGTTCCCAGTCGATGTGTAAAACATGCGCCGGTCATACTCTGGGCGGCCTGGAGCCATACGATTCTCGAAGCCGGTAGCAATGACCGTGATCTTGATACGCCCATCGTAGATCGGGTCTTGTACGGCTCCGAAAATGATATTAGCCTCCGGGTGGGCCGCCTTGCTGATGATGTCGGCTGCCTCGTTGACCTCGAAGAGTGTCAGGTCCATGCCGCCGGTGATGTTAAAGAGGACGCCGCGTGCCCCGCTGATGTCAATGTCCAGCAGCGGGCTGGCGATGGCCTGGCGGGCAGCATCCACAGCGCGTGTGTCGCCGCCGCCCTCGCCAATTGCCATGAGGGCGCTTCCGGCTTCAGACATAATTGTCTTGACGTCGGCGAAGTCCAGATTGATCAAACCGGGCACGGTAATCAGGTCGCTGATGCCCTGGATGCCCTGGCGCAGCACATCATCGGCCAGCCGGAAGGCTTCCGAAAGGGGCATCTTTTTATCCGCCACCTGAAGCAGCCGGTCATTTGGCACGGTGATGAGTGTATCAACGTGCTGCTTGAGGGCGGCAATGCCTTCTTCGGCGGCAAGGCGGCGCTTATTGCCTTCAAAGGTAAACGGCTTGGTGACGACGCCTACGCTGAGCGCGCCGGCTTCTTTGGCGATCTGCGCGACTACCGGGCTGGCCCCAGTGCCGGTGCCACCGCCCATACCGGCGGTGATGAAGACCATATCCGAGCCTTTGATAGCTTCGTAGAGTTCTTCACTGCTTTCCTCGGCAGCTTTTGCCCCAACCGCCGGGTTGCCGCCGGCGCCAAGGCCCCGCGTCAGCTTATCGCCAATGCGGATGCGGTGGGGTGTTTCGGCCAGCAGGAGCGCCTGCGCGTCGGTATTGACGGCGATAAACTCGATGCCGAGCATCTGGGCCTGAATCATGCGGTTGACTGCATTGCTGCCGCCGCCGCCCACGCCGATGACGCGAATTTGGGCGAACCCCTCAACTTGATGATGGTTCATCGGAGCCATATGCCAAGCCTCCCTTCTCTCCGAAGGCTGAACGCAGAAATCGAGTAGCAAGATTGCTATTCGATTAATGTTCTATGGTAGTAACGTTTGTATCCACTTCTTGAAACGATGATAGACCACAGGTACTTCCTGGCTGCGTGCTTCATCAATAGCCATTGCCTCACTCTGGCGGTGTCCCCAGAGGAGCAGCCCAACTCCAGTGGCAAAGGCCGGCTTGTTGATGGTATCAATGACGCCATGTACCCCCTGGGGGGTGCCGATGCGCACGGGCAGCTTGAACATGGCGCGTGCTTTGTCTGCGATGCCAGGGAGTTCAGCCGTGCCACCAGTCAAGACGATACCGGAAGGCAGCAGCCCGTCATAGCCTGATTTTTGAATTTCTTCCTGTACTTTTTCAAACAGTTCCTCGACGCGCGCCTCGATCACCTCTGCCAGAGCGCGATGATCGACCACTTCTTTGTATTCAGGGACAAAGGGATCAAGATCGATCATTTTGCCCACTGGAATCTGGCTAGGGTCGGCGTGGCCGTGCGTCACCTTCAGATCTTCAGCCGCAGAGAAGGGGATACGCAGCGCAAAGGCGATATCATTAGTGATTAAGTTGCCGCCCAGCGGCAGCACGACGGTATGCCAGATCGCGCCTTCGATGAAAATTGCCACATCGGTGGTGCCCCCGCCAATGTCCAGCAGAACGACGCCCAGGTCTTTTTCAGTTGGCGTCAGTACTGATTCGCTGGAGGCCAGCGGCTCCAGGACCAGATCATCGATCTCGACCTGTGATTTCTGGACGCATTTAATCAAGTTTTGGATAGAAGCAATGGCGCCAGTCACGATATGGCATTCTACCTCCAGACGGTAACCTGACATGCCAATTGGGTTTTTGACGCCATCCTGCCCATCCACGATGTAGCCGCGTGGGATGACATGGATCACTTCGCGGCTGTTGGGCACCTCAATGGCGCGAGCAGCCTCGATGGCCCGGTTAATATCGCTGGGGACAATTTCACCCACGCTGGGCGGAATTGCCACGAAACCTCTACTATTCAACGATTCAATGTGGCTGCCGGCCACGCCTACATAGGCGGAAGCAATCTTGTGGCCGGATATTCGCTCGGCGCGGTCAAGAGCGGAAGAGATCGACTCTACCGTCTCGCCCATATCGATGACCATTCCCCGCCGCAGTCCACGCGATGGGTACAAGCCGGCGCCGAGGATGTTCAATTTTCCATTGCGGTCCAGTTCGCCGACAAGGACGCATACTTTTGTGGTCCCTACGTCGATTCCGACAATTATCCGCTCTGGCACGGCACACGCTCCCCGTTATTGGCAAGACTCAGGCTGCAAGCTTGGAGCCAGGAGCCTGAGGGACAGTTGTGAGTAAAGGCTTAGGGTCCAGTCTGTGAACCCTTCAGGCGATAGTAGGGATAGAATCCAAAGCGTAAGTCTACTAAGGCGAGCGGCTGTCCTTGCTGCTTGACAAGATGCAAAATAGCGGCCAGTTCCTGTATTTTATTCTCCAGGTTGTCAGGTCCACCAAAGCGAGCCTGCCAGCCATCGGCACTGATGACTATTAGCCCATAATTAAGCGTTTCATCGAGCGAAAAGCTTGCTACATTTGCTTCTGTCGGAAGCCGCTCTAGCAATTGCCGGGCCATTTGCACGATCAGCGGGTCGATCTTGCCGCCAGGCCGAAAGGGCTGTCCGCGCAGATCACGCTCATGCTCGTCTTTAATGATCGGTAGGTCGCCTGGCTGTTGTACCTGGGCAATCAGCGCCCCTCCGGCATCAACGCTGTATTGGTGTGTGCCGACTTGCCAGATCAAGACGGGTTGGCGCTCGACAACCTGGACCACGAGCGAGTCTGGTAAACTCCGTGTCACGTTGGCCCTGGCTACCGGGGGCAAGGCTCCGACCCGCGCTGCATCGGCGGTGGTATCGGCCAGAAAAATATTGTTGCCATCAAGGTGAAGCTGCTGAATGGCTGTGATCATCTGGGCGTTGCTCGTGCCTTGGATGACAATGTGTTGTACTTGAAAATACGGGGCTGTCAAGAGAAAATGGCCCGCAAAGATCAGCCCCAGCAGCAGTGGCAAAATAACCAGAATACGACGAAACCAGCGCTGGCGGTTACTTCTTCTGACGGGGCGGCGCCTGGGAATACTGCGCTTCCCGGTGGCAGCGTCGCTTCTGGAATGTGCCCAGTCGAGTCCGGTGAGTGTGCCTGTCAGCGCCTCCTCTTCGGCTGAGGCGTTGGCCGGGCGTGCCCGCCTGCGCGTCGCCGGGCGCGGCGTTTTATCCACGCCTGCGAGATGGTGGCTTCGCTCGCGGAAGGTGACATCGAGCAGGCTGTTGTCACAGGCGTCTGCAAACGACGTGGTCCCCTGGGTTGATTGCTGGTTGCTGGTGTTGGTGCGCTTCGACATAAAGGTGGCCCACATCCAGACAGAGATACATCTGACGCATGACAGGGTCGTCTCTACAGGGTTCGTTATACAGTAATACGCTCTTTTGGCTGCTAATCCACTATCTCTCCGCGCAGTTCGATTTCTAGCTCAAGCTCAACGCCGAATTGCTGTTGGACGGTACGGCGCGCCAGTGCAATCAGCGCGGTAATTTCGGCGGCGCGCGCGCCGCCAAGATTGACAATAAAGTTGGCGTGGCGCGGCGAGATTTGCGCCTTGCCAATCTGGGTACCCTTCAGCCCGGCGGCCTCAACCAATCGCCCGGAAAAATCCCCAGGCGGGTTTTTGAAGACGGACCCGGCGCTGGCCTGGGGCGGTTGTGTCTCCTTTCTATGTTGTTTGTAGTGTGCGACCCGTGCTTTCAGATGTTCTGGCGCTTCGTGACGCAGCAGGCAGGTGACCGATGTGACGATCTCTGCCGGCTCAATCAAGCCGCGTGGCGGTGGGAGCGGGCGGCCCTCCTCATCAAAGTCTATCCTGCGGCGGGCGCGAAAACGGCTGTCGCGGTAGGCCAGGCGCAGCGCTTCAAGCGGGTAGTCATGTACCTGCGGGCCAGCCTCCAGATCGTGCGCATCCAGCACGCGCGCCGATTGCAGGGTGTTGCTCAGGCTGGCCCCATGCGCCCCGGCATTGCTGATAACGGCGCCTCCCAGGCTGCCAGGGACGCCCGCGCCCCATTCCAGGCCAGCCCAGCCCTGGGCGGCCAGATCATTGACCAGTTTTGGCAGGTTGACCCCGGCCCCGCCAACAAGCCGGGCGGTGCCATCGCCCAGATCGGTCAACGCCCATGTGGAAAGCGCGTTCTGGACAACGATACCGCGCACTCCGGCGTCGGTGTAGAGCAGGTTGGTGCCGTTGCCCACCAGCATGAGCGGCCAGCGGCGCTCTGCCGCCAGCGAGACGAGCGCGATCATATCGGGTTCGTTGTCTATGCCGAGCCAGGCGTCAGCCGGGCCACCAACGCCGAAGGTGCCGTGCCGCGCAAGTGGCTCGTTGAAGCGCACGCGCTCGCCAAAGCGCGCGCGGAGCACGTGCGTGAGTGCGGCCAGATCAAAGTTCCAGTGTGACGAGATAGATGCTTGATTCATTGCTCTTCAGTTGTGCCCCTGGTAGGATAAACGTTTTATTATCCAAATGTGGGCGATGGTCCTACCATCGCCTCAGTAATTTTATAGATAGTCCCTGAACCCATCAGCAGGGCGACATCGTTGGGCGCAAGCATCTGTTCGAGCATCTGTCGCGTTTGGGCCAGCGAGCCGCCATAGTAGACGTGTTCAGGGCGATTGATAAAGGCCGGGCGCTTTCTAATAGCTTCAATCAGCATGTTGGTATGAATATCGCCAGGGTCGTGTTCACGAGCGCCGTAAATATCACTGATGATGACTTCGTCGGCTTCATCAAAGGCGGCAACAAATTCATCGAAAAAGCTCCTGGTGCGCGTAAAGAGCGCTGGCTGGAAGATAGCGATCAGCCGACGGGTTGGGTAGCGCAAACGGGCTGCGGCGATGGTTGCTGCTACTTCTGTTGGATGATGGCCGTAATCATCGATAAGAATCTGGTCGCCCGCTGTTGAGCGAATCTCAAAGCGGCGCTGCAAGCCGGCGAATCCGGCGAGCGTTGCTCGCGCGCGCTCTGGCGTAACGCCGAACAGGCTCGTGGCAGCAATAGCGGCAAGGGCATCATGCACCAGATGGCGTCCAGGAACCTGCAAGCTGAACCGGCCAAGAGACGTGCCCTGATGGCGTACCTCAAAGCTAGTTTCGCCGTGCAGCCGGAGGTCCGTTGCCAGAAAATCCGGGTTGCTGGCAGGATTGAGGCCGTAGGTAATGATACGTCCGGACCAATCTGCCAGCCGTTTGCGGAACGCTAGGATGCCCTTGCCCTCGGCGCTCAAGATGAGGGTGGTTGGGGTCTCCCAACGGTCACTTGTATCCATGCCGCGCACGAAGCGCTCGAAGCCAGCCAGGTAATCGTCAAACGTCGGGTAGTTCTCTACATGGTCGTGGTCAAAGTTGGTGATGACGGCGACTCTTGGGTGATAGTGCAGAAAGTTGAAATTATATTCGTCTGCTTCATTGACAAAATAGCGGCTCTGCCCCAGCCGGAAATTACTGTGGAAGCGTGGGACAACGGCGCCAATTTCGCAGGTTGGGTCCAGCCCGGCATCCACCATGAGCAGCGAGATCATAGTGGACGTGGTTCCCTTGCCATGTGAGCCGGCAACGGAGATGCCCAGCGAACCACGCATATATTGGCCCAGCAGTTCTTGCCAGGTTATTACCGGGATGCCACGTTCGGCGGCGCCCAGAAGTTCCGGGTTGTTGGGGTCAAAGACCAGCGCCGCCGGGACGATTACCAGCAGATCAACGCCATCCAGATGGTCAGGACTATGCCCATCCAGCACTGGAATGCCAGCAGCCTGCACCATGCCGGTGGCTTCGCTCTCACTCAGCACGCGCTCGCAGCCGCTCACCTGCTCGCCCAGCGCTTTGGCGAGTTGGGCGACGGCTGAGCAACCATGTCCACCGATGCCCAGGAAATGGATGTGCCGCGCGCGTTGTTCTGTCTCTCGCCCATGAACTGAACTATATTGTATCACAGATGCTCTGCCTCCCGCTTCTTTGCTAACTCTGCAACGATGGCAGCCAGTTCAGCGGCGGCGTTGAGGCGTGCCAGAGAACGCGCTGAAGCGGCCAGCGTATCGCGCTGCCCCGCATCTTGCAGTAACAGTAAGAGCATAGCGCTGAGGGTCTCAGCCGCTAGATCGGCATCACGAATGACCCTGGCAGCCCCATGCTGCTGAAACATAGCAGCATTGACTGCCTGTGGCGACCCCCCAAAGCCAGGCGGCAGCGGCACCAGGATGCTGGGTTTGCCAAGCGCTGCCAGCTCGCTTAGCGTGGATGCGCCGGAGCGGCACAGCACCACATCGGCGGCGGCCAGCGCTGGGGCCATCTCTGCGTCGAGGTATTCATAGAGTCGGTAGCGTGCTGCCCAATCGGCGTGCCCTTCTACCTGAGTGGCTGAGGCGCGCTGGGTGTCTGCAAAGGTGCGTGATCCGCTGATATGAAGCATCTGGCAGTGTGGCAGCAGCCTGGGTAAACTTTCAACCACCACTTCATTGAGATGTTTGGCGCCCTGGCTGCCGCCGGTGACGACGAGCAAAGGCAGCGATGGATCGAGGCCAAAGGTGTGCTTCGCTGCACTGCTTTGCATCTCTACGGCATTCAAGATAGCGTCGCGTACCGGGTTGCCTATCAGCAGCGTCTTCTTCGCCGGGAAGTAGCGCAGGGAGTCCTCAAATGAGACAGAGATGCGCGTTGCCAGTGGTCGAAGCAGGCGGTTTGCCAGGTTGGGTGAGACATCTTGCTGATGCGTGACCAGGGGCGCGCCGCTGAGGCGCGCGGCAAAACCGGCGGGCACAGAGACGTAGCCGCCGCTGGTGAAGGCCGCGTCTGGCTGGAAGCGGCGCACATGGCCGATGGCTTGCATAAAGCCGAGCGGAACCCGGCCCAGGTCGGTGAGCGTTTTCCAGGAAAGATAGCGGCGCAATTTGCCGGCTTGAATGCCCACAAAGGGAAAGCCGGCTTTGGGCACGAGTTGGGTTTCCGGCCCGCGCTCGTCGCCGAGGTAGAGTATCTCCGCCCCATAGGTTGTTTGCAGCGCCTTAGCGACGGCCAGGGCCGGGTAAATGTGCCCCCCGGTTCCGCCGCCTGAGATGAGTATGCGCATTGTTTGTTCTTTCTGAGGATGATGAATGCGTGCTATAGCGTGAGATATTGAGCAGGATGCCAACAGCGGCCATCGTGGTGACCAGCGAAGAGCCACCAAAGCTAACAAATGGCAGCGGCACGCCGGTAAAGGGGATCAGCGCGATAACTGAGCTGATATTCAAGAGCGCCTGAATGGCGATCCAGCAGGCAATTCCGGTTGCCAGCAATGCGCCATACATCTCTGGGGCGCGCCGGCCAGCCCGAAATGCCCGATAGGCCAGGAACACAATAAGCGAGATCAACACAAGGCAGCCGAGGAACCCAAGCTCCTCACCAATAACAGCAAAGATGGAATCGGTCCAGGGATTAGGCAGGTAGCCGGCTTTTTGGCGGCTGGCGCCAAGGCCCAGGCCGGTGAATCCACCAGAGCCAAGCGCAATCAATCCCTGACAAACCTGATAGGATGTGCTTGCTGCACAATTGAGCGGATCACGGAACCCTGCCAGCCGGGCAACTCGGAAGGGGCTGCTGAAGGTGACCAGCGCGAAGGTGACACCACCAGAGATGAGCATGGGGAACAAATGCACGGGGTTGGCGCCTGCGGTGAAAAACATCGCTACCGCAAAGCTGGCAATGATGATCGCCGTACCCATGTCATTTTGCAGCAATACCAAAACTAAGATAACTCCAGTGAGAATGGCAAATGGAACCAGGCCATACATAAAGGTACTGACCTGCTCGCCTTTGCGTGAAAGCCAGTCAGCAATATACAAGGTAAAGGCGAGTTTGGCAAGTTCGCTCGGCTGGAAGGAGAACGGGCCAATTGGTAGCCAGCGCTGTCCGCCATTGATATTTTTTCCGATCACTAAGACGAGAATGAGCAGCGCCAGCGCGCCGAACATGACGATCACTGAAATGTGCCGCCAGCGGTCATAGGAGATATTCATCGTCACAAGCAGGGCTACCAGACCTAACCCCGTCCAGAGCAATTCGCGCCGGAACCAGTACGAGGGGTCGTCGGGGACGGCTGGGGCACTGGCGCTGTAAACCATGACCAGGCCAAAGCACATGAGTCCTGCGACAGCGGCGAGCAGCTTGTAGTCGGCGCGCCCGGCTGGCACTGGTAATGGGGAAAGATGGCCGCTTTCCTGGGCTGATTGGCTCTCGGCGGTGTCTGGTGATTCACGGGGCGTGCCGGATGCGCCGGATGCGCGTTCTTTGTCTGAACGCTGCCCGGTTTCTGCCACAGTGCTGGCTGCGCGGCGTGAACGATCTACTGGCCGCGCGGCGCTCTGGTCCAGATTCTCCAGGGCTGGGGAGCGAATGACGGGCGGCTGTTTGGGGGGGCCGGCCCTGCGTTTGTTGCTTTCTCGTGCTGCCATGTCTACCACTGCCTGTCATCAGGTGCTAGAGGGTGCGATCAAGTGCTGAACTGCTTGCGCGAATTGGTCTCCCCGATCAGCGAAATCGATAAAGAGGTCAAAACTGGTGCCGCCGGGTGAGAGCAAAACGACATCGCCTGGTTGGGCCAACCCAGCCGCTCCCTGGACGGCGTCGGCCAT
>CAZFWN010000035.1:32283-39283 GCA_964522745.1 uncultured Ktedonobacterales bacterium
AAACGACATCGCCTGGTTGGGCCAACCCAGCCGCTCCCTGGACGGCGTCGGCCATCGTTTTGGCGCGATAGATTGCTGTCAGGGCTTGCTCAGCAGGCGCCACGAGCTCGCGGGCTGCGTTGACGGCGTTGGCGATCAATGCAGTCGCCTCGCCGAGTAAGACGAGCGCGTGGACCTGGCGCACGATGCGCTCGGCGCATTCCTCCCAGGGCAGGTGCTTATCGCGCCCGCCGGCAATCAATACCAGTGGTTGCTGCCGCTGCTGGTAGACTTCCAAGGCTGCCATCATACGCTCTGGCGCGGTTGAGATCGAGTCATCAATGTAGCGAACACCCTGTATCTCAGCCACATATTGCAAGCGGTGTGCCACGCCAGGGAAACTGCTGATGACGCGCTTCATGGCGTCTGGTTTCACGCCGACGAGGCTGCTGGCTGCGATGGCCGCCAGCACGTTCTCGCGGTTGTGATCGCCGGGGATAAGTGTCTGGTCTGCCCGGCAGATGCGCGTTTTGTGGCCCTGGAAATCACGGAAGACATACCAGCCGTTCTCCAGAAAGGCGCCGACCTCGACTGGATGCCGCCGGCTAAACCAGAGCGTCTGAGCCGGCGTGCAAGCCTGCGATGCGGCGCTGAGTGGGTTGTCAGGATTGAGGATGGCAAAGTCTTCTGGGCGCTGGTGATAGAGAATCTGGCGCTTGCATTCGGTATAGACTTCCATTGTGCCGCAGCGGTCCAGATGATTTGGTGTGACATTGAGCAGCAGGGCGATGTGTGGACTCTGCTTCATGATTTCTAGCTGGTTATAGCTCATCTCCAGGACAACAATGGAGTCAGGAGTAATCTGTGGCAGATCGCCCAGAACGGTGCGGCCAATATTGCCGCCGACGATGACCTGTCGATCACCTTGCGCTTTGAGGAACTCGCCAATCAGGGTGGTCGTGGTAGTTTTGCCACTGCTGCCGGTGATCCCGATAATGGGCGCCGGGCAGAGTTCAAAAAACAAGGTAGTGATGCTGCCAATAGGAATGCCCTGCTGGCGGGCCTCCGCCAGCGGGGGCAGATCGGTAGGGACACCAGCGCTGATAAAAATGCTCTCTGCCTGCAAGAAATCTTCGGGAGCATGCTCGCCCAATTTGAGCCTGGCTGGGATACCGTGAATTTGCGCTAAAAAGGGAGCAAGTTCGCCCTCTGGCTTGCTGTCGCTGATGGTAATCTGGGCACCCTGTTCGCTGAGGTACTGCACCAGCGCGACGCCCTCGCGGGCGAGGCCAACAACGGTGACACGTTTTCCGGTGAACTGCATACGTCCTGACCCTTCATGGAAGCGTGGCTGAGATGCGTGGCGCTCTCTCGTTATAGAACGATCCAGGCGCGCAATCGTTTGCTGTTATCCTTCGTCTATTGCCAGATGCCGCTCGGCGACGAAACACTCAATGGCGTCCTCGCGTGGAATAGTAATGAGCCGAACGCGCTGCTCGCGCCGCAAGACGAAGTGAAAGGCATTGGCCGTATCAGTAATGGATGACCAGAGTGGCCGGGCAAAAATAGGTTCGACGATCTCCCAGCCTTCCGCCAGAGCAGTGTGCAGTTCTGCCAGGCGAAGGGCGGTGATACTCGATGCAGTAGGTTGCTCATCCTGCTGATGTTTTGCCTCTTTATGATGCTCCATAGTGATCTGCGGCCTCAACTCGTCGGTGATAATGAGGCATTCCCTCATGCCTGTTTTTATGTTTGTTACCCGTTGCTCACTGGTTGGTCGGGTGGGATACGCAAGTAGTGGAGTAGCCACACGGCAATATCATGCCAGAGCGGAGCGGCGACCAGCCCGCCGAAGATCGGCGCTCTGGGGTGATCGATCTTTACCAGCATGACGAATTGTGGATTGGATGCTGGAGCGTACCCGGCAACCGACGCATAGGTATAGGTAGCGGAATCGAGCTTGGGAGTTGAGGTGCCGGTTTTCGCTGCGATCTGGTAGCCTGGGACCAGCGCCAGTTGCGCTTCTCCATCCTTTGCTGATTGTACCAGCATTTGGGTGATGGTTTGCGCGGTCGCTGAACTGACGGCCTGGCGCACCTGCTGGGGGCTAAAGGTAGTTATCTGACCGTTCTGTGTTGCCGAGGCAACGATGTAGGGTCGCATAAGCAGCCCACCATTGGCGAGCGCTGCGTAGGCCATCACCATTTGCAGGGGCGTGACGCCGATGCTTTCGCCAAAGCTATTTTCCGCCAGAGTCAAGTCGGTGCGCTCGGCTGGCGCGGGGATAATGCCTGGACTCTCTGTTGGCAAATCGATGCCTGTGGGCACGCCAAAGCCAAACTGGCCGAGATACTGATAGAAATTGGTCTGATGGAGCTTTTGCAGTGCTACCCAGATGGCGCCCACATTGGCCGAGTGCTGAAGTACCTGGGTCATGGTTTCCGGCCCGTAGCCGGTATCGTTGAAGTTATGAAGTGTGATGCCATCGACGGTATAATAGCCAGGGTCGGTCAAGGTCGTATCTGGTGTGATGAGTTGGAGGTCAATAGCGGCGGCCATAGTGATGGCTTTCATGGTTGACCCAGGATCATAAATGGCGCTGATAGCTGGATTGGTAAAAAGATCATAGGAAGAGACACTACTATATTGATTAGGGTCGAACCTTGGTTCGCTCGCCATAGAGAGAATCGCGCCGGTTTTGGGGTTGACGATGATGACCGAGCCGCCATCCGCCTGATAGCGGACAATCGCATCATGCAGCATCTGCTCAACAGTCCTCTGTATATTGGTATCAATGGTCAAGGTCAGGTTAGCGCCATTGACCGGGGGCTGCCAGATATGCTCGCCAATGGCGAGCGGATTGCCATCGACATCGGTTTCGGCAAAGAGTTTTCCTGGCTGGCCGGCCAGCAGCATGTTGTAGTATTTTTCTACGCCATATTGGCCGTCGCCTGAGTCTTGTTGGACAAAGCCAAGGAGGTGCGCGGCAAGATCACCATCAATATAGACGCGCTGGCTTTCCGGCAGCAGGCCGATTCCCCAGAGTTGACCCTGGTTGAGCAGTTGATCGATCTGGTTGCTTTGCTGCCGGGTGGTGTGAATTTTATTGCCATTTGCATCGCGCAGATAGGTAAAGGTGAGCAGATGTCCACCCTGGGCAAGCTGAATTTGTGGACGAAGCACCTCAGCCGGAATGGCTAAAATGGCCGAGATTTGATCCAGCGTTTGGTTCAGCGTGCCGGGGTGTTTGCTGTTCTCCTGTTGAATGGCTTGCGGATCAGCTTCAACGGCGTCTTCGGTCAGCGTCAAGGCAAGCAGCCTTCCGTTGATGTCGTAGATTGAGCCGCGTCCGGCAGGCACAATAAAAGGACGCTTATGCTCCTGGTCAGCGCGTGCAGCCAGAGCGTTATGTTGTCCAATCTGCCAATACGCAAGCCGGCCAGTAATAGCAATGATACTTGCGCTGATGAGCAGGAATAAGCTGGCCTGGCGAAAGCGGGCACGGCGCAGTTCATCCGTCACGAATCACCTCTTACTACCGGCATGTTGTCCAGGGATCGTAATGGTATGGACGGTATTGGGGTCTGCTGGGATCATGCCCATCTGCCGGGCGCGGTTCTCGATGTAGGACGGCGATTGGAACGCGCCTTGCTGCTGGCGCAGATCTTGATTTTCTTGCTGCAACTGGGACTGATCACCAGCCAACTGCTGAAGATGCTGATTGGTTTGGATGGCAAGCCCGACCTCATTGAGATAGAGTAAAGCCAGTAGACTGATCAGGATCGCCCCAATAATGCCCAGCGGGAGCGGCTTGAGTTGATAAATCGAGGCAGCGAGGCGCCGACGCTCGCGGGCTGCCTCTAACGGTTTAGGTGGCTCATGCTCATTCATCGTGCTGTTCCCAATGTGTTGTGTTCTCTTCCAGACGCACTTGCTAAGACTGTGTTACAGTGTCTTTGCCCCTTCGTCTCATCAGCCGCTGGGAAGGCGCTCGGCTGCGCGCAATTTTGCGCTCCGGGCGCGTGGGTTTTGTGCCTGCTCTGCTGGAGAAGCCACCAGTGGGTGCGAGGTGATGATCTTCAAGCGCGGCTGGTGGCCGCAGACGCATACAGGCAGATGTGGCGGGCAGATGCACCCGCGTGCTTCTGCCTGGAAAAAGTGCTTGACGATGCGATCTTCCAGCGAGTGGAAGCTGATGATGGCGAGCCGGCCCCCTGGCATGAGGAGATTAACCGCCTGAGGGAGTACAGCCTCCAGGCTCGCTAGCTCGTTATTGACGGCAATGCGTAATGCCTGAAAGGTGCGCGTCGCCGGGTGTATGCCGCCGGGGTGGCCGCCTACGCCGAGCGCTACCAACTGCGCCAGTTCCCTGGCCTGTTTGATGGGCGCGCGGGCGCGAGCCTGGACGATGCGCCGGGCGATCTGACGTGAGCGGCGCTCTTCTCCGTAGCGCCAGATGAGATCAGCCAGGTCGCTTTCTGAGAGCGTGTTGACCAGATCGGCTGCCGTTGTGGGTTGTGCCGGGTCGAAGCGCATATCGAGTGCCCCCTCACCTGCGAAGGAGAAGCCGCGCTCCCGGTCAGCCAGTTGATCGGATGAGAATCCCAGGTCCAGCAGGATGCCATCAACGGCGCCAAAGCTCGCCGTTTCGGCGAGGTGCTGGAGCGTGGCAAAATTTCCCTGAGCCAGTGTCAGGCGACGAGCCGCTATCGCGTCTTGGAGACGCTCAGCAATTCGAGTCAACGCCTGTGGGTCAGCATCAAGCGCCAACACCTGCCCATCTGGGGCGCTGCGTTCCAGCAGTAAGGCGGTATGGCCGCCGCCACCAGCAGTGCCATCGATATAGCGCCCGCCAGAGTGTGGGCGCAGCGCGTCCAGCACTTCACTCGGCATTATTGAGATATGTTGTGTTGTCATCAGTAGAGCAACCATGAGGAGAGAAGGCTCTTTTCTTGAAGCTAAGAAGCATAGATCAGAATGGCAGGTCTAGCTCCTTGAGATCTTCGATGTGTATCTGCCCCAGTGCTTCACGATAAGCTCCTGTATTCCAGAGTTCCAGGCGGTCTCTCGCGCCGATAATGAGTACATCGTTCTCCAGGCGGGCGCGCTCACGATACTTTGCTGGGATGGTTACCCGGCCCTGAGCATCAAGCTCCAACTCAGTTGCATTGCCAAAGAAGACCCGTTCCACCTGCCGGCGTTGGATGGCGCTCAAGTTCTTTTCCTCAATCTGCCTGGCTTTGGCTTCCCATGCCTCCATTGGATAGACATACAGACAGGTCTCCAGGCCAGGGGTGATAACGAGTCCTTGCTCAAAACGCGAGCGATATTTGGCCGGAATTGCCAGGCGCCCCTTGGCATCAAGCGTATGGGTATATTCACCTGTAAAGCCAATAAAGACGGCCATATGACGATGCCTGTGAAACACACTGCGTGTGAACAATGTTTGTCTTTTGCTATACCAGCCACACACTATCAGTCATGCCCTGTTATAGCAAGTTTTGTTCCCCACTTTGCCCCACTTTGCCCCACCTGCATTATACCCCCTTTGCTGCTAAACGGGAAGTCTTGGACGCTCTTGCTCGGTTTTTGTGGTGCCTTTTGGCTTAAAGTGCCTGGTACGGTTGAGTTCATTGTCAAAGCCGCGCATGCTATAATGCAAACAATACACTCCACCCGGCGCGCTCCCTCTCAGGGAGATAAACCGAGATGCTATTGTACTGGCCGGACAGCCGGTGGTCTTTTTATTTCTCTCCCCAGCAATGCACAAATGAGGAACCGCAGGAGCAGGTAGACGTGTTACAAGCAGAACAAGAAACGGTGACAATTGAGCCAGTCGCCCGTGAGACGATAGCAATTCTTGATTTTGGGTCACAGTATAGCCGGCTGATTGCCCGGCGCGTGCGCGAATGCCGTATCTATTGCGAACTGCTGCCGGCGAGGACGACGCTGGAGGAGTTACGCCGGCTGAATGTGCGCGGCGTGATCCTTTCTGGTGGCCCCAAGAGCGTCTATGATGTAGATGCCCCGGCGTGCGATCAGGCGATTCTGGAGAGCGGGCTGCCGGTGTTAGGTATCTGCTATGGCATGCAACTGCTGGCGCATCAGCTTGGTGGGCAGGTGGCTGCTGCCAGTGGCCGGCAGGAGTATGGGGCGGCGGAGCTTGATCTGCTGCCGCCAGCGCTAGAGGACCGAGAGATATTTCACGGGCTGGGGCTGGCAGAAGGGTCACGGCTGCATGCCTGGATGAGTCATGGCGATAGCGTGGCGACGCTGCCGCCAGGTTTTGTGTGTCTGGCAAGCACCCCAAATACGCCGATTGCTGCGATGGCGCATCCGCGAGGTCTGGTCGGCTTGCAGTTCCACCCGGAAGTGACGCATACCCCTCAGGGGACGACGATTCTGCAAAACTTCCTCTATGATATTTGTGGCTGCCAGCCTACCTGGACGGCTGGCGCTTTTATTGAAGAGGCTGTTGAGAAGATGCGCGCGCAGGTTGGTGATGGGCAGGTGATTTGTGGACTTTCTGGTGGGGTTGATTCAGCAGTGGCGGCGGTGCTGGTACATCGGGCGGTGGGCGATCAGCTCACCTGTATTTTTGTGGATACTGGCTGTCTGCGCGCTGGCGAGCCGGAGCAGGTGATCGAGACGTTCAGACAGCATTTACATATCCCGCTGGTTGCTGTTGACGCGCGCGAGCGTTTCTTAAAGCGGTTGGCCGGTGTGGTTGATCCAGAGGAGAAGCGACGGATTATTGGCGACGAGTTTGTGCGCGTCTTTGAGGAAGAAGCCGAGAAGCTGGGTCAGGTGGATTTTCTGGCGCAAGGCACGCTCTATCCAGATGTTATTGAGAGTACCAGCCATGATGCCAGTGCTGCGGTGCGTATCAAAACTCACCATAACGTTGGTGGGTTACCGGAGCGAATGGCGCTGCGCCTGGTTGAGCCGCTGCGCTATCTCTTCAAAGATGAGGTGCGCGAGGTGGGCCGTGAGCTTGGGCTGCCTGAGGAGTGGGTCTGGC
>CAZFWN010000036.1:0-35185 GCA_964522745.1 uncultured Ktedonobacterales bacterium
GCGCTGGTGAAGAGCGGCTGGTCCAGCGCGGCTGCCGGACGGCTTGCGGCCCCTGCGCCAGTGCCCAGGCGCCAGTGCCAACGTTTCATCGCATGTATCCTTTACGAGCCACTGCGGGGCGGCCACAGCAAACGGCCAGGCGCACCGCTCCCGATGGGAACAGGGGCACCTGGCCCGCTGGCTCGGATGCGACTGGTTCCGGCCTGGCGTAGAATACCCCAGTCCTGAGTAGTTACTAAAAAAGGAAACCTTCCACGGTGACAATCACGCTTCACTGCTCGCACTGGCAGAGCGACTCCCTCGTACGCAACGGTCATGCACCCACTGGCAAACAGGTGTTTCGCTGTCGCGCCTGCGGACGTCAAAGCCGCAAGCACCCGACTCCCAACCACTATTCCCAGGCGCGCCGCGAGGAGATTTTGGATGCGTACCAAGAACGCAGCAGCTTGCGGGGCCTCACCCGCACGTTCGGCGTCTCCCGCACGACCCTCTCCAAGTGGATCAAAAAAATGTTGCCCAGCTTCCCCTTTGAAGCACAACGCTCGTCGATCCCGCTCCAGACGAGGCCAGAGGTACGGTCTTGGAACTCGATGACCGCTGGTCCTTTGTGTTCAAAAAAGCGGACGAGGTCTGGGTGTGGATAGCTTTGTGTCGCCCCACGCGGCAGGTGGTTGCGTATGCCGTAGGCGATCGAAGCAAACGGACGTGTCTGCATTTGTGGGAGCGCATTCCATCAGCCTACCACCGGGGTGCTGCTTCACGGATTTCTGGGCGGCGTACGCTGCGGTGATTCCTGAGGAGCAGCACAACGTGGTTGGCAAAGAAACGGGAGAAACCGCCCATGTCGAGCGCTGGAATACTACCTTGCGCCAACGTCTCGCTCGTTTTGTCCGCATGACCTTGTCTTTTTCCAAGTCGCTGGTGATGCACGAAGCATGCTTACTGCTCTTTCTTCAGCGCTATAATGCAGACCAGGCTGTCCTGCTCAAGTGAGCCACTACCTAAACGGCTAGCCCTGGTAGCCAGCACAGCATCTCTGGCGAAGCACGCACCAGGATCAGCAAGAGCGCATGCACGCAGGAAGCCAACTGCACTCAGCCAATCGGCACGTCGTAGGCAAAAACGCCCTCTCAGGTGCTCACCAGCCCTGACGTCGCGAGTGGTGTCCGCCCACAGGAGGATTTGGCGTGTATCGTGCAGCGTCTTTTGTAAGGCCTTCTTTCTTGCTAGGAGGGGGAGGCTTCAGACTTCAGCAGCTCCTGTATCCTTCGAGGAGGAAGCCATGCCACAGAAACAGAAGGCGCTGCCCAGCGCTGTCATCGAGCTGGGCAGTAACAGCATGAAAGTGCTCGTTGCCGAGTGTACTCCTGATCAGGTCCGCCAGATCAAAGCGGACTCGATGATGCTCCGGCTTGGGGAACACCTGCAAGCGACGGGAGAGATTGCTGCGGACATGCGCGAGGCGGCCCTTGCCACGCTGCGCGCGTACGAGCAATTGGCTCAGCACTACCATGCCGAGCCGATTCTGGTTGTTGCGACGGAAGCGGTGCGTCAGGCCCGGAATAGTCAGACCTTCCTCGAAGACCTCCAGGGTGCGACGGGACTCTCGGTCCAGATGATCAGTGGGACGCTGGAGGCTGCCTTGACGTATCATGGCGCCGTCTCTGGGCCAGCTATCTCGCCTGATACGGGCGTGCTGGATGTTGGTGGGGGCAGTACCGAACTCGTCACGGCACAGAACCGCCAGATCACCTGGCTGGCGTCGATTCCAATTGGGTCTGGCTGGGTCCACGACCAGTTCCTCTTCTCGAACCCCCCTTCCCCTGAAGAGGTGGCCCAGGCTGAAGTGTTTCTTCAGACCTATCTCTCCGAGTTGCGGATTCCCCACCTTCCTCCTGCACTCCTCGTGACTGGTTCAAGTGCCCAGATGCTGCTTGCCATCGCAGAACAGGCGCTCCACCTGGAGGCGCACGAGGATCGCTTAACCCGCGAAGATCTGGTGGGATGTAAGGGGCTGCTGCTTGCGCAGTCAGCAGAAGCCCTGGTCGAACACTATGGGCTGTCGCTGGAGCGGGCGCGGGTGTTACCGGGCGGTGTCCTCCTGATCCTGGTGATGCTGGAAGTCTTGCACCTGGAGGAGATACAGGTCAGCGCGGCTGGGGTGCGCGAAGGGGCCTTACTCGCCTATGCCCGCTATGGGGAACACTGGTCCGATCATCCAGCGATCACGCCCGAAGAACAGCACGTTGGCAAGGCTCCCCCGCTGCCAAAAGACGTGCGGCACGCAGGGGAAACCCAGGAAACCTTTGCCCAATCGGGACGAGAAGAACTTCCCAAGCGCGCCGAGAAATTCCTGGACTGGCGAGACAAGGTACTCAGGAATGAAGAGGTCGAGGCGGTGCACAAGATGCGGGTGGCTTCACGCCGCTTGCGGGCCAGCATGGATGCGTATGCGGCGGTTTGCAAGAGAAAACCCTTCAAGCGGGCGTATCGAACCGTAAAAAAAGCTGCTGACCGGTTAGGAGCAGCCCGTGATACAGATGTCCTGATGCAACAAGTGCAAGACCTCCTGGATAAAGCACCGAGCGAAGAACAAGCAGGGATGCGCTGGCTCCTTGAACGACTGGCGAGCTATCGGAAGGTATGCCAGCACGAGCTTGAAGCGGTCCTCTCGCAACTTGACAGGAGCGGTTTTAAGGAAACTCTTGAGGCTTGTCTGCCGAAAGAAACCACTTCCCCTGAGAAGGACACTTCCCTTCCAGCATCAGAGGCCCAGACGCCAACGGAGCAACAGGCACGCAGCATTGCTCGAACAAAGCTGGCTGAGCTCTCTAGCGAGAGCGACCAGGTGGATCTTCCCTACGCAGTCAGAGCGCTCCATCGCTTCCGCATCGCGGCCAAACGGCTCCGTTACACGCTAGAGATCTTTGAGGATTTCTTGCCGGTGGGGTGCAAGTCAATAGTCAAGGAGGTGGTGCAGATCCAGGAAGACCTGGGACAGGTGCATGATCGTGATGTCCTGATCGCTTTACTTCGGCTGTGCCTGGGGAGCCAGGAGCATCCGGTGGCACCACAGACGCGCTCTGCTGCCGAGAAAAAGCAGGGCCAGCCGAAGCCATTCCTGCGCACGGAGTTGGTGCTCTCCCTGCTTGACCCTGCCGAGGCGCCCTCCGCAGAGCAGCGCTATGGGGTAGAACGCTTGCTGCGCATGCAGCAGTCTTTGCGTGAAGAACAGTACCGAACCTTTCGGCAGTATTGGTATCATCTCCAAGAACACGATATGCGGCGCCACCTAATGTCTCTGCTGGAACAAGACCAGGCGACAGGATGATGGTGACGCTGCGTGCCGGATCCCGCAGGGGCGCGTCAGGCAGAGGGGAATACCGCTTTGCCGGCTCCTTTCGCTATCCGTTCATAAAAATGGGAGATTGAACGCCATGAACCAGGCAATGTGTGGCCGATGACGAAAGGAGCCAGCACAGAGAGGCAGCCCAGCCAGCCCATCACGCCACAGCCGACTTCCAGCACCCGCTGACCAGAAGCATCGCCCAGGCTGGTCAGTAATCGTTCACCCGCTGGCTGCCACACCCGACTTTGCAGGCGGAGCCGTTCGATCTCCGAAAGTTGGCCGGCCATGAGGTAGCTCATCTCTGTCCCTCCTAGTCTTCCTGGCAACGGCACTATTATATCAGAACAGTGAGTATTCGCTAGACCACCAGAACTACAGGAACCCAGGAATAATCGGTGCTGGTAAGTGAGAAAGTCACTAGGCCAAAAGGAGGAGAAAGAGGCAGATGGCAGGCATCAAATGCCGATTCTATGGACATGTATGCTTGTCCATAGGGCTTCTCAGGCGACATGCATCCCTTGGTGGCACCTTTTTCGCTCGTATGTCGGCTGACCCTCTCCCAGCGGGGACCACGAGCGCTTCCAGCACCTGATCAGGACTTTAGTCCTACCCAATCACCAGGAGGAGGTATACTTCACGATGGAAGGACACACAAGCAGCTCCAGTGCTGCTCTCCAGGAAAAGCTCTCCTCGCTTGGCACGGGGGGTGGTGACACGCTCTCCACCCGAGGACCAGGGAGTCTCTGGCACCCTGACGAAACAGGAGCTCCCCTGGGTGCTTCCTTCTGCGCCCGCTGGTCTGGGCGCCAATGAGCATCTTGCCTGTGACTTCACCAGGGCAGTGACCCGCGGTGAAACGAGCATACCACTTGAAACAAGGGGCGAGGAGACTAACCTTGAAGCAACACATCGTCTACACCAACCAGAACGGATTCCTGATCGAGCTTGACATCGTGCCTGGTTTCAACCATGCGGTGACCGTTATGAAGCCGGATGGCGAGAGCTATACCGTCCCTTTTGACTGGTTCCATGCCGAGCGCGCCAGGAAATACGCCGCCACGCTGGCCTCCATGGCTGGCGCAACACGCGTGGCCTGAACCATCTCACCCCGGCAACCACCGCCGCTTAGAGGGAGGACCAGGAGTGCGTCTGTTCGCTTATCGAGGAGTTGCTTTGAGAACCGGTAACTACTCAGATGCCCCAAGCGACAGGTAAAGGATGACCCAGACAGACGGCTTTGAGGGCAGGCAATATGGCATAGCCCTGCTTGCGCATCGTCGAGACATAGCTCCGAATCCGACAGAAGGCTGTTGCCCCTGCCGTGCTCGGAATGTCCCGGAAATCTTCTGCTGCACTTTGGCCATCCGCAGATCTTGTTCCGCCTGATTGTTGGTGAACGGGATCGTGCCGTCTTCGACAAAGGCCAACACTTGCTCGGCTCGGTGGAGTAAGGCATTAAGCAGGTCCAGGGAGCTGTGGCCGCAGTTCTTGAACGAACTGGTCCGGGTCACGAAGCCTGGTGGGTGGGTGGAGATCGTCGCCTCAGGGTTCTTCTGGTTCCAGCGTCCCTTCCCAGCCGGAGAAGACTTGCTGAACACTGGTATCGAAATGACCAAGCGCCTCAATATCCTCCCCGATGGAGGGGGCCATCTGCTTCGTTTTCTGCAGGAGATGGGCGTGACCAGCGCTCAGTCCCAGGTTTATATTGCCGGGCGGTCCGCACAGCAACGCAGGTTGCTCCACAGAGACCTGACCAGTATGCTCAGGGTAGGTAGGTACAGCTTGTGATCTCTCACTTACACACGAAAATGTTGACAAAGTGAGGCAGGCACTCTATCGAAGGATATGCCTGCCTGATCGTGCTGGCTATTGCGCTTTGCCGGTGGTCAGTAATACACCCTTATCTGCTCCGCCCGAAAAGCTCAGAGTGCGAAGATCACTTTATCAGGTGATAGGGCACATTCGTCACGACGATGCCAGGGCGGAAGAGCAGCGACGCCTTGAGTCGCAGCGCTGTCTGGTTATGCAGCACGCTCTCCCACCAATGCACCGGGATAAACTCAGATAAGATGACGGTAATCGTCTGGTTGGGGTGCTGCCGGCGTACCAGATCGATATAGGAGAGCAGCGGCGCAACCAGCGCCCGGTAGGGCGACTCAATAATCACCAGATGCGGATGGCGTGTGGGGTCGCCGGGCCGGCCTCCATTCTTGCCACGCGCCAGCGGCTCAAGCTGACTCACCCATTGTTCCCAATTCTTCTGGAGCGCGGCAGCTTCCTCAGCGTCGGTGGAGACATGCACGGCAACCACATCGGGCGTAATCGACCAGGCATATGCAAGGCTTTGCAGCGCCGGCTGATTCAGGCTGGGAATCGGCACAAGCATGATATGGCGCACATCCTCTGCCGCAACCGGCGTCAGCGGGGCGATCTGGGCGTGGGCGCGTTGGTAATGGCGATGGATACCGCGAAACATCAGGACCAGCACGGGGATGAGCAGCACCACAATCCACGCGCCCCGATCAAATTTGGTCATCGTGACAATCACCACGACGACTGCGGTGGCAACGGCTCCTGCAAGGTTGATCACCAGGCTCCTTTGCCAGCCCTGCCCCCGCAGACGCCACCAGTGAACCACCATGCCGCTCTGCGAGAGCGTAAAGGACATAAAGACGCCAACAGCGTAGAGGTTAATCAGCGCCTCGGTATTGCCCTTGAAGATGACGAGTAAGATCGAAGCAAACACCCCCAGCACGACAATACCCGTTGAAAAAGCCAACCGATCCCCACGAAAGGCGAACTGGCGAGGGAGAAAACCATCACGCGCCAGCAGCGAGGAGAGGCGCGGAAAGTCGGCAAAGCTGGTGTTGGCCGCCAGTGCCAGAATCAACGCAGTGGCAAATTGGAAAATATAATACATCCAAACGAACGGCCCAGGGAAGGCCAGACTAGCGATTTGTGAATCCACTGTCGGATTACTTTGTGGGTTGGGCGCAATGCCAAAGCGCCAGGCCAGGAAGGTTGTGCCCGCCAGAAACGTCCCCAGAATCGTGACCATCCACACGAGTGTGCGCGCCGCATTCCGTGATTCAGGCGGCTTGAATGCTGGTACACCATTGGAGATCGCTTCCACGCCCGTGATCCCCGCGCAGCCAGAGGCGAAAGCGGTGAGCAGCAGGAATGGGGTAAGGGTTTCAGTGGACGGAATCGAGGGGGGCGCCGTCGGCTGGAGTAGCCCTCCGTGCGTGATTGCATGGATAACGCCCGCAATAATCATCAGGAGAAAACTGAAAATAAAAAGATATGTTGGCGCGGCAAAAATAGTGCCCGATTCCCGCACTCCTCGCAGATTAATCACCGTAATCAGCACGGTGAAGGCCAGCCCAATTTCCACCGAATAGGGGAAAAAACCGGGCAGTGCAGAGGTAATGGCATCGACGCCTGCGGCTATGCTCACAGATACAGTTAAAATATAATCAATCAAAAGAGATGCCGCCGCCACCAGACCTGCACCTGTTCCCAGATTATCCTTGGCGACAATATACGACCCGCCGCCATTGGGATAGGCATAAATGGTCTGGCGATACGACAGTCCCACAATCGCCAGCAGGGTGATAATCACCAGCGCAATGCCCAGATTCACCGCTAGCGCGCCCGCGCCGGCCACGAGCAGAATTGCCAGCGATGCTTCGGTGCCATAGGCCGAGGATGAAATCGCATCGGAGGAGAGGACTGCCAGCCCTTTGATTTTGTTCAGCCGTTCATGAATCGCTCGCTCGCTTGAAAGCGGAGCGCCGATCAGAAAGCGCTTCGCTTTGACCAGCCGGCGTCGGAGGTGCGAGCGCGGCATCGCCGCCAGTTCTGTCGCCTCGAAGTGCCCCGGCCCCAGCCGCCGAAACTCACGCGCCGGACTATAAAAGATGCGCACATATTGATTGCCTGGCCGGGAGCCAGGCAATAGTTTTTCATCGTTTTCGCCCAGCAGCGCGCTCTTGATGCCAGGCTCTTCCTGCTCCGGCGGTCTTGCCGCGAACAACGACGGCTGATCGGGTATCTCTTGTTGAGCCATACAGGTTTTGATTTCTCCTGAGATGAATGCGGCTACAACCGCTCACTCCACCACAAGAAACGATACCGCAGACCTCGTAAGGGCTATATAAAGATGGACATGGAAGCGCATCAAGATTTCATAAAGATTTGCGGCAGCAGCAAAAGTGGTGGGTAGCTTTGGCGAGATTTACCGGAGCCTCCGCTTTTCGAGGAAGGCTTGAATAGTATGTCGCAGGTAGGTGACATCTCCTCGCATGGAATCGGTTTTCTCATCAAGCAACCCCGATTGGTGAAATAAACGGTCTACCTGCTCAACAGCATCGTTGCACCAATACATCAGCCACATCACCAGTTGCCAGTCTGCGTGATTCTTCGTTGGGTACGTACCTTCCCACTTGCCAGTCCACAATGCAGCGAATTGTGCCCCGTTCTTGGCGTGCATCGCTTTCTCAATGACCCGCTCATCTGGAAGCACGTTATGAAAGCGTCCCTGGCGCATTTCTACAGGTTTTGGGGCCGGTTTGGGGTCTATAGCAGTGACCCCTAACTTTGAGCCATTTGGAAAATTTCCTTGAGAGCGAAACCGCTCCAGAGCGCTGATACGAGTGTCACTAGAGGCTCAATCCTTTGGTGCGCCGCTATAAGCGGTGGTGTAGAGGTCGTCTAGTGCTTGTATGAATACCATACCCTGACTGTGAGACTTCTTATACGTCCCAAGAAAGAGGTCGATGATTGACTTTGCCCAAGAAGCAATCACCCCTGTGTTCTCAAGACAGTGATCGAGGTCTATCCCTTTGTAGTCGCCAGTGGCGAATGCTCGGAGGGCATCCGCAAAACTTCTCCAGGCAGCCGGATTGATAGGTGAGGCAATCGCATAGGTACGAGGATGAAAGGGAAGCTTAGCAGTGCGTCCCTGCACTTCTGCTCGCTATCACATGACAAACTGGGTGCGTTGCTGTAACTCCTCTGGAATTGCCTCGCGCAACCGTTCTGCGTCATGGGTAAGAGACTCACGCTCTGCCATATCATCACCATCATAGCAACTAGGCATAACGAACTTTATTGACCCATTTTGCAGCGGTGGTTGCTGAAAACCCTAACGCTCGGCCAACCTCGCGGGCTGACGCATCAGGGTGGTTGTCCAGATATTTCTTTACATGCATCAAGTTGGTGTTAATGGGTGTTGGCGCTTTCGGTGTACGCTCCTTCTGGACAACGGGTGCTTCTGGCTGTACACGTGTTTGGGGAGGTTGTGCAGTCTTCGGGCTGACAGCTTTCACCTTCTGTGAAGTCGGTGGAACGCTGATATGTTTGACAGCGTGCGAGACGATTAACAGGACAATCGTTACGCTGCGTATCCAGATTAACGCTTCCACTGACACAAAGACATGGGCGTACGCTACATCAAGGACAATGTTGAGCGTTTGCTGGACAGCCTCAATGTTGGACACAATGGCGGCTGTAAAGAGGATAAGCAGCGAGAGGATGGTATAGAGTCCAGCCTGTACCCATTGCTTCTGTCGGTAGTAGGTAAAGCAGCGGATAATGGTTCCTGAGATGGACGCATCAATACCGATGCTCTGAGATGCGCTCCAAATCACCTGCATTGTCGAGTTGTCGCTTAAAATCAGCCCTTTGGTCAGCACATTGGTCATGGATGCGACCAGGCCAAAGGTTAGAAGGAACATGCTGAGGCTTGAAGCAAGCTCCAGAACATACAGGATGGCGGAATCAAGCTTCTCGATGGAGGCGAACTGACGCATGGGATACTCCTTTTTAGCCAATGCGGTAGGTGGCAAGGAGCAAGTGAAGATGTTTGAGCATCCCATCCAATGTACTAAATTCGGAAGTCTGTAAGCACATAGTCAATGAGGAGTGAGGCCGCCGCCACCAGGCCGGGCGTCACACCCAGGTTATCTTTGGCAACAATACAGGAACCGCCGCCATTGGGATACGCAAAGATCGTTTGGCGGTAGGAGAGCGCGACAATTGCCAGCAGCACAATAATGACCGCGTCAATACCCAGATTGAGTGAGAGAGCGCCAACGCCTGCCGCAATCAGGATGGCAAGCGACGCCTCTGTGCCATAGGCCACTGACGAGATCGCGTCCGAAGACAAGACTGCCAGCGCCCTGATCTTGTTAAGTCGCTCATGAATAGATCGCTCGCTTGAAATTGGCGCGCCGATCAGAAAGCGCTTCGCTTTGAACAGCCCGCGCTGAAAGGGCGAGCGCGGCAGCGCCGCCAATTCAGTGGCTTCTAAATGCCCATGACCAAGCCGGCGGAATTCTCGCGCAGGACTTCCTGGCCTGAAACAAGCCATATCAAATATGTTCCAGCCATGAAATAAGATATGGTGAGGGCCAGATCAAGAGGAAGAGCATCAGGATTGTCTAAAGATTTGTGCATCTGGCAAGCTGAGAGATGCTTAACCCACTCGTAATGCCAGACAGCGAAGCTCAAACCACCGCTTTTGAGGATAGGCGGCATTTCGGTCGCTTGCACACTTGGATTGTCGGCCTATTCTCCCTGTTGCAACAGGATGGGGCCGCTAGTGGTCTGGATGGTCAACTGCGCCAGCGGCGGCTTGCCGACGGTAGCACGGGCCTGGCTGCCACCGCCTACGTGGCGCACGGTGATGCCGGGGAAGCTGGAGTTGATGGCGCCGCTGGCTGTGTGGGCATCCAGGCGAAAGGCGCTGCTCTGCGGCAGCGTCAGGCTCAGTTCGCCGTTGCTATCCTGAAATCGGGCGCTCCCGCTGCGGTCCAACGATCCATGAAAGTTAATCGTGCCGCTCTCCGCCTGCACCCATGAATGCCCGCTCAACAGCGTATTGCTGCTGGTAATTGTTCCATTCTGGGTGGTCATCCTCAGTTGGCCGTTGGTGTGCTTGGTATTGATCGAGCCGCTCTGCGTGGTCAGCACGATGCTGCCGCTCAGGTTGGTGGCCCAGATGGAGCCGTTGGTGTTGCTCAACGCGATCTGGCCGTTGAGGCCATCGGCCTCCAATGTGCCGCCGTTGGTCAGGCTGGCACTCAGCCCGGCCTGGCCGGGGACGCGCACCACAAAATCCACCCAGGTATCGCTGGCAAGGTCGCTCTCTATATCCGAGGTGACCGTAATAGCATCGCCCTGCTGGAGATAGTGAATCTGGATGGCATCAGTGTAGCCGTTGCGATTCTCAGTGATCGTTACCTGCCCGGCAGCGCCGCCAACAATATGGACATTGCCGATGAAGTGTCGGAACACCAGCGTTGGTCGGCTGTTGACGGAAAAGCTCCAGACGCCAGGCATGGTCTGTTGTGGCGTGGGGGGCGCGGCGGCTGGTCTTAGTTCAAAGAGCAGCACGCAGAGGCTCAATATCAGCACGCTTGCCAGAATCACCAGCCAGCGCCGCCATCTGGGCGGGACGCGCCCCAGCGGCTGCGTGAGCCTGGTCTGCCAGCGCGTGCTGCTGATCGCGCTGCCGTCCCGATGCTGCTGGCGCACAGAGTTCCTGCCGTCCAAGCGCCGCCATGCTGCCTGTACCGCCGCCTTCCAGGCGGCCAGCGTTGGCACACTGCTGGCTCCCCCAGGCTCAGAGGGCTGCTCTTGCGGGTTTGGCGTTTGTGGCTCCTGCTTATTCATCTGCTCTTCCATGAGGTTTGCGCTCGGTACTCGTTCAACAGGACCATCAAGGCACGCGACCCTATCTGGGGTGGCATGTTACGTGCCGTCTCGGTAACGCACTCGCAGGCGCGGTTTCAACTCCCGCCGCTTAGACAACTCCATCATTGCTCCTCGTCTCTCGAAGATACAGGGAACGTTCTTGCATACCCTGGGCCAGATGGTTTTGGCTGGCGACCAACCGTGTCAGCCCATACAGAGCATAGGCCGTTTGTTCTTTTCCCCTAAGGCGGCGTACCAACGAACACGCTTGTTGCAGATGCGCAGATGCGCATCTGCAACAAGCGCTCTAACTAGAGTAGAACGAGGGCGGCCAGTTCAGGTATCTACACTAACACCTACTCAGAGCGGCTGCGGTGCGCTCGGCCTCCCTACCGTACAGGATCACGGTTGTAGACCGCTCGCGCCCACAGGTATCCGACCAGCGTGAGGCCAATGCACCAGGCGACGGCGAGGACCGCGCTGTCGCCAATCGGGGTTCCCAGCAGCAGCCCCCGCAGCGTGT
Source organism: uncultured Ktedonobacterales bacterium (assembly GCA_964522745.1). Classification (GTDB taxonomy): domain Bacteria; phylum Chloroflexota; class Ktedonobacteria; order Ktedonobacterales; family DATBGS01; genus DATBHW01. Next base: position 11,571 of record CAZFWN010000036.1, read on the forward strand.
CGATGACTGGCGTGAAGGGCTGATACCTGGCGAACCAGTGCATCCAGCCCGCCATCGAGTCCGTGCGGACAAATGCACTGCTGGTGAACGGCAGCAGGAGTTGGAAGATGATGGAGAGGCTATTGGCGCCCGCGGGCGTTTTGCCCACCAAGCCGAATACTATTCCCATCCACGTGAGCGCGAGGGTGAACAGCGCGATGAGGCCGAGCGCCGCGATCCAGGCGATGGGACTCGTCGTGGGCCGGAAGCCCATGAGCAGCGCAACTCCGAGGACGAGGCCGATGGTGATCAGCGTTCGGATCAGGCTGCCGAGGACCTGTCCGGTCAGCACTGAGGCGCGAGAGATCGCCATAGTGCGGAAGCGGGCGATGATGCCTTCACTCAGGTCCATGCAGAGGTTTATCGCTGTTGTCGCGGTCCCGCTGCCCACAGTCATGAGGATGATCGCGGGCGCGACATAGTCGATATAGGCGCCGCCGTGCGCCACGCCGCCAAGGCCGGCGCCCAGTGTGCCGCCAAACACGTAGTTGAACAGCGCCAGCATTACGATTGGCGTCCCCAGGCCACTCAGCGTCATCGAGAGGCGGCGCAGCGAGTGCCGGACATCGCGCCGCAGCATCGTCGCCGAATCTTGCAGGGTAAAGGAAAGATTGCTCATCGTACACTGCCTTTCTGTGCGTCGGGATGGCCGGTGAGGGCGAAGAAGACATCATCGAGGTCGGGGGTGTGAACCGATACGCTGACTCCGTCGCCCGCGTTCGCTTCGTGGTCAAGCTGGTCGAGGACAGCCCGCAGGGACCGGACACTGCCGTCAGTCGGAACCTGCAAGGTGAGCGCGTCGTCGTCACGTGCCACCTCGCCCAGGGTGCGAGCGGCTGATTCGAGTCCGCTTGCATCGTCAAATTGCAGGCGGATGTGGCCGCCGGGGATGCGGCGTTTGAGTTCGTCGGGGGTTCCCTCGGCCACCAGCTTCCCCCGATCAAGCACCGCGATCCGGTTGGCAAGCAGGTCCGCCTCTTCCAGGTATTGCGTGGTGAGCAAGATCGTAACGCCGCCGGCCACGAGGTCGCGGATGATCTGCCACATGGTATGGCGGCTGCGTGGGTCCAGGCCGGTGGTTGGCTCGTCGAGGAAGATGACGCGGGGGTCGCCAACCAGGGTCATCGCCAGGTCGAGCCGCCGCCGCATGCCGCCGGAGTAGGTGGCGGGCAGCTTCTTAGCCGCATCGACTAACTCAAAGCGCTTGAGTAATTCGGCGGCGCGCCGTCTGCCTTCGCGTCGGCCCAGGTGGTGCAGGTCCGCCATCAGGAGCAGGTTCTCCTCGCCGGTGAGCAGGTCGTCCACCGCTGAGAACTGGCCGGTGACGCCAATCGCGGCGCGAACCGCATCAGGCTCCCGCGCCAGGTCGTGGCCGGCCACCTGCACCTTGCCACCATCGGCGCCGATGAGCGTGGAGAGAATCTGCACCGTCGTGGTCTTGCCGGCGCCGTTGGGGCCGAGCAGCGCAAATATCGTCCCCGCAGCCACGTTCAGGTCGATGCCGTCCAGCACCACGTGGTCGCCGAACGATTTGCGCAATCCGCGTGTTTCAATCATCATCATGATACATGCCCCTTTCCTATGCTATAATGATATTCACTTAGCAAATCAGTGAAACACCGGAATATTCACTTAATGGCTAAGATAAATATATTATAGGCGGAGAGGCAGAAATTGTCAAGTGTTTAAGTGAATTTATCGATAAATTCACTTAGTGACTAAGTCAAATACCTCATACATGGAGGGGCAGAAATGTCAAGGGGTTCTCAGGAAACACGCGCGGAGGTTCTCGGAGCGCTAGCGCGGGAGCTTCGGCAGTTCTATGGACTCGGCGCGTCCTTCTTCCGGGCGGCGGCGGGTCAGATCGGGATGACCGTCACGGATATGCAGGTCATGGATATCCTGGAGAGCAGCGGTCCAATGACCGCTGGTCAGATCGCCGATCTCACGGGACTCACCACTGGGGCGATCACCGGGATGCTCAATCGCCTGGAGGAGGCTGGGCGTGTGCGCCGGGAGCGCGACCCCGACGATGGCCGCAGGGTCATCGTCCGGCTCGAAAGAGACAAGGACGACAGGCACGAGATCGGCCCCATGTTCGCTTCCCTTGGGAAGGCGTGGGAGGAACTGGCGTCGCACTATGACGATGAGCAGATCGCCTTCCTCCTGGAGTTTCTCAAACGCAGCAACGCGCTCTCCAGGGAGGAACTGGTCCGGTTGCGAGCGGCTCCAGAGGGCGAGGGGGGGAGCTACTCCACTCCGCTGGGAGGGCTTACGAGCGGTCAGCTCGTCGTCTCTGGGGCCGCCCGACTGAGCTTGCGCGCAGACGACAGGATGGCCGAACTCTACCAGGCCCGCTTCGAGGGACCGGCGCCGGACGTGAAGGTCAAAGAGGGGGTGGTTACCATCCGCTATCCACGCCGTCTGTGGGTGCTGGCTGGGAGGGGGCGCGCGGCAGAGGTCACGCTCAGCGTCGCCATCCCCTGGCAGATTGTGTTCCAGGGGGGAGCGTCGGAGGTCACCGCCGAGTTGGGCGGTCTCACTCTCGCCGGGCTGGAGGTCAAGGGGGGAATGAGCATGGTTCGCCTGGAACTCCCCATGCCCTCCGGTGTAGTGCCCATACGGATCAGTGGGGGGGCATCAGAGGTCACCGTTCGACGCCCGGCAGGCGTCGCCGCGCGCGTCCACCTCAAGGGCTGGGCCTCCACATTTGTCTTTGACGATCAAACCTTCAGCAATGTGGGCAACGACGTGCGGCTACAGAGCCAGGGCTACGCAGGGACGGCCTCATCCTACGACATCGAAGTCGCAAGCTCCGTCAGCAACGTCACCATCACCACCGATTGACAACAGAAGGCATTTAGCCTCTCGTCGATTTTTTGCCCGGCGGAGGAGTAATCTTATCTGACGAGGTACGCTGCTGCCCACTCGTGAGCCGGGCAATAGGGGGCGGCGCCGGCAGCGATCTGGGCGTCAGGGGTCTCTTAAAGAACAGCTTTGAGTAATGCTCATCTGGGGCAATGCCGGTCATCTCCCAGCCATTCTTGCCCAACCATTCCAGCACTTCATAGAGCGTTGGAGCCGTTGTGTCGTCCTGATTTGCTCGACCTGGGAACCCGGCAACCCGCTCCACCGGATGCCCATTGATATACACCTGCTCCCCGCTCCGCCAGAGCCGGACATCCACAATGATATACTCCCATTGCTGCATCGATGCCCCCGGCCTCCTCTTCAATTAAAATAATAGGTGTGCATCTTCCCCACGCGCATCACGCGGCTGCCTCAGGCACCATGCCAACGGCGTTCCCGCTGTCGCTCCCTTCAGTAAACCACACCTGCTTCGCTCCATCAATCGTCAGCCCAAAGGGACCGCTGCTGGCCGTAGGAATGGGGTAAAACGTAAACTGCCCGGCAGATGGATTATATCGCCCAATGGCATTATCGCCAATGTCGGTAAACCAGATCATCCCACCGGCCCCGACAGAAAGGCCATAGATGCCATCAGACGATGACCCATCAACAATCGCCGGCACCGAATATTCTTGAATCGCGCCGGTCTGCGGGTCGAGCCGCCCTAGCTTGCCATTCAGATACTCTGCAAACCAGACAGCGCCATCAGGCGCAACGACCACCTCCATGATACCAGCTTTCGCCGTTGGCGGCGAGTAGGTACGGATAGCGCCCGTCGTTGGGTCCAGGCGGGCAACGCTGTAATTGCCCAACTCACTAAACCAGACCATGCCCTGCCGGTCCAGCGCCAGGCCATATGGCGCCGCCAGTTGACTGGGACTGACTTCCGGCACCGGATATTCTTTCAACTGCCCGGTGGCGACATCCAGCCGGCCAATGCGGTCCCCGCTCAGTTCGGTAAACCACAGGTTGCCCTGCTGATCAAACACCAGATCATTCGGACCGCTGGGGCCTTTATCCGACGCACGCGGGGTTGTCGAATAGACCTTGAAGGTTTGCGTCTCTGGGAAAAACTCGCCGATATACCCCGCGTTCTGCTCCGCAAACCAGATATGGTTGTGCCCATCGGCCACAATGCCCATAATCCCATAGTTGGCCTGCGGCGGCGTCCACTCATCCACCTGGCCCGTGTGCGGATTCAGGCGGCCCAGCCGGTTGCCGGTCATTTCGCCAAACCAGATGTTGCCATCTTGATCGACTGCCGGGCGCATCAGCCCGCTCTTTGGGTGAGGTAATGCAAATTCCTTGAGCGACGCCGTCGCTACCGTATAGGGCAAGGTACTTCCATTTGTCGTCGTTTGCTGTGTGCTAGACGCTGGAGAAGAGGTGCAGCCAGCCAGCAGGATCACCAACAAGAGCGCCGCCAGCACGCCAAACCGCGCAGCAGAGCGCCGTCGCACTGCGCGAAATATCATCGATGCCATCACCATTTGCTCGCTATCCACAACGCCGCTCAGACCAGCGCGCCCACCAACCCATCCTCAGCCAGCGCCGTCAGACGCACCAGGCTCAGCGTATTGCGCAGATCGCCCGCCTGTGCCGCGCAGGCCGGGTCAAGTTCAACGCGCAGATAATTATCAGTCAAGCCCTCCCAGCCGCTTGGGCGCGGCTCCTCCCAGAGAACCTCCACCATGCGCCCCAAAAACTGCTCGCGGAAGGCGCGCCCATGCGCGGCATTCAGCGCCAGAAAGCGCTCGCTGCGGGCCTTTTTCTCTTTATCAGAGATTTGATTGCGCATGCGTGCAGCAGCCGTGCCCTGGCGCGCCGAAAAGCGGAAGACATGCGCCTTGGCAAAGCGCATCTCCTCAGCAAAGCGATAGCTCTGCTCAACATCCTCCTCGGTCTCGCCAGGGAAGCCGGTAATAATATCCGTCGTCAGCGCCATCTCCGGCATCACCTCGCGTGCCGCCTGAATAATCTCACGATAGCGCCCGCTCAGATAGCGCCGGGCCATCCGCCGCAGCACAGGATCAGCACCGCTCTGCAAGGGCAGATGCAGATGCCGGCACATGCGCGGATTCTTCCAAAGCTGCAACCACTCCAGCTTAAAATCCTCTGGCTCCAGCGAAGAAACGCGAATGCGGCGAATCTGCGTCTGGTCTAGGAGGGCCGCAATCAAATCGCCTAGATCGCCGCCCTCCAGCGCGTGGTAATCGCCCAGGTGAATGCCCGTCAGCACAATCTCTTGATAGCCGGCAGTCACCTTGCGCCGCGTATGCTCCACCACTGACGCGATGCTCCGGCTGCGCGACGCCCCGCGAACTGTCGGCACAATACAATACGTACAGCGGTTATTGCAACCGTCCTGCACCTTCATCTGCACGCGAGTGCGGCTAAAAGGCGAGGGTGCCAGCGGCGCCAGATCAGTGACCGGCCCATTTTCGGCCCGCGCCTCGTCATCCAGCGCCTGGTCTGAGCCGGTGTGCATTCTCAGCACATCCAGCATCGGCAGCACGCGCCGCCCGGCGCTGAGGGCAGAGGGATATGCTGCTGTCTCTGTGACAAGCGCGCCTGCTGTCTCGTGGCTGAGTACCTGCTCTACCAGTTGATCTTTGCCGGCATTGCCCACCACCAGATCAACGCCGGGCAGCGCTCGCACCGCCTGGGGATTCAATTCTGCATAGCAGCCCGTCACCACCAGCAAAGCATCGGGCGCTCGCCGCCGCGCCTGGCTAATCATCTGGCGTGAACTGCGGTCTCCCAGATGCGTCACCGTGCAGGTGTTGATCACATAGACATCCGCCTGGCTGGTAAAATCGCGCTGCTCAAAGCCTGCCGCGCGAAACTGCTCGCTGATGGCCTCGCTGTCCGCCTGATTCACCTTGCAACCAAGCGTTGCCACCGCAAACGTGCGACCATCAGATGGCGACGAAGTAGGTTGTCGATCAGAGGGGGTATTCTCTATCATAACATAGCCTGCTGCTATGGGGAGCATATCATCCATAACAGCATTATAGCACGCTCCGGGGAAGCGCGCCCACCTCACTTCCTGGGCCGCTTCTGCCAAAAAGCGGGGGCTACTTGTAGCGCCGGCTTCTGTTCCGGCCAACAGAATGCGAGCGAGACTGCTGGCCTCTGATGAAAACCGCTCGGCAGGCTGGGCGCAGAACCCATGACATGACACCGCCCCCGCAGCCAGAGAGCCGCAGGGGCAGTGTACGAACCTATGGAGCTACGCTCAAAAGTAGGTAACTCCTGGTCTCAGAAGCGCCTTATCCTCACTAAGCAGTCGGCAGATCATATTCGACAGTCCCGGCATCCGACGCGCAGAGCGGCAACACTTGAACCACATTGGCCGGCTGACCACTCCTGGAGTTGACTGCAAAGGTCTCTTGATTGACATTTGGCCTGGGGTCAAAATACGAGACCAGATACTTCTTATCGGTGTTCGGCGCTACATTGGTAAATGTGAAGTGCCCGCTGGCATCGCTGGTGGCAGAAAAGTCATTGGAGAAGAACGCGGTGCCGCTGAGTACCTCCTGCAAATTAGACGACAGGTAGAGTTGCACATTGGCCGCCGGCACATTTCCCTTCTGGAAATCAAGCACAATCCCCGTCACATTTTGCGGCTTTTTCAGTTCTGCCTGGGACTTTTGCGCCTCCAGCGTATCGCCAAAGGTCTTGATAACATACTGGAAGACGCCTATCGCCTGCGCCGTCTGAGTCACGTCGCTGCATTGGCCGGTTGATTCTTGCTCTTTCCCCAGATCATAGTAAGCCGTCGCGGCATCCTGGTGCGCGCGCGAAGCCTCATCCACTACCTGGGAATAGTGCTGTAGCACATACTCAAATTTTGCTGCCGCGCCACCCGTCGCCGGCTGGCTCAAATCAGCCGGGATACGAAAATTCCCTTGCTTGAGCAGGGATTCGCCCCAATCATTATAAATACGCGCCAAATCTTGCGTATCACTGGCAGGCAGCAAACTAACAGCTTGCTGGAATTTCTGCTGGCCCTCCAGTGAATTTGCCTGAGCAGTATGTAACGGACTCACCAGGCCGACCCCTGCGGCGCCAAGCACAATCAAAATGAGGACAGAAACAATCGCCAGGTTCATGGTGCGCTGAGCGCGATAGCCCTGATTGAACCGCAGGTAGAGAAACCCACCCAGTACAATAACGCCTACCACCAGAGCCGCAATGCCAACGCGCAGGCTGCTATTGCCCCAATCGCTGCCGGTGATGCCGATAAGCAGCAGTCCAACCACCACCAGCGCGGCCACACCCCCGGTAAACCATGTTGGGAGCCGCCCCGGTGCCGCAGATGGGGCTGCCGGCCCGCCGGGCATAGGCCCACTATACCCCGGAGCATACGCGCCTGGAGGCGCTCCCTGCCAGGCCGGGCCGGCCATTCCTGGTGGCACAAACCCACCTGGCATGCCAGGCTGACTGAATCCGCCCGACATGCCAGGCTGAAGGCCAAAAGGAGGCTGGCCTGGATACGTAGGCGCACCAGACTGTGGCCCAAACGATGGCTGGCCTGGATACGTAGGCGCGCCAAACTGTGGCATGCCTGACCAGTTCGGACCTGCCGGCATGGGACCGCCTGGCAATGCTCCAGAAGCCGGCGGGGCAGCCACTGCCGGTCCTGCTAGCGCCTGAGGCATCCCCTGCTGCGGAGGGGCAGGAGTATAAGCCGGCCCCGGCTGGAACGCATCGGCAGCAGGTGCGGCTGGCATGGCTTGCAGCGGCCCGGTCGGTCCCGTATTTCCCGAAGCAGGCGGCGCGGGAGTTTGGGCTATGCTGGCGGAGGCAGGGGGAACGGCGAACTGCGCGTTCCAATCGTCCTCCATGCGTGGCCGAATTATCGTCTCAGCAGCATCCATTTGCTCTTGGAAACTAGGGAATACCTCAGAAGGCGGCGCGCCCCCTCCTGACTGCGGCGCTGAGACAGGGGCGCCGCAACGCGGACAGGTGGTACTGCCGGCGGGCAAGATCAGACCGCACTGCCCACAGTGCTGTTCAAACGTACTGGACATCGCCGGGTTCTGCCTTTCTTCAACCAGAGTGTGATAATGGCAAAGCGTGTCGCCGGAGGCCGCATTCAGCAATACGGCCATTGTGAAGTACCCCAGCGCTCAAGCGCGGGGCTTCGACAGGCCCGGAGACCTGTGGGCCACTTCCTGGCCCCTGAACAAAATGGTAATAGCGGAATTATGGTCCCGGTCTAGCTCTATGCCACATTCGGGATAGGGGCACGTATGCCACCGCTCCTCCAGGTCTTTGGGCACGAGCCGACCACAGCCGCTGCATAATTGGCTGGTGTTGGAGGGGTCCACAAACAGTACGCGGCGTCCGGCGCTCTCAGCCTTGGCGACACACAACTGCTGGAACTGTCCCCACCCAGCATCAAGAATAGACAGATTCAGGCCAGCCTTCGCGCTGGCCCCATTGGGCAGGTAGGCGCCCGCTTTGTCTGGGTCGGGTTTGGGTTCGGGCGCTTTGCTCATATTGGTGATGTTCAAGTCTTCAAAGACGATCAGGCCAAAGCGATTCACCAACAAGCGTGCCGCCTTGTGGTGAAAATCCTTGCGTTGGTTGCGCACCTTCCGATGGGCCTTTGCCAGCGCAAGCGCCGCTTTCTTGCGCCGATGGGAGCCACGCTGTTTGCGGTCTTTTGCTTGCTGCAACAGCGTGAGACGCTTCAAGCCACGACGATAGGGGCGCGGGTTCTCGATGGTCTCACCAGTGGAAAGGGTAGCGAAATGGAGCAGACCCAGATCAATACCCGCCTCCTCCTGGCAGGGTGGCAACGGCTCATCTTCCACGTCGCAGGAGAAGGTGACGTACCAGTGGTTGACATCGCGCTTGATCGTACAGGTCTTCACCTGCCCCTCTATCGGGCGATGCAGCCGGACTTTGAGGTCGCCAATCTTGGAGAGCGTCAGGATATTCCCAGCCAGAGCAAAGCCCAATTGGGGATAGGTGAAGCTGTCATAGCGACCTTGCCCCTGGAATCTGGGATAGCCTGGTTTATCCCCATTCCTAAGACGGCGGAAGAAGGCGGCAAAGGCTTTGTCCAGCCGACGCAAGACATCCTGCAACACCTGGCTGTAAATGTCCTGATAGGCGGGATAGGCGGCTTTGATCTCGGCCAGTTCAGCGGCCTGCTGCGCGTAGCCCAGGCTCTTGCGGCGCATCTGATAGAACATCTTGCGCTGCTCCAAAGCCGTGTTATAGAGTTCCCGACAGCGGCGCAGCACGAACAGCAGGGTGTGTTCCTGCTGGGGTGTTGGATATAGCCGGTATTGAAAGGCTTTTCTAGACATCCTTCTGCGCCTCACTATACTGCTTGATGCTGCGAGAGGGAGCGTTGCCTCCCATACTCTACCGCCGAAAGCTGTAGCGTGTCAACACCCGTGACAAAGCCGCTTCTCTACGCACTTTGCCATACATTCGTTAAGACAGAACAGCATCGAGATGAGCAGAAGGAGAACCCATGACCGATACAGCAGTACAGGCAAGCGACAAAAAGCAGGCCATCTAGCTCACCCTCATTGTAAACGGTGAGCGCTACCAGGCTCAGGCTGCCCCGCTCGCCACCTCTTCGACCACCGCTGGACGCGCCGGTCCCTTGCGTCGGGCGATCCGGCCAATCACGCCGCCCAGCGCGCCAAACGGCACCGCGCTAAACACCTCAATGATGACCATCACAATCACCGCGATAAATGTCGCGGCATCCAGGGGATGGAACACCAACGCCTGGCTGATCGTGCCAACTGTGCCAGAAATCACTGCTGCGATCAGCGCGTCAGCAATGCCCAGTTTGATATAGCCGGTCAGATAAGCAGCCACAGCACCGGCAATTACATAAAACACAACATTGATGACATAGGCATACTCAAACACCTGCGTTTCATTGGCAGCATGCAGCGCCGTCCAGATAATGGTATCAAGCAGCGCCAGAACCACCGAAATTCCCCCCAGAATCCCACCCCATTTTAGCGAGCGAAGCATAACAACCCTCCTGAGAAAATGGGCACAACGAAAAGACCCACCTGCGGGCCTGCAAGAGAAGCGTAGTTCAGAAGGGTAAATAGGAGGAGAAACAACGTGAACGTCAGGTAAAATAGTGAGTCGCAAACATGGCGCTGGCCTTTGCAACCTCCGCGCCAAGTGCCCGCAGCCGCTGTGTCAATGACGCATCGAGCAACTGGCCGGCCTCATCAAAGGCAGCACGTGAGCCAGGCACCGAAACCATCGTGGGCGCCACCCAGGCGCGCATAGCCCGCGCCGCAAGCAGCATAGTTGTCAGGGTATTGACGCCAGTTCCAGACGTGCCCTCCTGCACCGTCACCAGCCCCACCACTTTGCCCTCCAGGCGGGGCCGCTGGTCATACTTGAGCAGTTCCAGATAATCCAGCATATTCTTCACCGCGCCGCTGATGATGTTATGATAGGTTGGCGAGGCCAGAATCAGCCCGTGCGCCCCACGCACGGCGTCTAGCAGCCGGGTGATGCTTTCTCGCTCCTCGTTGGTGTATCCATCCAGGGTATAGGTGCCATCAAAGATTGGCAGCGGCAGCGACGCCGGCGTTAGCACCATCGTTTCGGCTCCGGCAGCGCGAGCGCCCTCGACGGCTATACGCAACGCCTGCTCCGACGCTGAACCCGCGCGCAGACTCCCACCGATGCCCAAAATAACTGGCGTCATAACGCCTCTTCCTATAGGAAAGATGCCTGCCCACACTCAGAAAAATACCCAAGAAATCGCTCTGCTATCCTGCTTCTTCTAAAACAGGTAGCATAACAAGCGATGGCAATGCAAACCTGGCCCAGCAGATTCTTGCAGAGCGAACGCGCTTTGCTATAGATTCATAGGAGAGAACGACAGTAAGACAATTATGAGGAGAACCTATGACCGATACATCAACGCAAACAAACGGCAAGCAAGGGGGTATCGAGCTTACCCTGGTCGTCAATGGCGAGGGCTATCAGGCGGAGGCCGCCCCGCAAGACATCTTTCACGAAGTGCTAGAGCATGCCCTGCCAGCCGGCCTGCTAAAAGGGCATCGCATCCGCATCAGCACGCCCGGCGGCGATGAAATCTTCCCTGATATGTTCATCGGCGAGACCGCCGCGCACTTCAACACCACAACATTCCAGATCGAGGCCAGACCCCTCGGCGAACTCACCGCTGGCGCGCAGTCGGCCACCTGGACCAACCTGGGCTTCGACCATCTGGCGATCACCGTCGCTGACCGCGCCGATGCCAGAGCGTTCCTCAGCGAAGGGCTGGGCATGACCGTTGTGCGTGAGGACCGTCATCAAACGGTCCTCACCACCGGCAACACCGCGCTCTTCCTCTTCGCCGCCGAAAAGGCTCCGCTCTCCGACGGTTTACCGAGCCGCTGGCATCATATCGGCTTCGTTGTCGATAATCTAGAGGCTGCCTATCAGCACCTCTCGCGCTACGCCGATAAGCGCCGTGCCGAGCGCGGCGACGACGCTTCTGGCACCATCTCCTCAGATTTCATGCTGCTGGAACGCAACGAGCGTTGGTCGCTCTATTGCCATTATCGCAACGGCGACACCCGCCTGATGATCCAGCTTTCCGAAATCAAGCAGGAGAATCGCGGCTTCAAAGACCCGCGCCACTTCACCGACAAGATGTATGACTACCTGAGCGGACGCTACGGCGTGCGCTTTGAGGAAGGCGGCGCCACCAACCCATAGCCTGTAGCGCCGACCACCTGGCCGCCAGCTTCAGTCCAGCGATACCACCAAGCCGGCTTCAGCGCTGCGCCGGGCCGCCTCGATGATCTGCAAGCTCACCACCGCGTCCTGTGGGTCCACCGGTGGCGGCCCGCCCTGCGTAACCGCCGCGTACAGCAGTTCATAAAAGCGCTGGTATGAGCCGGGAAGCGTCTCAATCTCACCGTCCACCGAGACCGCCCCGATAGTCGTTGAGAGATGACCCCATGCCTCGTGTGGCTCGGTTCCCCAATCTGGTGCCCCAGGACGCCGGCCCGCGCGCAACGCATCCTCCTGCGGGTCAAGCCCATATTTCTCGAAGGCGCCCCGCAGCCCGCGCACCTGAAAGCGTGGCCCCAGAATGCGCGCCAGCACCGTCGCGTGCAGCCGCGAATGTACCCCACTGGTATGTGTCAAGCTGACAAAGACATCATCATCCACCGTTGCCTGCGCCCGGCGCGCCTCCACTTCAGCATAGACACGCTTCACCGGGCCAAAGAGCAGAAGCGCCTGATCGATCAGATGCGCCCCCAGATCATAAAGCAGGCCGCCGATCTCATCCGCCTGCTCGCGCCAGGCGTTCAGGTTGGGCGTCGCCCGATAACGCTCAAAGCGTGACTCAAAGCTCACCACCTCGCCCAACAAGCCCTGGTCAAGCACCTGCCGCAGTGTCAGGAAATCGCCATCCCAGCGGCGGTTTTGATAGATCGTCAGCACGCGCTCCTGCTGCTGCGCCTGCGCGATCAACCCCTCGACCTCTGCCGCCGTCCGCGCCGCTGGCTTATCGATGACCACATGCTTGCCGCCCCGCAGCGCCGCCTCGGCAAAAGGCACATGCGTGCGATTCGGTGATGCAATTACCACCACATCAATCGTCTTATCATTAAAGAGCGCTTCTGCCGTCTCAAGCAGCAGTGCCGAAGGGAAATCCCGCCGCGCCTGTTCCCGCCGCTCCGGGCTATTGGTCACAATCGCCGTCACCTCTAGCCCTGGGGTAACAGCAACCAACGGCGCGTGAAAAGCCGCGCCGGCCAGCCCATAGCCAATAATTCCAACTCGCAAGGCCGCCGATGACATACGCAGATGCTCCTTTTCAATTGCAATACTCAAAACGTATCTGTATTGTCCACATCGTAGCAGGCTCTTTCGCCGCGCCGCAAGTGCAGTGAACAGGGGTGAGATAGACAGTATACTCCACATTCTGACAAATCAGGCTTGACAGCAACGCCGTTGCTGCCTATACTCAAGCTCACTGTGGCCGAGCAGCGCGGCATGGCTCGGCAAAGCGGAGAAACAACATATTCACCCCATGCCGCCCTCCAGGCGTGGATGATCGCCTGGAGCAGAGGAGATAGATTGCAGTGGAATCACACGAGGATACACAACTAACCCGCCGCCAGATGCTTCGCGGAATCGGGATCGTCACGCTCAGTGCTGGAGCGGGATTCGCCTTGCTCTCTTGTAGCTCTCAGAGGCCAATTACCGTCGTCCCCAGCGCTACCCCAACCACGCCGCCCGCGCCAAGTCCCAAGGCGCCCCTCACGCTCGTGCGCCAGGTACTCTACAATACCGGGCCGGCCTATGGTATCGCCTATTCACCCGACGGCAAAACCCTGGTGACCGCCGGGCTGGACAACAATGTGCGCATCTGGAATGCCATCGACGGCGGCCTGGCAAAAGCCACGCTCGGTGGTCTGCCGGATGCTGGCCTCGGCGCTACCTATTCCCCCGATGGCACAAAAGTGGCCGCCAGTTCAGTGCAGCCCGCCATCGGCGTCTGGAACAGCGATAAAGATCAAAGCGCGCCGCTCTTCGGGCTGACCGGCCATAAAGATCGTATCAACGCCGTTGTCTGGTCGCTCGATGGCAAATATCTGGCTTCCGCATCAGATGACCAATCTGTTCTTATCTGGGACGCCACCAAGCAGGCTAATCCACTCGTCACCCTGCAAGATACCGTCGCTCAGCTTTCGGTGGCCTGGTCGCCAGACAGCAAGCGCGTCGCTTCTGGGTGCGAAGATAAGTCTGCCAAAATCTGGGATGCTATCGCGGGAGGCAAAGCCCTTCAAACGCTCAGCGAGCATACGGATCGCGTGCGTTCAGTCGCCTGGTCGCCCGATGGCGCGCACCTGCTCACCGGCTCCGACGACCACACCCTCAAAGTCTGGGACGCTGCCAAGGGTGGCAAATCGCAGATGACGCTTACCGGCCATACCGCGCATGTCTCTTCCGTTGCCTGGTCGCCTGATGGCAAATATCTCGGCTCCGGCTCGGATGACGGCTCGGTCAAAATCTGGGATGCCACCAACGGCGGCGCGGCCCTCGTCACCTTCGTGCCAACCACCGGCGGGATCGGCCAGTTTGTCCAGGGTATTGCCTGGTCGCCCGACAGTCAGGCCATCGCCGGCAGCTATGGCGACGGCACCGTCTGGATTTGGGAATTCATCAAACGCTGAGGCAGCATATGGCTGAGACAGCAGATGTCATCATCATCGGCGGCGGGATTATGGGCGCGAGCCTGGCCTTCCACCTCACCCGGCGCGGCGCGCGCGATGTGCTGCTGCTGGAAAAGCGCACCGTTGCCTCCGGCGCATCGGGCAAGACGGGCGCGCTCCTGCGCCAGCACTACACCAACGTGCCAGAGGCCACACTGGCACACCTGAGCCTGCAAACCTTCCGCCACTGGGCGGACGTGGTTGGTGGCGATTGTGGCTTCCTTGGCTGTGGGTTGATCGCCACCGTCGCCACCGGCCCCGGCTATGAGGCCAATATTGACCTGATGCGCCGCAACACTGCCATGCAGCAGCGCGTCGGCATCAAGAGCGAACTGGTCACGGCAGATCGCCTGCGCGACCTCCAGCCCTTCGGCAACTTCGATGACCTGACCGTCGCCGCCTATGAAGCCGAAAGCGGCGTGGTGGACGCTATAGCCGCCACGCGCAGCATGGCGCGTGCAGCCATCGCCGGCGGGGCACGCATTCACGAGGGTGTGCAGGTCACAGCCATCCGGCGCGAGGGCGAGCGCGTCAGCGGCGTCGAGACCAGCGCCGGGCTGGTGGAATCGCGGGTAGTCGTCTGCTCGGCGGGCGCGTGGTCCGTGCCCTTGCTGCAAGGCGTAGGCATTCAGGCGCCCATCGAGGCCATCCGCGTGCAGGTGGCCGTCCTCAATCAGCCGCTCGCCATGCCCGCCGGCGGCCATATGGCCTATGTCGATACTGCCGCCAATTTCTTCTGCCGCCCCTGGGGACCAAACCGCACGCTCGTTGGCATCGGCGGCGGCGAGTTCCACGACAGCGTTGATCCCGACCACTACAGCGAAAGCAATGATCCGGCCTTCCCGCCGCTTGTGCAGCAGTATCTCAGCAAGCGCCTGCCTCCCATGCGCGCCGCCACCTACCTCTACGGCCATGCCGGCCTCTACGACATGACGCCCGACGCGCATCCCATCCTCGATCACGCGCCCGGCCTGGAGGGTCTCTACCTGATGCTCGGCTTCAGCGGCGCCGGCTTCAAGAAAGGCCCAGCCGTCGGCCAGTGTATGGCCGAACTCATTACCGAAGGCCGCGCCAGCACCGTTGACCTCGCGCCCTTCCGCCTGAGTCGCTTCTCCGACGACACCTGGAAGCAGCCCTGGAGCGACACCGAATACCAGCTCAGCAGCGACTTCGGCCACCACTTTTAACAGCATCACTCAAACGAGAGGGGAGCAAAGCGTGGAAGACATCATCTTTGCCTCGGCAACGACCCTGGCGCGGGCCATCCGTGAAAAGCAGGTCTCTTCTCAAGAGGTGGTGGATGCCTACTTGAAGCGAATTGAGGCGATCAATCCGGCGCTGAATTCAGTGGTGCAAGTGCGCGCCGAGGCGGCGAGGGCAGAAGCGCGCCAGGCTGATGAGGCGCTGGCGCGGGGAGAAAACAACGGCCCTTTGCATGGCGTGCCGTTCACCATTAAGGATACCTACGATGTAGCCGGGATGATCTGCACCTGCGGGACAAAGGGGCGCGCCGCCTTCGTCCCGCAGCAGTCCGCTACGGCGGTGGCTCGTGTGCGCGCGGCGGGGGCAATTCCGCTGGGGCTAACTAATCTCCCGGAGTTATGTCTGGCCTATGAGAGCGATAACCTGATCTATGGTCGGACCAACAACCCCTATGATCTCGCGCGCACCCCTGGTGGCAGCAGCGGTGGCGAGGCCGCAACCATTGCCGCTGGCGGCTCGCCGCTGGGATTGGGAACCGATTCGGGTGGCAGCATTCGCGTGCCCGCGCACTTCTGCGGAGTCGCTGGCCTCAAGCCAACCTGGGGACGGGTTCCGCTGACGGGCCTCTTTCCGCCGCCGATGGGAACAAGCGCCCGGCTTCGACACGCTGGTCCGCTCGCCCGCTATGTCGAAGACCTTGCCCTGGCGCTGCCCATCATCGCCGGTGTAGACTGGCGCGACGCGGGCGTCGTTCCCATGCCGCTGGGCGATGATCAGGCAGTCGATCTCAAGCGCCTCCGCGTGGCCTTTTTTACCAGGACTGGCCTGGGCGCGCCTACGCCTGAGACAACTGAAGCGGTGCAGCAGGCGGCGCGCGTGCTGGCCGACGCCGGCGCCGCGCTAGAAGAGGCCGTTCCACCAGGCATCGAGCAGAGTTTCGAGTTCTTCCAGTCTCTTACCGGCGCAGATGGAGGCGCGGGGCTGCGGATGGTCTTTCAGATGGTGGGAACCAACGAGATTTCGCCCCAGATTCAGCAGTTTATCGCGCTGGCGAGTCCTACACCGTTGAGTGCTGCTGAGTTGAGCGGTCTGCTGGTCCGCTGGGATTTCTGGCGCAGCGCTATGCTCAGCTTTCTCGAACCCTATGATGTGCTGCTCTCGCCAGTCGCGGCCACCCCTGCCCCACTGCATGGCACCACCTTTGATCTGGAGAAATTGCCTGGCTATGGCTATGCTATTGCCCACAACCTGACAGGCTGGCCCGGCGTAACGGTGCGCGGCGGGACATCGCCAGAGGGTCTCCCCATTGGGGTGCAGGTTGTTGCTCGCCCCTGGCGCGAGGATGTAGCCCTGGCCGTTGCACAGGAGATTGAAACAGCCCTGGGCGGCTGGCAGCGCCCACCACTCTAGCCGCCCAGTTCTTTTCCCCATGCCATGAAAGGGAGCAGGAACGTGCGCTTGGGGCAGGTGCCACTTTGCTGGCGATACCAAGAGGTGGTTCGTTCAGATCTTGTTGGCAGGCAGACCACTCATAGACCCCAGCGGGGCTTCATACTCGGCGAGAAGTAAACAACGGACCCGCAAATGGAGTGTTCGACTCCTCGTGGTCCCGGCCCACCAGCCGGCCTGAGACCTCCTGCACTGTCATGCGTACATAGACTGGTAGGGAGTGCGTATCCGCTCCTTTGCGCACGCGAAACTGGAGATACCAGTGCGTGCTGTACGCTGCTCCAGGTAGCAGACGTGCAGAGTAGAGATCATGTACCAGCCGAGGGGTTTGGTATCCCCACGCGGTGAGCGACACTCTTGCCGCAGCAAGGACATCTTGGCGGGTAACCATGAGAGACCTCCGAGTGATTCACTCCCGACCCCACAGTGGAGTCGGCTAGGACTAATGACGGCTGAGGTAGTGTCTGTACCGCCTCTTGCTCGCTATCTCTTACCATCCAGGAAGGAGAAAGCGCGGCACGTCTTCAAAGGGTGGCGTCTCTGGAATAGCCTCAATGGCCTGAAACAGATCCTGAAGCATCGTTGCGGAAGCACACGAAGAAATGGTGGTGCGCAGATAGGCTTTGAGCGCACGTTTCTCCACGCGCTCCATGCGTACCGTGTCATGCAGGCAGGCAAAGATCGTCACCGGAAACTGCTCAATGCTCAGTTGCAAATCGGCCACCTGCCCAGCGCCGGCAGCGCTTCGGCTCTCCATATAGCGATGGAGGCGCCCGCCATCAAAGGTAGCGGTACTCAGGAACGCACGCAGCTCTTCCTCAGAGAAAGAGCGCGGTGGCAGCCCTTGTTTGACCTGCTCGCTCAGATGTAATCGCATCTCCTGCGTGTTTGGCATCGGTGTGTCCCTCTTTCTGTCTTTAGTGCCTGCTCAGCAGGCTGCATGGGAAGGAGCGGAGGAAACCACCTCGGCCTCCTAGCCCGCTTCTGTACTCCTCAGCCCCACTGCCTTCAAGGGCGCAGGCCCAAGTGGCAGGCGTCGCTCAATCCAATAGAGCGGCACCCCGCTAAGAACCTCACCCGTTCGGTCGGTTTCATAGATCGCACCTGTGTCCCCGATCCGGGGGCGGAGCAAATGGACAGGCAGCCCTAAGAGCGCCGGGAACTGCTGGCGCAGCCACTGGAGCAGCGCTCCAGCAGACCATTCATAGCCCGCTTCATTGAGAATATAGGTCGGTCCCAGCCGGCCCACTTCCTCCAGGCTTCCTTGTAACGTAGACATCAGATCGCTTCTTTCCAGGGCTTTAGTACATCAGACCACCTGACCACGCTTCCAGTTCAGCATCAAACCACCGGCCAGCAACGCCGCGCGGCTCCCTTACGGGGTACTCATATAGCTCAGGTGCCAGAGGCCATTGAGTGAGCGGACGGTCTTCCATCTGGTCAAGTACTCCCGCGTCGCTAGACCAAGCGTGATTGCCTCATCCAGACTCAGCCCGGTGTGCCGCTCAAACCACTTCTTGTATGTGAACGACTCGTATTCGTCGTCAGAGAATGTGATTTCTGGTTTCATAGACGCCACAGGCGTCGTTGGCATCGTGATCGTGCTGCCAGGCAGCGCTGGGTGCTGATTAATCATCTCATGACCTTCCTTTTCGGTGAGCAGCCTGGCAGCTTGATGGGTACAGGGCGGCGCTTCTGCTCTGGATGGCATTATAGGGGCTAGGTTGTGGGTGCTGTCCTCAGGATGGGCATTATCGGCGCCCTCCTTCTTCATAAGAAGAGACGGCACATATGCTGCCTGCACCTTGCACAGCAGAAGTCAGATGGCAGCGGCCATCTTTGTCGATCCATCCATCAAACGGCGCAACAGGTGGATCTGGCTCGTGGAAGATGGAGCCGAGACCTTGTGATGCCTGCACGGTGGCTGGGCGAGCGCCCAGGGGAGTGATGTTGTTGGAGACTATACTAATTATAGCAGCAAAGACAGAGAAAGTCAAGTATTTCTGGAGCAAATGATCGTCTAAAACACAGGAAGCCTATCAATCGTGACTTCTCGGTGGCACCCATTCCTCGCCCCGGCGCGTGTTTTCAACGGAGCGATCTATCAATTCGGCCACCACTCTAGCCGCCCAGCGCCTTCCAGTTCGCCAGAATTTGCCACATGGAGTCGGATTCGTACTGCCAACAGGGTTCCTGGTAATAGCAGCCGACCCAGCCTTTCGTCTGCTCGTGGCTGAAGCTGGAGAGCGCCAGCGCCAGCATGTAGGAGTTGATGCCGGGATCACGCGAGAGGAGCGAGGCCCACCAGTTGGAGGTGGTCTCTTTATGGTCCGAGGCGTGCCAGTGAACATCGGCCATGATCTGATCGATAGTCATCGTGGGGAAGGTGCAGGTGTAGCCGCCGCAGGCAGGTGACACATTCTGCGAGGCATCAAAGGCCAGCACCGCCTGTCCGACGTCTTGTACCAGCGTCGCGTTGTTGGGGTCGCCGTGCATATCGGTGAAGGCATCTTTCAGCACCCAGATATTGCCAAACTGATTGCCATAGCCTAATTGCCAGAAATCGGGCCGGTCACAGTTCATGATGGAGACAAAATAGCTCCCTGAGGGCGGCGCTTCGTTGGCGCAGTTGCTATAGTTGATATGCGCGCCGATCTCTTCGGCGTGTGTCCACCACAGCAGCATCTCCGGCTCGACACGCCCCTGATAGCGCGCATCATAGCGCGCCGTCGCCGACAGCGCGTAGGGTAGCATCAGCTTCAGCCGCTCGAATTCATCGGCTGGCAGCGCCTTCACCGACTTGGGCGCATCAAAGCCATATTTATTGATGTAGTACGTGATGTCGGTAGTGTTCAAGCCGGGCGGCAGCGTTGGCCCGCCCGGCGGAGCCTGAGCAATCGAGACACTGCCGCCGGGCCTGGCGGTAAATTGACTGCCAATCAATGTTGAGCCATTCTTGAGGACACCGCCGAAGATCACCCCTAAGGCCAGCGCCGTCAGCGCGCAGAACAAAATCACCAATTGTATGCGTCCGGTCAGTCGCATCTTGCTCCCCGCCTGACGATCCTTCTTCCCAGGAATAATCATCACGCCCTTTGGCGCTCGCGGCGGCTGAGCCTGCTGCCCCTGCCCAGCCGGCCTGAGCGGCTGGGAGCGCGCCGGCTGTGGTTGGGCGGGCGCCGGCTGTCGTAGCAGCAGCGGCGCTTCAGGCCGCGCAAAGGGCTGAGAAGATGGCGGCTGCCTGAGCGGCGCCGTGTGCCGCATACCGGCACGTGTCAGGAGGCCGCCAGGCGTGCCAGGCGTTGAAAGATGGGGAGACGAGAACGAACGCTGAGCAGGGGGCCATTGATGCTGCTGCCCAGCAGCTTGCCCATCAGGAGCAGACGCAGGGAAGCGTGGGCCGGTCTGACGAGGTGCTGGCTGTGCGGCAGGCACACGCGGCATAGAGGGCAGCGTCAGGCGATGCTGGGTCGTCCGCAGCTTTCCAGAGGGTGCTGATAAGCCATCTGCTGTCGGTTTATCCTGTTCCGGGGGTGGCTCTCGACCAATCTGCCACTCAGCCATAAATAGGGTCTACTCCTCTATCGCCGGCACGAGAACCTCTGCCGCCTCAACGCGCTACGCAGATACCTATCACATTATTGTCGAGTACAGTATAGGCGAGTGAAGCATCTCTTGCAAGCGTTCTTCCCCAGAACAGGACAAACGGGCTATCTTGTGTGCTATTTCTCGACACCCACAGCAGTCAGCGTCGCCGCGCCTACCATGCCAGCGTTGTCACCCAGCACGGTGCGCTCGAACTTGACCGTGTGCGCTGGCGGCGGCAGCGCAATCTGGCGAGCACGGCTGGTAGCATGCTCAAAGATCAGGTCCATCGCCTCAATCACACCGCCGCCCAGGATAATCTTCTCCGGATTATAGAAATTAATGATACTGGCAAGCCCATAGGCCAAATACTCCGCCGACTCCTGCACGACCTGCGCCACCAGTTCATCCTTCTGGTTGATCGCATCGGCAATCACGCCTGAGCGCAGCACGCCCGCGCCCCCCTCAAGCTCTGCCTTCACCACCGATGCTCGCCCGCGCTTGATCTCGCCGGCAATCGCGTGTGTCATCGCCGTGCGCGAAGCATAGGCTTCCAGGCAGCCACGCGAGCCGCAGGGGCACAGGCGCCCGCCCGCTACCACTGTCATATGCCCAAGCTCCCCGCCAGTCCCAGACGCCCCGCGATAGAGCTTGCCATCCTGCACAATCCCACCGCCAATGCCCGTGCCCACAAAGACACAGACAAACAGCGGGCAGCCCTTGCCCGCGCCATGATACAACTCGCCATACGCCCCCGCCTCGACATCATTTGCCAGCGTCACCGGCGCATGAAACTCCTGCTGTAACAGGTCGGCAAGCGGATAATTCTCAAACGGCAGGTTCGGGCTGGCAAGCACCACCCCGTGCTGCCGGTCCAACTGTCCGGCAGCCCCAACGCCAATACCCGTAAGCGCCACATCTGCTGGCAGCTTTGCGGCATCGAGCGCCTCGCGCGCCGCATCAATCAACCGCTCGCCAATCGCCTTCGCCCCACGATCCGCGTGCGTCTTCTTGCGCGACGAACCCAGAATTTTCCCGCTCTCGACATCCACCACCCCGGCAAGTATCTTCGTGCCCCCCAGATCAATCCCCAATCCATAGCGCTTATTGGAATTGTTTTTCGCCATTATGCCCTCCTGCGAGCAGTGAACAGCAGCACATACCGCTCTCGGTCACTGCTCCCATCATAGCAGCCCTTTCTAGAGAATGCCAACGAAATCCAAAGACACCCTTAAACGTCGAGCCTGCGCGAAGTTACCCCACACCCACCCTCTCGTTATACAAGCGAGGTTCTATTGTATCAATCGCCTGGGACGTGGAGACCAGCAGCATGAACCACCAACAGCCCAGATACCAGCGGCTCCTGCTGGCGCTCTCCCTGGCGCTCGCGCTCCTCCTTTTCGCACTCACTGTGCCTGGCTTGCCAGCGTGGGCCGCGCAACAGCAAAGGGGTATTCCATCCGTTGAGCGGCTGGAACCGACGCTCTCGCCAACCAGCACACCAACAAACACGCCGACGAATACATCCACCCCTACGGCAACAAGCACACCCATCCCCACGCCAACAAACACGCCCACCGCTACGGCAACCAACCCGGCAACTGATACACCTACTGCCACCACCTCTCCCGGCGCAACAGGGACACCATCACCAACAATCACACCCGGCGCTGGCACCGCGACGACCACCCAAACACCAGGGCCAGCCTCCACACCAGGAGCGACCACGCCCCCAACCGCCTCTCCTTCGCCTCTCGCTGGGCCGCTGCCCAACACCGGCGGCGGAAGCGTGTTGGGCACACTCTTCCAACTACCCTTGCCCGGCTGCCTGACCTTATTGGGGTGCCTGCTCTTGTTGGGGCTGCTGGCGTTCTTGCTGCGCCGTCGCCAACAGCAGATCGCAGCACAAGGCCGGCCATCCGCATCAGCCGCACTCGCTGCCAGTGCAGCACAGAGCCAGCCGGCGTTTTCGGCTGAACCGATCCCTCAGCCTGCTGCTCCCAGCTTCGCCAGCGTGGCTCAACCAGCGCCGGCCAGCGACGCTGACGCGCTCTTTGCGCTGGCAGCCGTCAGATTGGCGCCTGAGCCAGCAGCAGGCGATGGGCTACTGGGGGGCGCTCCGGCAACCGCTGCGCCCGCCATCCCATCAGCGGAGGTATTGCTGCCAGCCGATGCCGACCAGAGCGAAGTGGCTCTATCATCTACACCCATAGAACAACCAATAGGTGAAGAAGCGCCAACGCCGGAGGCTGCACCGAGCGCCGCGCCGGGCTTTGCCTATCGGCTGGGCGAACTACTCAGCCAGGATGCTACCGGGATGCTCTACTATGCCGAAGCCAGCCAATCCCAGCAGCCAAAGGCGATCAAATTGCTCTCCCCTCGGTTCTTTAGTCGCCCCAGGGCACGCAAGCTGTTTCTTCAGCAGGCACAGGGTCTAACGCTGCTGGAAGACCCCCATCTGCTGCCGGTGGAGGAGATTGGCATTAAAGGCTCTCGCGGCTATCTGGTGATGCCCTATCTAAGCGGAGGCAGCCTGGCAGATCGCCTGACGGAGCCGCTGACACTACAATCGACTTGGCGCTACTTGAAACCGCTCGCCAGGGCGCTGGATTACCTCCATGAATGCCAGGTCGTACATCTTCACCTGAATCCAGAAAACATCCTCTTCGATGAGGCTGACCAACTTCGGCTGAGCGGCGCCGGGCTGGTCACGCTGCTGATCCGGCTTGCCCAAGAAAACGGCGCCAGCTTCTCGGTGCCGCCCTCTGCCTTTGTCGCGCCAGAGCAGCAGGCCGGCGAACCTGATTGGCGTAGTGATCTCTACACGCTGGGTGTGCTGCTCTACGCGATGCTTACGGGCCAGGATGAGGTATTTGCTCAAGGCAACCAGCCGCCAGAAGTCTCCCTCCTGCGCACCTTGCGACCAGACCTGCCACTGACCCTGGAGGATGTCCTGGCGCAAGCACTGGCCGCAAACCCCGAAGCGCGCTATCAGAGCGCCGAGGAGTTGGCTCTCGCCTTCTACGCAGCCGTGCGCCCCGGAACCTAGCCCCAGGAGCTAGCCTGGCGCTCGACAGGGCATGCCTCTGCTTGTAGCGCCGGCATCTTGCCGGCGCTACAAGCACCCCTCAACATCCTACCTTGCATTGCTCAGGCAAAGAGGGTATCATGGCAAAGGCTGAG
>CAZFWN010000036.1:35285-38187 GCA_964522745.1 uncultured Ktedonobacterales bacterium
TCAACATCCTACCTTGCATTGCTCAGGCAAAGAGGGTATCATGGCAAAGGCTGAGCGCCCCAGAGAGAAACCGCCCGGCCAGATGCCTGCTCCTGTTTGCCAACCTCTCGCAGCGATTACCTGGGGGGAGAACTTGTCTCGATGAAAAAAGTCTATGGCCTCTGGCTCCTGGCTTTCGGCCTCAAACTCTTTGGCTCCGGCTGGGATACCTCCTGGCACTTCAAATATTTCTTTGACACCTTCTCTCCACCACATAACATCAATACCGTCGGGTTTTTGCTCGCCTGGGGGCTTGTTGCCTACCATTGGGGTGGCACCGATTGGGCACAGCGCCAGGTTGTCCGGCTCCCAGCCGGCCTGCAAGCCTGGACACGCAAATGGGTGCTGGTCGAGCGCCTGGGCAGCGAGCGGCATATGGATCGCGGTTCGCTCATCGTCACCACCACCGGCCTGTTCATCTTTCTGGTGGCCGCGCCGCTCGATCAAATCTGGCATCGCGTCTTCGGCCTGGACCTCACCACCTGGAGTCCAACCCATCTGGCCCTCTTCAGCGGCACCGAGATCGCTGTGCTTGGCGTCCTGATGGGCGTCTATCGCGCTGGGCGCAGGAGAAAGCGCGGCTCGTTTGAGAGCGTCACATTGGTCCTTCTAGGCGGTTTCCTGCTCGAAGCCTTTCTTTTCTCCTGCGGACAGCAAGAGTATGGCTACATCGCCCTCTACGCCCTCAATCACCCAGACTATGCCTTAGTGCAACATCAAACCACCCTTCCCATCCAGGCTATGCTTGTTGCTGCCGCCTCCCAAGGAGGCGCCAAAACGCTGGCAACCGGCCAGGTTCCAACCTGGCTCTATCCGCTCTATCAACTGCTCTTCGTGACAGCTATCTTGCAGTTCCTACGCTCGCTGCACCGCCGCGTTTGGACTGCTACCGCTGTCGCCGCGCTCTACCTGGCCTATCGCCTGCTCGCGCGCTTTCTCCTGCACACCTTTGACTTTCCCGTCTCTTTTGTGCCTTACTACCTTATTGGCATTGGCTTGAGCCTGGACCTCTTTGGCACGCTGGCACAGTGGCCGGCCCTTCGCCGATTAAAATCGGCGCTAGGGGCGCCTGCGGCGCCAGGAAGTCCCGGCGGGACTTCCTGGCTGAAGGCCCGTAGCGCCGAATTCATTCGGCGCTGGGGATGGGGCGCGCTGGCGGCGGCGGGCGCGACGGCAGCCGTCTATGGTGGCGCGGCGATCATCCAGCGCTTTGAGGTTATGCCGCCCATCCCGCTCGGCAGCCCACAATACGCCTTCTTCGATGGTGGCATTTCGCTCGGCTTCTTGCTAGCCTGCCTGGGGCTGTGGCTGGCCCATCAAGTAAAGACACTCTTTGAAGCTCAGGCCCAGCGACAGCAAACACTCGAAGCCGCCAAAGCGCGGGCCGCTGCTCGCGCTGCCGAGCTAGTAACTAAAAAAGCATAAAGAGAACGCATGCAACAGCAAACAGATCACCTCTCATACGCGAGCATTAATGACATCACCCTGGCCTACCGCCTGGAACATCAGGACGCCCCAGGCGTGCCGCTTGTCTTCCTGCATGGCGCCACGCTCACCCACGAAACCTGGGCGGCGCAGATCGCTCACTTCGCGCCAGAGCATCCCGTGCTGGCCTACGATGCTCGCAATCACGGGCGCTCCTCGCTGACCATCGGCGAGCATGATCTAGAAACCCACGCCGAGGATTTGCTGGCCCTGCTCGCAGAACTTGGCTTTGAGGGCAAGCGCCAGCCCATCCTGATCGGCCTGAGCATGGGCGGGATGATCGCCCTGCGCGTCGCCCTGCGCAGCGCCGCTGCCGCCCGCGCCCTCGTCCTGGCAAACACCACCAGCGAAGGCTGGTATCCGCCAGAAGAGCGCGATCAAGTGCGCCAGACGCTCGAAACCCTCGCGCCAGACTCCCTCGCCCACTGGGCCGACCAATGGGAGCAAACGTTCTTCACTCCAGCCTTCCGCCAGACACACCCAGAGCGAGTGGCCGACTGGCGCCGCCGCTTTGAAGCGCAATCGCTTGACCAGTACCGCGAGGCCATGCTCGGATTACTGGAGCGCCGCCCGATTACCGAATACGTCAGCATCATCGACTGCCCCACACTCATCCTGGGCGCCGAGCAAGACATCACCATCCCGCCAGAATTGTCGCAGCAATTGGCGAAATCCATCCGGGGCGCGCAACTGACCATCCTGCCAGACTGCGCCCATCTCAGCAACGAAGAACAGCCGGCAGCATTCAACGCCGCGCTGGAAACATTTCTTCACTCAGGCGTGCTAAAATAAGCGCCATGAACGCACCTACTTCCGTCACGCAGAAACAACTTTCCGAGTTTCTGCTCAACGTCGCCGTCGTGCGCCCCGTCTTTATCTGGGGACCGCCAGGCATCGGCAAATCGGCCCTGGTGCAGCAGTTCGCTGCCCAGGTCGGCCTGCCCTGCATCTCGCTGCTTGGCAGCCAGCTCGCGCCCGAAGACATTATCGGCGTGCCACAGATCATCGATGGCGTCAGCCGCTTCTGCCCACCCAAAATGATTGCGCGGGACGACCCCTATTGCCTCTTTCTGGATGAACTCAACGCCTGCTCGCACGAAGTCCAGAAGGCGTTTTACAGCCTGATTCACGAGCGCCGCATCGGCGAATATGCCCTGCCCACCGGCTCCATCGTCATTGGCGCCGGCAACCGCTCGCAAGATAGCGCCATTGTCAAGCCGATGTCTTCCGCCCTGCTCAACCGCATGGTGCATGTCCATCTCAAAGTCTCCCATAGGGACTGGCTCGAATGGGCCGGCCATAACGACATTCACCCGCTCATCCTTGAATATATCCAGAACCGGCCCGACCACCTCTGGAGCCAGCCGCCCAAGCACGA
>CAZFWN010000037.1:0-16581 GCA_964522745.1 uncultured Ktedonobacterales bacterium
GCGGCTCGACGCCATCATGCTCGATATAGTCTTCCCAGGTGTAGGTGCCGTCGGGAATCTTGGGTAGAATCTCGTTGCGGAACGTACCAGCGCATCGCTGGATGATGGCTTCAAAGCAGGTTTCGACGGTTTCCCGGCCATAGCGGGCGAAGAGATCGGCGATACGCTCGGCGCCCATGCGGCAGGCGGCGACTTCGCCGTCAATGTCGCCGGCCAGGCTATCGGGGATGCGCGTATTGCGAAAGATAATCTTATAGGCATCTTCGTTGAGTACGCCGGCTTTATAGAGCCGGATGGGCGGGACCATCAGCCCTTCCTGAAAGATGCTGGTGGCATGAGCCGGCATGCTGCCGGGCACCATGCCACCGATGTCGTCGTGATGGCCGAACGCCTGCACAAAAGCCACGACCTGATCCTCAAAAAAGACGGGCACAGTCACGGTGAGATCGGGCAGGTGGCCGACGCTGCCCTCGGAGAGATAGACATCGTTGTGGAAAAAGACATCGCCAGGCTGCATCGTCTCCAGCGGAAAATCGCGCGCGACGGGATTGACCATTGCTGAGTAGGAGCGCCCGGTGAGCTTGCGGCACTGGCGGTCATGGATGCCGGCGCGATAATCGTGCTGGTCGCGGATCATCGGCGAGCGCGAGGTGCGCTCAATGGCGGCTTCGACCTCGGCTTCCACTGAGCCAAGCGTGCCCTCAACGATCTGCACGATGATGGGGTCCACGCCAATCGCTTGAGTGTGTCCAGCGGCAGTTTTTTCAAGTAGCTCGCTCATAAATTCCTCTCCTGCCAGGAAATGCTCAGTGCATCAAGGTTCGACGAATTCCTGTGCCAGACACCAGCCCATTCCATTGTCCTGCAAGGTCAGATAGTCATTGAAATCTGAAGCGACGTGGTCAGAGAATGCTCCTTTGGAATAGACGGTGCCCTGCACCCAGACCTTTGCTGTTGAGAAGTCTTCGCTTTGAATATGATAGTTCAACTGAGTGGTATCAAATTGCGTGTTGTTCCCTTCGAGGAATGCCAGAGCTATGCGTGGGTCATTAGGCTGTGATGGACAGGTGCGCGCCAGCGCGGCAGGATAGTTGTTCTGGCTGAGATCGGTGTAGTAGCCGCGCACCGTTTCCAAGGGGCTAAGATAGCGCACGATGCCACCAGCGATCAGCGCCAGGATGATACCAGCGCAGCAGGTGAGGAGCAGCCACTTCCATTTCCATATGGTGCGGCGTGAGGAAGCTGGTTGATTCTCCATGCGATACCTCCAGAATGTTCGCCATAGTGGGCGATCAGGCGTAATGGACGCGCACATCTTTGGACTGACGTGTCCCTACCAGGAACGCTGGCATGCAGCCGCCACGCAGGCGCCAGGTATGCAGCGCGGTATAGCGCAACGTTTCCCACCAGCGATAGCTGTCTTCCCAGGCAGTGGCGTCGGTGGTGAAGCGATAGAGCGTGACGGTGCGGGCTGGGAAGGAATGAAGCAAGCCAAGCTCCTCTGCCCGCCGCCGAGCATATTCTTCCGCTTCGGCAAAATCGCCAATGGCAAGGTCTTTGAGTTCCAGTGTGATATGCGCGGTAAAGGGAAAGCGGCGCTCTAAGGGCGTGAAGGGGCAGTTTGGATGGACAAACTCTGGGTCAAGATGGTGGTAGATGGCATTGCGCAGGTCTTGCAGGCGTGGGTTGCGCAGTGAGGCGAGGTCAATATTGATGGAATCTGGGTAGTGAGTGATCTCTTTGGGCTGCACCTCGAAGGAGGAAAAAGCTGAGATCACTGGCTCCAAGGTTGGTTGCAGTTGCTCCTCGGTCTTGTTCTCATCCAGGCGAAAGAAGCCTTTGAGAGGGCAATGAACCATGAAGCTGCGCGCGGCATGGCAATCGTAGCGTTCCTCCAATTCTTCGCGCAGCCTATCAATGCTGGCAGCCAGGCCGGTTGGTGGCAGAAGATAGACGCCATAAAGTGGGAAGGTCATATACTATACCTTTCATGTAGCCACAAATGGAATACGATGAAAACAATTATGGTAGCAATGACGCAGCTTCTTCTAAATGCTTTGAGTGAGCAGCAGGTTGCCGAAACGATCTACTACTGCTTGCTGCCTAGGGAAGACGACAGTGGTTGAGCCATATTCTTCGATGATAGCTGGTCCAGCAATCGTGTTGCCGGCCAGGAGTCGGGCGCGGTCATAGAGTGGGCAAGGCTGGAAGGCTCCGGCAGCCTCGAAGTAGACCGGGCGCTCGCCTTTATAGGCGGCTGATGGGTCATCGCTGCCAGAGGCAATCTCTTGCAACGCTGGTTTCTCGATCAGGCCCAAACCAGTGACGCGCAGGTTGACAAATTCAACCTGCTGCCTGCCGCGATAGTCGTAGCCGTAGGTGCTATGGTGTGCCTGGTGGAAAGCTTCGGCTATCTGTCTACCAAGCTCGGCAGTGACGGCTCCGTCGGAGACATCGATGCGCACTTCATATGCCTGGCCGTGATAGCGCAGATCGGCAGAGCGCAGCAAGACCGTGCGCTCTGCTGGCACGCCATGTCGGGCGAGTGCGTCAGTTGCCAGTGCTTCCAGGCGTTGATAGAGTGCCTGGGTGGTCGCCGGGTCGAAGTCTTCCTCGCTCTGGACTTTGGTAAGCACGTAATCGTTGCGCAGGTCTACAACCAGCAACCCAAATGCAGAAGTGACGCCGGGAATGGGCGGGACGATAGCGGTGTGGATGCCCAGCAGATCGAGCAGCCGCCCTGCCTGCAAGGGACCGGAGCCGCCGAACGGCACAAGCGCATAGTTGCGTGGGTCGCGCCCCTGCTTGACGGTGATCTGGCGGATGGCATTGGCCTGGTTCCAGTTTGCCAATTCCAGGATGCCGGCGGCCAGCCGAAGCGTATCCATGCCCAGTGTGGCGGCCAGCGGCTCCAGCCCGCTGCGTGCGGCCTCGACATCCAGAGGTACTTCACCACCGAGCAGATGTGGCGGGATGCGGCCTAGCACCAGGTTGGCATCGGTCAGGGTCGGCTGCGTGCCGCCTTTGCCGTAGCAGATGGGGCCAGGGTCAGCGCCTGCGCTGCGCGGGCCGACGCGCAAGCCGCCATCCGGGCCAGTCCAGGCAATCGAGCCGCCACCGGTGCCAACGGTAATAATATCAATCATCGGTGTCTTCACCGGGAAGCGCCCAATCTTGCCTTCGGTAGTCAGGCGCGGCTGGCCCTGATTGATCAAGCAGACATCGGTAGAGGTGCCTCCCGCGTCAAGTGTGATAGCATCAGCAAAACCAGCGGCGCGGGCGATGAAGCTGGCGCCCAGCGCGCCGGCGGCTGGCCCCGAAAGAACAGTGGTGATTGGCTGAAGCTCCACCTCGCGGGCGGCCACCACGCCGCCATTGGATTTCATAATTAAGAAGGGCACGGTAATGGATGAGGTTGCGCCCGCGCCATCCAGCGCCTCAGCC
The DNA here is from genome assembly GCA_964522745.1 of uncultured Ktedonobacterales bacterium. Taxonomy (GTDB): domain Bacteria; phylum Chloroflexota; class Ktedonobacteria; order Ktedonobacterales; family DATBGS01; genus DATBHW01. Next base: position 3,445 of record CAZFWN010000037.1, read on the forward strand.
AGATGTCCCTCGGCGGCGGCGATATAATCGCGCACCTGCGGCTTGACGAAGGCATCGACCAGGGTGGTCATTGCACGCTCGTACTCGCGGTATTCAGGCAAGACATCGGAGGAGAGCGAGAGGAAAGCATTGGGGTATTCTTCGGCGAAGAGTTCACGCACGCGCTGCTCGTGGGCCGGGTTCGCGTAGGCGTGCAGGAAACAGACGCCAACAGAGATAATGCCCTGCGTTTTGAACCAGCGGGCGGCTTCGCGTACTTCTGTCTCGTTGAGTGGGGTTAGCACTTCGCCGCGCCAGTTCAGGCGCTCAGTGGCCTCGCGCACGCGCTCCAGAGGGACGATGCGCTCCGGCTTGACCCAGAAGTAGGAGTTGCCATAGCCAGATGGGACGCTCTGCCGGGCGATCTCCAGGATATGACGGAAGCCGCGCGTAACGAGCAAGCCGAGTGAGGAGAAACGTTCTTCCAGCAGGGCGTTGGTGGCGACGGTAGTGCCGTGCGCAACGCTTGCCACCTGATCGGGCGAAGCGCCAAGCTGCCGCAGCACCTTGCGAATGCCATCGAGCAGGCCACGCGAGGGATCGCTGGGGGTGCTAGGGGTCTTGGTGGTTGCCATTGCGCCGGTGCGCTCATCGATGGCAACCACGTCGGTAAAGGTGCCACCAGTGTCAATCCCCAGCCGGTAACGCCGAGCCGCAGCACTCATGAAGCCTCTCCTCTGCGTTGGCATCCCCCAGCAAGGGTACGCTGGTATTTTTGTCGGCTGGAAGACGCAAAGCTACCACGAATGCTCATATTGTGGCATAACCCGGCTGGGCTTGTCTATACGCTGAAGCTGGCTGATTCTGCCAAAAACAGGGGCCATCTCTTGTAGCACCAATGGGGCAGTGGCACTGCAACAAGCTGTGGTCGCTTTATGCCGGGCTGAGAAGAACGGTTTCACCAGTCCACAGATAGTTAAATTCATCAAGCGGCATGGAGGTGATGCGATAGAGCGAGGAATCGACAATGTCCAGACCCCCGCCGTTGCCGCCAACGGCTATAAGGAAGTGGCCGCCACCGGCGAAGGCTGGGAAATACCGTCCTCCATTATCACGCAGGCCAAGAACCACCGGAAGACCCTGAAGCACCGTCGTGCGCACAATCTGATTGTAGCTGAGGCTGCCATTCAGTTGCACTTTGGCGTGGAACCCGTAAAGCTGCGCAATATAGTCCCACGCATTCTGGCTCATCAGCCCCCCCCAGGGGGTAATATACGCATGTTCGCTCATCTGATCGATGATCTGCCCGATAGTGACGTTTTGTACACCCCAGGCACGCAAGAGTTCGGTCATGACTGCCGCGCTGCAAGCGGAATTCCAGTAGATGTCGTGCTGCTGCGGGGTATCATATCCGGCGTCTGGCTCGGCCTGGATGATTGGATGAACCTGCTTGGTTATCTGCAAGGCATGGGTTGACGCGGCGGGGTTATATGGCACAGCGCTATCGAGCGTGCTGAAGAGGAAATGCACCACCTGACCACCGCCAGCGGTAGCAAGCGTTGCGCCCAGGACGCTGAATAGCACGATTCCAACAAGTGAAAGCTTGAGAATGGTCACGCGGGGCGAGGATGTGTGATACCAGCGCCAGCGCTTGATACGGCGGCTGGTCGGATGTGTGCGTGGAATCATCTGGAAGTCGGCATTCGTGATCGGCTCTTGCACTTCCAGCGGAGCAGCAACGGCGCGCAGTGCTGGTAATCCAGGCTTCGAGTTCATTTTCGTTGTACCAGAGGTTATGTCGCTTGGTCGGTTTTCGGGGAGCTGAAGCGAGGAGTTTTCTGAGCTGGCTGCCAACGTCGAATCTACAATGACCGGGCGCTGAGGAAGCGAAAAGCGCGGCGGCAATGAACGTTTTTGAGGAGGGTGTGTCCCTGCCTGTTGGTTTTTCCGGGCAACACCTGGCAGATGATCTCCATCATCTGAGTAGAAGGCACTCCGTTGACGCATGACAGCTATCCTCTTTATCTTCATGCCAGCAGGCCAGTCGCAGGCCGTAGCGTTCATTGGCTTACTGCTAGATGATACCTGGCACGCGCTAGAGAGTCAAGGAAATAGGCCGGCAACGGGACTTTTTTCCTGGCTGCCCCATTGCCCTCTCTTTCAAAGAAGAACAGGATGGTTTCATTAGCTGCCCTAGCAAGTTACTTCTTTGGCGGAGGAGAGGAGTTCCTTGCCAGGAAGATAACGACGGCAATGATGAAGATGACGAACAGCCCAAGATAGAAGCGAGGATCATCCGGCCCCAGAAGTGGGCTGCTGGTGGCGCTGGCTGTCGGAACCGGCGTGGGACTGGACGTCGGCGTGGCAGTTGGGCTGGGCGTTGGTGTTGCTGTATGAGTAGGTGTAGGTGTATGCGTCGGTGTTGGTGGGATAGCCGTTGCAACACTCCCGCTGTTGCCGGTGGGCGAGGGTTGCCCAGAGGCGCTGTTTCCACTGAGCAGCCAGACCAATCCAACGGTAAGCAAGACCCCACAGCCAAAACCAAAGGCGATGCCGATCAACAGCATATCCCACTGTCGCCGTTGTTGTGGCGGAGTGGTTGGCGGTTGTGGCAGCATGCGTGTTGGTTGGCGTGTGGTCATGAGTCGGGTTCGCTCTCAAGGTTTCGGCGACGCGCTGGGTGTGGGCGTTGGCGCCGGTGGATAGCAATAGCCGGAATAGGCCGGGTTCTCGCATTGGTGAAAGGCCCAGAGTAAGACCGGCAGCATATCACCTACCAGCGGGTTAAAATAGTTCTGCGTTGTATATAAAAAAGCTGCCGCGACGATTTGTTGCTGAAATTGCACGAGCAGCACATAGGATAGTTTGTGCAGGGTAGGGTCGTCACACCACATACAGCCCTTTTTGACGGCCAACACCTGAAACGGCAAATGTAAATCCTTCACAGCAGTTGGAGAGGGCGTATCTGGTGTTCGCAGGCCGATCCAGCTATCTGGCAAAATGTGCCCCAACGAACGATAGAGCCAGGCGTTGCCCTCGTGATACTCAGTAGCGCCAAAGATGGTCACCAGATCAGGATACCGAGCGAACTCTAGCATAAGCAGGGCCATATCGTGAGCGCACGAGTAATTTCCGACAGAAGTATCTTCGCCTTGTTGCCAGTTCTCTGGCGGTGTGTTGGCGTAGCCATACGGGCTGTTGAAATGGGTATGAGCCATGCCAAGCGCCTGGGCGCGCTCGTTCATCATGTCCAGAAAGGCCGAGCGTGACCCGGCCACAAAGCGAGCCAGCGCCATTGTGGCATCGGCGGCGCTGTCAATAGAGACCATGTAGAGCAGGAGCCGCACGCTGTAGGACTGACCGACCTGTAGATAGGCAACGGCGGCATCCCATTCGACCTGCTTATCAACTTGCTGGGCCACCACTTGGGTATCCAGGCTGAGGTGATGTGTCTGCAAATATTCTTCAGTGAGCAGCGCGGCCATAATCTTCGTCGTTGAGGCCGGCTGGGCGATGCCTTCCGGGTTACGTTCGCAGAGAGGACGATGTGTTGCCGTGTCGATCAGGCTGATGCTAAATGTTGGGTCTGGTCGCAGGGCTGGGCAGACCGGAGGGACGTAGGGTGTTGGTTGCCCGCCCTGGGCGGCAGTCGTCGGGACATCCCAACTGAACGAAGTGGTGATAGGGCGGCTGAAGCCGACCTTCGCCATTGCTACCAGAACGATGAGCAGTAATATGATAATAGCGATCATCCGACCATTCAGCAGCGGCACCTTGGGCGGGAGCCGGCGTAACCTGTCGGTCAGGGATGTTCTCTGCTGCGTATTTGGAGGAGTAGGTTCCTGTTCTGTTGCCATATGCTTCTAATCTCTTACCTTGCCAGGATCATTCTCTCGTTGTGTTCCTCTGGCAACTCTAGCATACTGAGTTTCTTCTGGCAAGAGGGCCAGCGGCCCTGAGTCATGCAACTGAAAGCCTGGATGATGCGTACAAGAGAGGAACAGACCCAGAGGGTTTCTGGCAGGGCTGTTGTATATATTTTAGTGGGGAAAGTAGAGGATGCTCGCCAGATGAAAGTGCAGCTGGCCGTTGTTGTTGTGGATGACTTTTACGAGGGCTGACTATGACGATCTCGCTCACATCTGAGGCGCTTGCTGGCCGGGTGCTGGGAAAGCCGCAGCAGGCGACATTTCTTATAGAGTCAGGACCGCTGGATGGGCAGCCGGTCCTGTTTGTGCATGGTTTTGGGGGCACGTCGCGGAATTTTTCGCTGAATGTGGCCGCGCTGGCAAAAGCAGGCTATCGAGTAGTTGCCCCTGAATTATGGGGCATGGGGCGATCTGCTAAGCCGCGTGGGCGCTATAGCCTGGATCGTTGGGTCGATCAGTTGATCGAGGTAATGGACACATTGGGCATGCAATGCACCTTTGTGGTAGGGCATTCGATGGGCGGCGCGGTTGCTGTACGGCTGGCCCGCCGTTACCCAGAGCGTGTGGAGAAGTTGGTGCTGGTGGCTCCGCTAGGTTTTGGTGGGCGGCGCAATGTGGGCATCCTGCGCGTGGCGACGATTCCGGGCCTGGCTCCGGCGCTGGCGAAGCTGCGCTTTCGCCCGGCCCGCCAGACCCAGGCCCAGACGCCAACCATCATTACGCCAACGGTGCTGGGTCGGATCAGGTTCTTTCTAGGCCGACTCCAGGCGCCGCCGCCTACCGTCGAGGAGATGCTGGAGCGCGCTCGCTGGCGCTTTGGCGGGCGCATCAGCGAGGAGGGCGCGCTGGCCTGGGCCGAAAGCGCCTATCTGGCGTTTCAACAACAAAACGCGATAGAGGGGCTGAGGCGCGCGGGCCGCGCCTGCATTGATCTGATTGCGGGCACCGATCAGCGGGTGCGGCACGATTATTCCGAATTAACGCTGCCCACGCTTGCTATCTGGGGCGCAGAGGATAGAACCGTGCCGGCACAAGATTCAGCGACGTTGCGCTCGCTGCGCGCTGATGCGCAGCTGGAGATGTACCCGCAGTGCAGCCATCATCCCTATCTGGAGGCCACAGATCGGTTTAATAGCATGCTGCTGGAATTCTTCCGCCAATCATGAAACTGCCTGAGATTATGGTGCCGGCCTCGCTGAAATCCCGGCTGGCGGCTGGGCACCCCTGGGTCTATCGCAATCAAATTGTGGCAGCGCCGGCGCTGCCCTCTGGGGCGTGGGTGCGCGCGCGCTGCGGCGGCTTCAGCGCCTATGGCTTGTGGGATGCAGAGAGCCAGATTGCCATCCGGCTCTTTTCGGCGCGCCAACTGCCGGACGCCGTCTGGGTGCGCGAGCGGGTACGCCGCGCCTGGCTGCTGCGCGAGCCATTGCGCGCGCAGGGCATCAGCGCCTATCGTTGGGTTTTTGGCGAGGCCGATGGTTTGCCGGGCGTAACGGTTGATCTCTATGGCCCCTTTGCTGTCATACACACCTATGCTGAGAGCGCAGAAACCTTGCTCCCCTGGATGGTCGAAGCGCTGCGTGGAACGGCTTCGCTGCGCGGCATTGTGGTGCGCCGCCGGGCGAAAGCGCCTGACGAAGAGGACGAGGCGCGCACGCGCAGCGCTGGTGAGGAGCCGGCAGAGGATGGCAAGGTTGAACGGCTGTGGGGCGCGCTCCCTCCGCGTGAGGTGATCGTTGAGGAATATGGTCTGCGCTTCCGGGCCAATCTCTTTGAGGGGCAGAAGACCGGGCTATTCCTCGATCACCGCGAGAATCGTCGCTTTTTAGAAGGCTGGTGCGACGGGCGCACGGTGCTGAATTGCTTTTCCTATACGGGGGCGTTCTCGCTCTACGCGGCGCGCGGTGGGGCGCAGTCGGTAACAAGCTGCGATAGCGCGCCGGCCAGCGCCAGCGAGGCGGCGGCCAATTTTGCGCTGAACGGCTTTGATCCTGACCACTATGAATTTCTGGTTGAGGATTGCTTTGTGCTGCTCTCGCGCTATGCCAGCGAGGGGCAGGCGTTCGATCTGGTGATTCTAGACCCGCCCAGCTTTGCGCATAGCAAGAAACATCTGCATTCCGCGCTGCGCGGCTACACCCGGCTGCATCAACTGGCGCTGCGCTGCGTGCGCCCGCAGGGATTGCTGGCAGCGGCAAGCTGCACCAGCTATGTCTCGCCCGATCTGTTCAAAGAGACGCTCAGCCAGGCGGCAGCCAATGTGGGCAAGCGTCTGCTCATCTTGCACGAGGCCGGCCAGCCGCTCGATCATCCTGTGCCCGTCCATTTTCCAGAGGGGCGCTACCTCAAGTTTGTCCTCTGCGCGGTGAATGAAGCCTGAGCGCACATGCTTGTGCTATTATCTCTAGCGCAAGGTATCGATCTTTTTGAGGGAGGGCGCCTATGAGTTTGCCGCCTCTGGTTGATGAGGCCGCGCTGGAGCGCTATCTGGCTGGGCAGCTACCCGGCGCGGATGGTCCGCTCACCGCCGAGCGTGTAATTGCCGGGCATTCCAATGAGACGTTTTTTATTCAGCGTGGCAGCCAATCCTGGGTGCTACGGCGCCCGCCGCTTGGCCCGCTGCTGCCGACGGCGCATGATGTGCTGCGCGAGTATCGGGTGCTTTCGGCGCTCTCCAAAACGGCTGTGCCGGTGCCCGCGCCGCTGCTGGCCTGTGAGGATACCTCGGTGATCGGCGCGCCTTTCTATCTGATGGAGCGGATGAAGGGCGTTGTGATTCGGGAGACTCTGCCACCTTTTGCGAACACGGCGGCTACGCGCCGGAGGCTAGGGCTGGCGCTGGTGGACTCGCTGGCGGCGTTGCATAGCGTCGATTGGCAAGCCGTTGGGCTGGAAGGTTTTGGCAAGCCTGAGGGCTATCTGGAGCGACAGATTCGACGCTGGATGGGTCAGTTAGATGGCGCACGCAACCGCGCCATTCCTGAACTCGATCAGGTGAGCGAGTGGCTGCGCGAGCATTTGCCGGAGTCGCCGCCAGCGACGATTGTACATGGCGATTACCGGATGGATAATGTGATGTTTGCTGGCGAGCTTCCTGTTCGCCTCGTGGCAATTCTGGACTGGGAAATGTCCACGCTGGGCGATCCGCTGGCCGATCTGGGCTATCTGCTCTCCTTCTGGCGCGAGGCTGGCGACCCGGAACAAGAGTTTGCTATCGGCTCCTGGCGTATTACCGAGGCAGTGGGCTTTCCGACGCGCCAGGAAATTGCCGAGCGCTATGCCGAACAGACCGGGCGGCGCATCAAAGATGTGGCCTTCTATCAGGCGTTGGCGATCTGGAAGCTGGCGGTTCTGCTGGAGGGCAGCTATAAACGTCATCTGGCCGGAACGACCGATGATCCCTTCTTTGCCCTGCTGCGCGAGGGTGTGCCGGCATTGGCGCGCCGTGCGCTGGCAGTCTGCCGGGGCGGAGTGATGCTCTAATGCCCTTTCCAATTATTGAAGGAGATGCTCTCTTTGGCTACCGTTGAACCTCCCAAGGACTCATTTTTGCGGCTCAAAAACGGGGCAACTGAACTGTATTTAATTCGTCATGGTGATGCGCTGCCTGCTGGGGATGAGATTGTGCCTGGCGGAACCTATGATGATCAGCCGCTCAGCCAGCTTGGCCGACAGCAGGCACAGGCGCTGGCCGAGCGCTGGGGCACCATCCCCTTTGATGCCATCTACAGCAGCCCCTATCGCCGGGCGCGCGAGACGGCAGCGCCGCTGGCCCATCTGCGCGGATTGGAGGTGCTGATCGAGCCAGAGGTGCGCGAGATTCGGCTGGGGCAGGTCGGAGATGGATTGCCAAAGGACGTATCGCGGGAGGAGTATGCTGCCGCACTGCGGGCGCGGCTGGACGCGATTGTGCAAATCGTGTCGCGGGTAGGCTATTGGTCAGCCATTCCTGGCAGTGAGCCATCTGCGGAGTTTCGCGCCCGCGTGGCGACAGCTATCGATGGCATTGGCGCACGACATGCCGGGCAGCGCGTTGCCATCTTCTCGCATGGTGGCGTAATTAACGCCTATCTGGCGATCATGCTGGGATTGGAGCGCGATTTCTTCTTCCCTATTGTCAACACTTCAGTCAGCGTGGTGCGCGTGCAGGCGGATAGGCGTGTGGTGTTAGGCATCAACGAGGTCAGCCACCTGCGCGATGCTGGTTTGCTCAAGTTGATTGATTAGCTGCATTGCAGCAGAAAGGCGCGGGCATGGAAACGCCAGAGATCGATATGGTGACTGGCGCGTTGAGCTTCACCGGTAAGTATCTGACGCGCCGCCTGCTGGCGATGGGCCGGCAGGTACGCACACTCACCGGCCACCCTCATGCTCCCAATCCGTTTGGCGAGCAGGTAACGGTCTACCCCTACAATTTTGATAACTTCGATGCGCTGGTGGCAAGTCTGCAAGGCGTTTCGACGTTTTATATCAGCTATTGGATTCGCTTTGCCTATCGGGAGATGACCTTTGATCGCGCCGTTGAGAACACCCGCATACTCTTTCGCGCAGCCAAAGAAGCTGGGGTACGCCGGGTGGTCTATATCAGCATCTCCAATCCCTCGGAAGATTCACCTCTGCCCTACTTCAAGGGTAAAGCCGGACTGGAGCGCGCATTGCGCGAGTCTGGCCTTTCGTATGCCATCCTGCGGCCCACCGTGTTGTTTGGCCCGGAGGGCATTCTGATTAACAATATCGCCTGGCTTGTGCGCAGGTTTCCCCTCTTTGCTGTGATGGGCGAGGGCGCCTATCGTTTACAGCCAATCTATGTTGAAGACCTGGCAGACCTGATGGTCAAGGCCGGCCAAGCGCAAGAAAACACGGTGCTTGATGCCGTTGGCCCGGAGACCTATCGCTTCGATGAGTTGGTGCATTTGATTGCTCAGACGCTCCATAAAAGGGTCAAGTTGATTCATCTCAGCCCAGGGGTGATGTATGCTCTCAGCAGGTTGATGAGCGTGGCGCTGGGCGATGTGATCCTGACGCGCGATGAAATTACCGGGCTGATGGCAAACTTGCTTATCTCTGAGCATCCCCCAACGGCGCATACCCATCTGAGCGAGTGGCTGAGCATCCATGTTGATGAAGTTGGCAGGCGCTACGCCTCTGAATTGGCTCGCCACTATCGCTGAAGCACCACCCTCTTTTCTGCGAGAACGAACGTTCGAGTGCGTGTTATACTATAGTCTGTGAGCAGAAGCGGCTTATCTGTTGTTGCCAGCAGGAAGGAGTTGTTATGCGCCTCTATTTTCTGCACTGCGGGATGCTTGATATGGAAACGCGGGAACTCATCCCTGAAATGCCGAAGGGGCCGCGCATGCGGATTCCGGTTCCGGCGCTGTTGATTCAGGTAGATGGGCAATCTCTACTGATTGATACAGGTATGCCAGATTTCTGCGTGAATAACCCGCGCGCGCTGGCGGAAGAGGGTGAGGGTGCTCCCCCAGCAATTGTCCCAATCATGGGGGAGCATGAGACCGTCGTGGCGCAGCTTGCCACGCTTGGCCTCACGCCGGCTGACCTAAGCTATGTGGTCAATACGCACGCCCATATCGACCACTGCGGCGGCAATCCGCATTTCACCTCGTGCCCGATTTTGATTCATGAACGCGAATTAGCGGCGGAGCGTGCTTCAACAAGCCCCCGTCCTTATTTCGATGGGCCGGGAGTGAAGTTCCAGACGTTTGCCGGGGATTATGAACTGGCCCCAGGCGTGCAGTTGTTGGAGACGCCGGGGCATATGCCGGGTCATCTTTCCCTGCTGGTGCGCCTCCCTAAAACTGGGCCATTCTTATTCACCGTTGATGCGGTCTATACAGAGGCGCTCTGGAACAACAACCGGCTGGGAGCGAACAGGAATGAGCAAGAGGCCAGGCAGAGTATGGACCGTCTGCGCCAGTTGGCCCAGGAAATAGGCGCGCGAGTGATCTTCGGCCACGACCCTAAACAATGGGCTACGCTGCGCCACGCGCCAGAATATTATGAGTGACTGCTTGAGGGAGACGCTCCTGTCTCTTAGACAAGCTGATGAAATTGAGGAGAGTGATGGCTATCACGAAGACTGAAGCTGGCTCGCTGAGCGCAAAAGTCTATGCGTTGGTACGTGCCTGCCCGCCTGGGCGCGTAACGACCTATGGCTGGCTGGCGGCTGCCGTCGGTTATCCGCGAGGCGCGCGTATGGTCGGCTGGATTATGGCCGCCACGCCATCTGATTTACAGGTGCCTGCCCAGCGCGTTATCAACAAAGATGGTGAGTTGTCCGGCGCCCGTGCCTTCGGGGCGCGTGATCGGATGCGTAATTTGCTGGAAGAAGAGGGCATCGAATTTGGGGAAGATGGCAAGGTGGATATGAAGCGCTTTGGCTGGGATCCCCGGCTCGATCTGAATCCCGATGAACTCCAGGAGGTGCTGGATGGCGCGATGTCACTCCAGGTGAACCCGCCGGACACCCTGATGCACCAGTTGAACGACGATCCCGCTTCGCCATTCAAATGATGAATGCGCTCCATCGGACCACTCTTCTGTTGGCCCGATGGAGCGCATTCATGAGCTTTTCATTCAGGTATGAGCCTGGCTGAGTACAACAATGAATGAGCCTGTGTTCATATCGAACCAACTGACGACCCGGCCCTGTGCTGGATTGAAGATGAGCAGCGCCAAGGAGTTGGACGGGTTGCTGACCGGCGGGGGGCCGAAGCAGTAGAGTTCCTTGCCGTCCTGACTCATAGTCAGCGTGAAATAGGCATTTCCCTGATCCCACTGTTTGACGACCTGCCCAGTCTGCGCGTTCACCTGCCACATGCCCAGGTTTTTTTGGCTCTCGCCGCTCCAGACGCCGTTGCTGATTTGAGCAGTATAGGTGGTCTCGCTCATGTATATCCATTGCTCATCTGGCGAGATGGTTGCCTGCACGCTTTGCCCGTTGTAGGGGCGCCCTTTGGCCGGCTTGAGCGCGAGCTGCGGGTGAGCTGGCAAAGATGGCAGGCTATCTTCCCTTGCCAATGGCAGGTTGGCCCCATGAACTGGTATATCCTGCCCAATGAGCGACATCTGCGCCAGATTGACGACGGCGATCACTTCTTGTGTCACGTCGTCTTTTTCTGTGTGGACGATATAGAGCCGGTTTTGCGTCGGGGCGAAAATGGCGGCGGGCTGATAGACCTCAGCGATAGTATCGCCTGGCTGGTAGATATAGTTTGAGTCACCAGATGGCTCGCCGCCAGGGGCAATGGATGGCAGCGGGAGCTGCTGTCGTGGGAGGGTAGGCGAACTGCTCGCGCTGCTAACCTTTAAGGATACGGCCACCAGTTCTGGGGTTTGGATTGCCGCGCTAAAGAGATAGGCGGTTTTGCCATCCGCCGAGAGCGCGAACGAACTCTGGTTATCCGGCAGGAATGGAAGTGAGGATCTCCAGGGATGTGCCCAGGTTGAATCTCTGCGGTTATAGGTATAGTAATGGAGGAATGCCTGTGTTGAGCCATCCTGGTTGTAGGTTCCGCTCACGGCATAGATATTTGACCCATCGGTGGTCATTGCCAGCGCCTGAATCTCATCGCCCACCAGCATCTTGGGGCCGAGCCGCCAGCTATCGAGGGAGACCATCTGAATATAGGGCGGGTCGGACTGGTCGCCAGGGACGTAATTGCTGGGGATAACCCCCAGCGCCAGCACATGCCGGTCCGCTGAGGCTGCTGCAAGAAGCGCATTGCCTACTGGCAAGGGCTTGAGTCCCGGCAGCGGCTTGTCGGTAGCAGGATCAAGGGCTACCAGCGTCGGAGGCGTAGCTGCATAATTCATCACGACGAGCGCGCAGGTGGCCTGGCCGGTTTGATTGGCGGCAGGATGGATACACGTATTGCCGATCACCGCCGTTGGTGCGGCAGAGATGCCATTCTTTTTGAGAGGTCCATGCGTTCGCCCAAGCGTCAGGAGCCAGAAGCCGCCAACCAGCCCAACGAGTACGATCACTGCGGCCAGGCTGCTCATGATGCTTACGAGCTGCTGGCTGGTGTGGTGATGCTTAGAGCGCTTCGCTACCAGATGGGAGAGACCAGATATATCGCTGTCCTGCTCTTCTTGTTGCTGAGCAGTTATCCTCAGCATCGGAAGATGAGCAGGCGTTTTTCCGTTCAAGCTGGGAGTGGTGTTGGTGCGGACCACTGCCGAGGGCGCGGTTTCGGCCATTACCAGTCGGGGCAGAGCAGCCGCCAGGGTTTGATACTCTTCCCAGCGCGCCCGGCAGGCCGGGCAGGAGCGGAGGCGTTCTGCCAGTCTGGCTTCATCTTCTACCGAGAGCAGGTGCATGGCTCCCAGCGTCAGCAGTTCATCGGTATGTGGACAGGTCGAGGACATACTTGCCTCGCTTTCTTGCGTGAGCGCCCAGATCGCGTTGACGGTATCTTTCGCGCCGTTTCGGCGCACTATTCTCTTCATATGTTTTGCTGTTGGTATACCTTGCGCAGGATCGCCAGCCCGCGAAAGAGCCGCATACGCACTGCACCCGGCGTGAGGCCCAGTTGCCCGGCGACTTCAGGCACTGTGAAGCTCAGGCTCAGGTGCAGGAGCAGGCAGGAGCGATACTCTAGCGGAACCTGATGCAGCGCCTGGCGCAGCGTTTCAGTTTCGATCAGCCGCTCTTCAAAGCCGCTTTCCGGCGCCTGGAACGCTTCGTCGCCCGCGCCGCCAGTTCCCTCTCGTCTGCTGGCGCCCTCTTCCGTGTTGCCACTGAGCCATTCCAGCGAGACCCAGCCGATCAGCCGGCGATGGCGCAGCCAGGAGCGCCCTCGATTGGTTGCCACCCGAAAAAGCCACGAGCGGAAAGAAGTGGGATCGCGCAGAGCGGGCAAGGCTTTCCATGTCTGCCAGAAGGTCTCTTGCGTCAGATCACGGGCTTGCTCTTCGTCTCCAACGAGATTTGCCAGATAGAGGCGCACCGGCGTTTGAAAACGTGCCATCAGCATTTCAAACGCGGCCTGATCGCCCTTGCGGGCCGCTTCCACCAGCGTCAGCAGTTCTTCGTCGCCTGGCTTTGTACTGTCGTTTTCTGGTTCTGCTAGCTCTGGCTGTGTCGCAGGCTCTTCTCCATTGGCCGGCTTATTGAGCATCAACAGCCGTTCCTCGCTCATCATCGATTGGATACTTTCTGCCAACATCCTGCATCACACCATCATCCGATTGGCCGGTCAGATGC